>CAMATH010000003.1 GCA_945860955.1 Planctomicrobium piriforme
GGCCGACTTCCGTCGGCCGCTCGACCCGCCGCGTTAATTCTCCGTCACCAGAATGTTCCGCACGAACTTGTGACATTCGACACAGCTCATCGTCATGTCCATGTAGCTGAGCGCCGCGCCATCGAGCCGTTTTTCTTTCGCCTGTTTCTCCATCCGGTCGACAATCCGCCGGAATTCGTCGGCGTGTTGGGTGTAAAGCGCCTCCTTGACGACGGCAAAGTCCGCCGCCGCGCTGATTCCCCGCAGTTGCCGGGCTCCCTGGGCAATCAGATCGTAATCCTCAATCGCCAACCCCTCCATCACCTTCTGCGTCGCTTCGAGCTTTTTCCGCATGAAGAGCTGAATCGGGGTCTTTTTCGGCTGTTCCCCCTTTTCTTCTTTCGCGACCTTGGCGGCCTTGTCCTGGGCGTCGCTGGACCTGTTCGACATCCACACCGCCCCCGCCGCCAAGAGAGCCATTAATCCCCACGACACGAATTTGCTGCGAGTCATCGTCGTTCGATTCCGAATCCAGAGAAAGTAAGGGCAGACCGCGCGTCACCGGTACGAAAACAGCCCGCACATACGCGCAAGAACGCGTGAAGTCGGGCTGGCGTGGCTCCTGCCAACCGCCGGTCATCAGCGGTTGTTTGTACAGATTACCGCGCGATCGTCGAAAAGGTCAATTGCGGGTCTGGTGCAATTGTCCGCGACTGCGATATCATACCCGCTGAACTCATACGCCCCCAATTCGAAACTCACCCCCGTTCCATGTCGACCACTGGCTCGCAAAACCTCTTCAACCGCGTCTGGGATCTGCACACAGTCCGCACGCTCCCCTCGGGTCAGACTCAGTTATTCATCGGTCAGCACCTGATCCACGAGGTCACCAGCCCGCAGGCGTTTCAGATGCTGCGCGACCGGGGTCTCCACGTGTTGTTTCCCGAACGGACACTCGCCACCGTCGACCACATCATCCCGACCGACAACCAGGCCCGCCCCTTCGCGGACGGTTTGGCCGAAGAAATGATGTCGGCGATCGAAAGAAACTGCCACGAGTTCGGCATCACGCTGCTGGATCTCGCCGACAAACGCCAGGGCATCGTGCATGTTGTCGGTCCCGAGATGGGACTCACGCAACCGGGAATCACCCTCGCCTGCGGCGACAGCCATACCAGCACACACGGTGCGTTCGGCTGCATCGCGTTCGGAATCGGAACCAGTCAGGTTGCCGACGTCCTGGCGTCGCAGACCATGGCGCTCGGTCGACCCAAAGTGCGACGGGTCGGGGTCAATGGCAAGCTCCGCCCTGGCGTGTATGCGAAAGATGTCATCCTGCACATCATCCGCAAGCTGGGAGTGGAAGGGGGCGTCGGCTACGCGTACGAGTTCGCTGGCGAAGTCTTCGACCGGATGACGATGGAAGAGCGGATGACCGTCTGCAACATGAGCATCGAGGGTGGTGCCCGTTGCGGCTACATCAATCCCGACCAGACCACGGTCGACTACTTGCGTGGCTTGCCGCATTCTCCCAAGGGCGAAGCGTTCGAGCGGGCGGCGAAGTGGTGGCTGAGCCTCGCCTCACCGGCGAACGCCCAATTTGACGACCGGGTCGAACTCGACGGAGCGTCGATCGAGCCGACCGTCACCTGGGGGATCAACCCCGCCCAGTCCGTGGGCGTTTCCGAGAAGATTCCGGATTCGTCGAAGTTGCCCATTGGTGAGCAGAAGGGAATTCGCGAGGCGATGGCCTTTATGGAATTCCACGACAATCAGCCGATCAAGGGAACCCGTATTGACGTCGCCTTTATCGGATCGTGCACCAATTCGCGGATCTCGGACCTGCGCGAGGCCGCGGCGGTCGCCAAGGGACGCAAAGTCGCGCCGCACGTCCGAGCTCTGGTCGTTCCCGGTTCGCAACAGGTGCTGGCCCAAGCGGAAGCCGAGGGGCTGCACGAGATCTTCCGTGCCGCCGGCTTCGACTGGCGGGCGGCGGGCTGCTCGATGTGCCTGGCGATGAACCCCGACAAACTGGTGGGGCGCGAGGTGTGTGCGTCGTCCTCGAACCGGAATTTCAAAGGTCGGCAGGGCAGCCCCACCGGACGGACGCTGCTCATGAGCCCGGCGATGGTCGCCGCGGCGGCGATCACCGGCGCGGTCGCCGACGTACGCGAGCTGCTGGCATAACATGAGCATTGGAATCATCCCGGTCTTTCAGCCAAAATTCGACGACATTCGCTGCGCGACCACCGGCGAAGGACTGCTCGCGGAGTTGGAGATCCTCGAGGATCTCGCCGACGAATGCACACTCCCGCGGCTGTCGTCATTCGCCGACAATCGCGAAGTTCCGGAAGACTTCGACGGCGATCCTGAAGATCTCGCCGAGCGGCTGGGGCCGTTTGACGAGTGGTTCCCGTGCGAGGAGGGACTGGAGTGTGTCTCTTCTCTGTTGGCTCAGATCGAAGGGAACGCCGAGTACGCCGCGGAATTTGAAATGGCCGACGAAATCGCGACAGAGTTGCGGGAACTCAAGCGAGTGATGTCGCTCGCGGCGGCCCGCCAGGGGCGATTCCGGTTCGAGATCGCCTGAATCCCCGTAGGCGGCTCGCCGCGGCTCGCCGCGGCGAGCCGGCCCCGCTGGACGCTCGCCGCGAATTTCGGGCAGCGGGGCAATGAACTCATGCCACGGCGCTGCCGCTCCGGCGATCGACGCTGTCTCTAAAACAACGTCCCACGTAGGGAAATCGCCCCATGAAAACTCCCTGCTTTCAGCCTTACTTGACGAGCTTCCAGCCCATGGCGTTCGCTTCGAGCCCAGTATGCCCCGCGTGGGCGTCATAAACCGCGTGCAATTCTTCGATCGAATCGAAATACCCGACGATGAACGCCGCCTGGAATGACTCCCCAGCCTTCACGGGGCGGCCGCCGAACTCTTCGATCATGCAAATATAGCCGCGCTGATGACACCACGCCTCCGAAACCACGTCGGGGGCGAGCGTCATGCCGGCGAGCCAAGGACCATCTTTTCCGGTTTCCGGATCGCGCAGGCGGTACGCGCGGATGAACCGTTTGGGGAGCGGATCGCGACCTCGGGTGTAGTTGAATTTCTCGTCCGGAGCAAAGTCCTTCTCAAATTCCTTCGGTTCAATCTCGCCCGCGTAACTCAAATACACTTTGCTGAAGCGATCACCATTCTTGTGCTTGATGTGGCCGGGCATGTCGAGCCGCAGGAACATCGCATCGCTGCTGTTGACCGCCTCAATCCGATCGCAGGAGAGGAAATAGCGTTTGCCTTCGGGAAAGACGATCGTCTGCCGCCAAGTGGAACCGGTCTTCTTCCCCGGGGCGGCGGTCTTGTACTGGTATTTCATCTGAATCGCGATAAAGTCCGGACCCGTGGTCACTTGGGGATCAAGCCGACGGGCCTGCGTGCAGATTTGCGGCCCCTCGATCGACCGCTTCGGAGTCTTGCCGTGGTAGGGATTGCCAAACTGGTAGATCAGTTCCTTGTCAAGCTGGTCGCGATAGGCCTCGTCGCTCCCCGGTTCCATGATCCAGTCGACGATGTCGAGGCCAAAGCCCGCGTCTCGGAAACCAGTTTTGCGGTCGAGAAACGACTGGGCGGAGACCCCGGTCACGTACCCCTTTTTTCGGATCGACGCCTCCAGAGTCCGGGTCACGATTTTGATTTCTTCGTCGTTGGATTCCACAGTCCCCTGCGCCACTGCCCTGGTGTTCAGGAACAGAATGTAACACAGAACCAGCGTGACAGCACGGACGACGAGTTTCACGGGACGATCCTCGAAAATGAAGAATTCGACGCAGGGTAAAGGGTGCGCAATCCGCACGGGTCGACCGGATCGACCGGAATTTGACCACGACCCGGGCAGGGTCGATAATGCAGTGTGAGAATTTCCGTTGAACTCGGCAACCGAAGCCGATTGTGCGGATTGTGCGGATTGTGCGGTTCCGGCGGATTGAGGGTGACGAAAGCATGTCGACCAGCCAGTGGATGGATTGGTTCAAGAAAGCCTGGGGGGGGACCGGATCGAGCGGTTCCCAGTCGGCACGGCGGGGAACGCCGGCGAACCTGGCGGTACACCGCTTGGAGGACCGGCGGGTTCTGAACGGCGTACCGGCGGGGTTCACCGGGGCGGTTACCGAATCCGCAGGCAATATCGTGCTGCGGGCGGGAAAGGCGGACGGACAGGCCGATTCGTACCAGGTCGGGGTGGCCCACAGCGCCAGCGGCGACAAACTCGAAATCCAGGTGAATGGCGAAAAGGTCTTTGAGACGAAAGTCGACGCGTTCAAGTCCCTGAAAGTCGTCGGGAACGAAGACGCCGAGTCACTGGCCGTGGATCTCTCCCAAGGGACCAGTTTACTGACGGGGATCGTGGCATTTGAGGGAGGAGTCGGGCACGGAGACAGGTTGACGCTGGCGGGTGGTGTCGCGAATTCGATCGCCACCGAATGGTCCGATCAGGGGGGGCGGATTGCGGTTTCCGGTCCGTCTCAGTCGTTCACAATTCAGTTTGGGGGGAGTGTGGATCGGGTGGATGACCGGCTCGCGGCGACATCGCGGAGTTTTTCGAGCGACGTCGTCGGACAAACGGTTTCCTTGAATACAACGGAGTCTCCCGCGACAGGGCGAATTGGCCTGTCTGACGGACGACAATTCAACTTCCAGACCCCGTCGTCGCAGTTGCGGATTGACCTCCAGGGGGCGGGCGACCAGCTCCACGTGGGAAATTGGCAATCTGGGGGAAATGTCGATCTCAAACTCGATTCCGAATCGCTGGCGGTTCAGGGGCGGGTGGAACTTGGCACCGGTGATCTCGCGATCCACGCGCACCGCGCGGACATTGCGGGCGAGATCGTCGGCAGTGGAGATTCCGTTGCGATTTTTGGTGGCGACGACTCTCTCATCACCGTGTCGGGTCGGATTGAACTGACGTCAATTGGCGAATCCGGGAGTGGCGGTCGAGTCGACCTGTTCGCGACACGCGTCTCGATTCAAGATGGCGCGTTGATCGATGTTTCCGGAGCGGGTTCGGGAGGGACAATCCGCATTGGCGGTGACCTCCATGGAACTCCCGGAGACTTCACGACCGCGGATCGCGTTTGGATCGCCACGGACGCGAATCTGCGCGCCGATGGCACTGGTGCGGCTGGATACGGTGGTACCGTGGTGATCTGGTCGCGCGAACTGACCGGGTTCTCTGGAACGATCTCCGCGGTGGGCATCGGCGGTGCCGGGGGATTCGCGGAGGTCTCAAGCGAGGACACCGTTCTGTATCGCGGGTCGGCGGACCTGCGTGGTTTGCAGGGAACCATGGGAACCCTGTTACTTGACCCGCGGACCGTAACAATCGTCAACCAGAATGGTGGAGCGAACAACAATCAGTTGAACCCGAACGTTCCCAATCCGGGTGATCCCGCGAATGTGATTCTTTTCGGCGACGTTCCAACGGGAGAGTTCACGATCTCAGAAACGGCACTGGAAGCGGCGCAATCGAATGTTCTGATTCAAGCGACGGATCGGATCGAACTCGCCAGTTTGACGACCGATGGTGTCCTCCGAATGCGAAGCAACGTCAGTCTGACTCTGCAAACGCGAAACGACGCGTCGCACGGGGATCTGGCAACTGGCGGGATCCGATTTCTAAACACCGCGAACACCATTCGGACGCAAGGGACTGGCAAACTTGTGCTTCAGGCCGGCGTCTCCGCGACAGCCAGCGGAGTCGTGACCGGCCGCAACGGTTCGGCGAATATCACTGCGGGATTCCTTACGTCTGCGAGCGGCGCGATCCAGCTCGAAGCGACCGGCACAATCGCCGCAGCGAGGTCGATCCTGTCGACGAGGGGGGCTCTTACAGTCGCGGCGGGGGGGGACATCCAAATCGCAGCCGGTGCCACACTGACTGCGACCAACAACTCGATTCAACTCACGTCAACCCACGGAAGCATCGCTGGTGCCGGCAACGTCGTATTGACCGCAGGAAATCAGATCCAAATCGATTCGACAACAACCGCGGCAGGAAACGTCTCCCTGAGTGCGAATGAAGGGGTCCGACTCGGAGCGAATCTGACGGCGAATGGAACGCTGACGGTGGACGCGGATAAGAACCTGAATGGGATCGGAACGTTCCAGGCTCTACCGGGTGCGATCGTCTCGACGACGGGAGGGGCGATTTCCGTGGCGTCAGCCGACATCGACCTGCAGGGGAGACTTTCCAGCGGTGTGGGAACGACAACGCTCACAACGACTGCGCTGCGGACAATCGGCTTAGGTCATGCGGTCCGTGACTGGACGCTCGACAATGGAGAAATCAGTCGGATCACCGCCGGAGAACTGGCAATTGGCGGATCGACGAATGGCGAAATGACCTTGGATGGGGTCCAGGGGGCGGGTGGAAGCATTGAACACTGGCGATTGTCGGGACCGACATCGACCAATGACTCTCGAATCCTGTTCCAGGGGATCGCGAACGAGTTCACAAGCCTGGTGGTGGACATCAGGAAGGGGATTGTCGTCGCTGCGGATGTGACGACAACGTCTGGCGATCTGGAGTTGAGAACCTTTGGCTCACTGGCGGGAACAAATCCGATACAACTGGAGGGTGTCAGGACATTGAAGGCGGCAGGAACGCTGAGTTTGGCTTCGTCAGTTCAGAGAATCGCCGCTTCAGGAGATTTGAATCTCTACGGGGGAGACGGAGTTTTTGTAGTGAGTGGAATGGATGTCGCGGGAGAGGTGTTCATCGATTCCGACACGGATCGGACCGGACCGGGGACGTTTCAAATCGGCACGGGGGGACATACGCTCAATAGCAACAATCACTCGGTCACAGTCATCTCGGCCGATGTGGCTTTGGACTCCGGGATCAACAGCGGAACCGGCAAGACGACATTCCTGACACACAGTGGGCGAACGATGGCGCTGGGAACCGCCACTGGCGACTGGTCGCTCTCTCCGACCGAATTGAACAGTTTGGTGACGGCGGAGTTGGACATCGGTGACGCAAACAACGGTAATATTATTGTGGGGACGGTCTCCCGCGCCAATTCCTCACATATCGACTTCGTCCGACTGACGGCGACCGGGGATGATCGGCGTGTTGAATTCACTGGCGGCTCAAGCACGTTTCAGTCCCTAAGCGTTCTCGCTGATGCCGGTATTGGCGTGTCATCGAATCTGAGTACCGACACTGGTGATTTGACGCTCAACGGTGATTCCGACGCCACGCCGGACGGCAACGATCGGATCACGTTCGCCAACGAAGTCGTGGTCAGTGCCGGGGGAGCGATGCGACTTCGTGCCGCCACCGGTGGACTGCTGGGATCCGGCACGTTGCAACTGTTGGCGAATTCCGGAGTGACGCTTGACGATCGACTGGCAACCGCGAGTGACCTCACAATCAACGCGGACCGGAGAAATGATGGCTTCGGGCCGCTGGTGGCGAAAGGTCGCATCGATGTCGCGGGCCAGTCGGCACTCTTGGTCTCGTCGGATATCGACCTCCAAGGCGGGTTGACCGTGGCGGGCACCGCCACACTGCGTGCGACGAACAGGCGTTCCATGGGAATCGGAAATGCCGTCGGCGATTGGTCATTCGACTCGAATGAGTTTCGAAACACCACTGCCGCGCAATTGGTTTTCGGAGGTGGGGCCGGCGGCAGTGTCACTGTTGATGGAGTGACTGCGACAGATAGCGCCGGGGTTGCGAGCGTGCGTGTTCTCGCGCTCCAGGGAAGCACATTCGTGACGTTTCAAGGTGCGGACAGCTTCTTCCGAGAACTCTCGGTCGAAGCGAACGACGGAATTTTCCTGACGGCCAGCGTGACAACCACAGAAGGCCCGATGTCGTTCATGGCGGATACCGATCTCGATCTCGTGGGCCTGTTTTCACTGGCGGCTGGAAAAACCATCCATTCGACAGGGCACGATCTGAGCATCACCTCCGCGGATATTGACCTGGATGGATTCCTGACCGCTGGAGTCGGCAATGTCTTCCTGAATCCCTCCAGTCCTCCAGAGGTGATCGGCATTGGCGACACGACCGCCGACTTCTGCTTGAGCCAGGCCGAACTCAGCCATATTGTCGCCACATCGGGACTGGTCACAATCGGATCAATGGCGAATACAGGCGGAATGCGTATCGGTACTACCGAACCCATCGCCTTGGGGGACCTTCGCACCGAGTTGATTACAGGCGGAGACGCGACAGTCAACGGTTCGTTCTCCAGCACCACCGCGCCGTTGTCATTGACCGCTGGCAACAACATTCGATTCGCTCCCGTGGGGAGTTTTGTTTCGACGAATGGCCCCATCACACTGACCGCCGACGCGCTCCCGGGAAATCTGGGGGGGGGGGTCTTCATGGCCGCCGGCTCAAAGGTTGACGGCGGGACCGGTAACGTGACCCTCGACGCCGACGGCAATGTCGAACTCGCGAAGATTCTGACCACGCGCACCGCTTCGATTCATAGTCGCTCCGGAGCGATCACGCATGCTGGTCCGTCGGGCGAGGTGAATATCACGGCCGACACCGCGATCCTTCGTGCCGTGCTTGGCATCGGAGAAACAACATCACCCCTCGAAACCGAAGTTCGCCTCCTCGCGGCGGAGAATACCACAGCGGGCCGAATTGAAATCCGCGGTGTCGCCTCCACGCCACTCACATTGGGACCAACGGGAGGACTGTCGGGGGTCCGCAATCTCGCTGGTGACGTTCACGTGGTCAACCGGGGCGATCTGATCATCCGAAACGTCGAATCCCCGACTCTGGTCTCTCTTGAAAGCAATTCGGGAGGCATCTTCGATGGTCAGTCGGGAGACGTTGCTGACATCCGCGCGACGAGGTTGGCATTACGTTCATCGGGTGGAATTGGAACCGCCTTCGACGCGCTCGAAACCGACGTGCGGCGGGTCGCAGCCGAGAACTCGACCGCCGGCCGAATTGAGATTCGCGGCGTTTCTACCGAGTCACTCACCCTGGGGGCGGTTGACGGCCTGTCTGGCGTGAGCAACCTGGCGGGGGACACCCATGTTGTCACGGTAGGATCGCTGTTTGTGGAATACGTCGAATCTTCAACTCAGGTTTCGCTGCAAACCCTTGAAGGCGGGATTTTCGACGGCCAAGCGGGGGATTCACCCGACATTGTCGCCAACGAGCTGGTGTTGCGGTCGACCGGTGGAATCGGATTGGCGACCGACGCGCTCGAGACGTCGGTTCGCCGTCTCGCCGCCGAGAACAAAACCACCGGCCACATCGAGATCCGCGGAGTCTCGTCCGATTCACTCACGCTGGGACCGGCGGGCGGTCTGCCGGGGGTTCGCAATCTCGTCGGCGATACCCACGTCATCACACAGGGTGATCTGATCATTGAAAACGTTGAGGCCCCCACGCAGGTCTCGTTGCAGAGCCGCGCGGGGGGGATCTTTGACGGACAGCTCGGTTCTGCCGCGGACATTCGCGCGAACGAACTGGTCCTGCGGGCGGCGGGCGGGATCGGGACCAGTGGCGACGCGCTGGAGACCGCCGTTCGAACCATCGCCGCCGATAACACGAACACTGGTGGGATCGACATCCATGGCGTTTCCACCGATTCCCTGACACTCGGTGCCGCGGGCGGACTCCCCGGGGTTCAAAGTCACGCGGGAGATCTCCGCGTCGTGACCGAGGGGACACTCACTGTCGAATCGGCGGAGACTTTCGGACATGAGATCGAATTCACCGCGGTCGACGTGGACATCCCGGGCCACCTCTCCGCCGGCGCGGGGAACGTGTTCCTCAACCCGCGCCATGCGGCGGAATTGATCGGTATCGGTGACACCTCGGCCGACTTCAACCTGAGTCGGGACGATCTCAACCACATCACCGGGACGAGCGGATTGGTGACGATCGGCTCACTGGCGAATCTGGGGGGAATCCACATCGCCACCAGCGAAACCGCCGACATCGGGGAATTGCGGACATCGCTCATCACGGGGGCCGACACTCGCGTCGACGGCCGCCTGTCCAGCACGACCGCGCCATTGCTTCTGACGGCCGGACGCAATGTCACGTTTGGTGCCGCGGGAGCGCTCGTTTCGACGCAAGGTCCGATCTCCATCACCGCCGACGCGCTACCAGGTTCGTTGGGCAGCGTGATCCAGATGGCAACCGGTTCCCGAATCGACGCCGGGGAAGGCGATGTGCAATTGCGGACGGATGGTGACATCACGGTCTCCAGCGTGAAGACCACCAATTCCGCGGCGATTCGCACCGATTCCGGCGCGATCCGTCGCGCCGGGCCAGACGGCATGCCCAACGTTTCCGCCGGTCGCGTGGCGCTTGTGGCACAACTGGGGATCGGTGACCCGTTCGTGCCTTTGCAGGTCGACGCGGGGCGACTTGCCGCCGAGAATTTCACTTCGGGCGAAATTGACGTGAGCGGAGTCTCGACGAATCCGCTCACTCTGGGTTCAGCCGGCGAGTCGTCCGGTGAATTCCCCGGAGTGAGGAATCATGCGGGAAATGTGCGGGTCGTCTCGGCCGGCGCACTGGTCATTGAGAATGTGGAGTCGTCCAACCAGATTGCCTTGCAGAGCCTGGCGGGCGGAATTGTCGACGGCAAGGGAGGGGACGAGGTTGATATCCGGGCGAAATCATTGCAAATGCGTTCGTCGGGAGGAATTGGTTCGACTGGTCCCAACGGTCGCCTGGAAACCGCGGTCGACCTGGTCGCCGCCGCCAATACGGACGGTGGAGAGATCGACATCTTCAACAACACGGGCACCGGCCTCACGGTGGGAACCGTCGACGGCCTGGTTGGTCTAACGAACACTGGCGGAGGGATCTCAGTCGACAACGCGAAAAAACTCTCGATTCTCAGCCAGGTCAAAACCATTGGCGGGGGCAACATCAGCCTCACATCCGACGGCGACGCCCTGAGTGGAAGCGATCTGTTGACCAAGGCTCCAATTCTCGCGGTGGGAGGAAACGGCAGCGTCTTTCTGCAAGCGGGAAAGAACCTCGTGCTGCGAGATTCCGGTGCGGAATTTGACATTGAAGTCGAAAATGCCGGGCAGATCATCGGAGTCGCCCAGCGGATCGTCGATTTCGGATCGGATGTGCAACTCAAAGCGGGGCCGGGATTCGTTCCCCCTGGTGGTGTTGTCCCAGGATTGGGGTTCGTTCCCGGATTGGGGGAAGGTCCAGTGTTTGGCGTCGTTCCCGTTCTATCCCCCTCACTCCTTTACGTCGATGCGCCGCTCGTCCACAACAGTATCGCGACCGTCTCGGGTCAAATCGGTGATCCCCACGGCCACGGCTATATCGTGGTGATTGACTGGCACGATGGAACCACGACCCAGCAGTACTTTGGCGATCCGACCAGTTTCCAGTTCCAGCATTTCTATAATTCCAACCCAGATAAAACTGACAGCTCCAAATCGATTCCAATCACAGTCACGTTGCATGACTTTTTCCAGATTTCATTGACCGGGTTGCATCAACCCGACGTCACAACTCCCCTCTCGCTCCATGAAACGCTCACGGTCGGAAATGGCTTTCAAGCTGTTCTGACGTTCGCCGAAATTCCCGGCGAAGGACTGGCGTTTCCGGTGTTTGTGCTGGCGGTGAATCTGCCTCAGGTGACCCTGCCGGCGCCGGTGACTTCGATCATTCTCAACGCGTTCATCGTGCCCCCCTCCATGGATACACGGGTTCCGCCGTTGCTGACGGCCGAGCAGGAGGAGTCACGCGTGGAATCGCGGGAGATCGTGCTGGAAGTTCTCGACGCCAATGGAGAGGTCTCGGAGTCGATTCCTCTCGGAGAAGATGTCCTGGACAACCTCCCCGCGCTGTTTCGCCGGCTCCCCGACGGTCGTTATCGGGTGTACCTGCGTGAGGTCGGGGAAGCCACCCGGCGATTGTTGAGCGATGTGCAACTTCGGGGCGGTCGACCGTCGGACGGTGCCGACGCTGGCTTTGACGCATTACCGACCGAAGAGGAGCCCGATTTTCCCAGCGATGTGGCCCCGGACGAGGGCTCGCAACCAGATAAGGAATCGGCGGCCGTTGTTCCATCCTCCACCTTGAATTCGGAGATCGCCCCGCCTGTGCTGACGGGCGCGGAGAATGCTCGCGGGCGGGCGGTGAGTCCGCGACGAGTGGTGGCTCTGGCGGCCGCCAGCGTGATCGCCGCCGGGGCGTCGTCACGCCGGCCCTGGGATGAGGAAGTCCTGGCCGCGCTGGTTTCGCGTGAAAAGGAATCCCCACCGGTCGCTTCGCCGTGGCTCCGAAAGATTCGGCGGGCTCTCGGACAGGGATAGTGTGGTCCAACACCGCCCAGTGTGGAGAATTCGACCTTTCCTGAGCGATCGATGCGACCGGTGCAATCGCCAAAGTCCCTTCGAGACCTGCGGCGTTGTTGGACCAAAGGAGGTTCGATTGTCTTTCAAACCCGGCGGTCAGGTAAACTAGTGCGATGTGTCCAATTCCCGGGCCGTAGTTGATCTCGGGGTGGTGCGTTGTGTGTTTCGAGGCGTTGCGATGACCAGTTGTCCCCGATGCGGAGTGAAGATCGACCCGGCGAATTCGGCGCAGCCGACCTGCCGGGCGTGTGGACTGCCATTGCAAGGGGGCGAGTCCGACGCGGATTTGGACATGTCCAATGAGCAGACGATCCAGTCCGAAGAGTTCTTCCCGGAACAGCTTCCCAGATCCTCTCCTCCCACCAGTGACCGGACCATTGAATTCCAGTCCCAGGAAGAAACTCCAGCGGACCAAACGGTTGACGTGGATATCTCGATTTCGCAATTGAGCGGGGACGTTTTGCCGGGATCCAACCGCGACTCACAAGCGATGGCGGCTGGGAGGGATTCTCAGGCGGTCACCGTTCAACGTCGAACGCCTGCCGTTCCCCCCGTCGACTCGGGTTCCGATCGCACGATTCAACTCGACGACCTGTCGATGGAACTTCCCGGACCGACCATTGATGCGGGCACGCGTCGCCCGCCAACTCAACCGGCGGCGACGATTGAGTCGGCGGAGTTCGAATTGGGGGGTGGCACCTTTGAGTTGGCGACCCCGCCCGCCGATCAGTCCGACCGCACACTGGAAATCGATTCCCAAGACGATTCGCGACTGTCGCAAACGATTCAGTCGGACGAGTTTTCCGTCGACAATCTTCCCTCCGGCCCGGGGAACGACCGCACCATCGCGATCGATTCCCAGGATGACCCGAATCTGTCACAAACGATTCAGTCCGAGGAATTCAGCGCTCCGCGAACCGATCGGACGATCGCGCTAACGGCAGATGTGAATACGGAGATGCGCCAGGTCGCTTCTCCGGGGGACGTGGAACTCGACCGAACGATGGCAACGGTTTGGGCAGAATCGGCGCGCGGCGATGTCCAGGAAAACATGACGATCAAGGGGGCCGAATTCGACGCCCCCTCAGGCCCGACCGGTCTGAAGATCGGCGAACGGACTTTGGGGGATCCGTCCGAGTCGAAATCCAAAACCACACAGCACGACTACGAGTTGATGCGGATCCTCGGCCAGGGAGGAATGGGAGTCGTGTACGACGCCCGTCAACGCTCCGTCGATCGCAATGTGGCGCTCAAAATGCTGAAGGCGAACGCCGCTGGCAATGAGCGACAGCAACAGAAGTTTCTCGCCGAGGCGGTCGTCACGGGCGACCTCGACCACCCCAACATCGTCCCAATCTACGATGTCGGGCGAAGCGAACGGGGACTGCTCTTTTATGCGATGAAGAAAGTGAGTGGCACCCCGTGGATGAAGGCGCTGCCACAGAAATCAACCGCGGAGAATATCGGCATCCTGATGAAGGTCGCCGATGCGCTGGCGTTCGCGCACTCCCGGGGGGTGATTCACCGCGATCTGAAGCCCGAAAACATCATGTTGGGAGACTTTGGCGAAGTTCTCGTGATGGATTGGGGACTGGCGCTGCCAGCGGCGGGATTCCGCAAAACCGCGTCGATCACCGCCAACCATGCTATGGGGGGGACGCCAGCCTACATGGCGCCGGAGATGGCGACCGGTCCCATGGATCGGATCAGCTTCAAGAGCGACATCTACTTGATGGGGGCCATCCTTTTTGAAATCCTGACCGGGAAAGCGCCGCACACCGGCAAGAACACGATGGCGTGTCTGCAGAACGCCGCCCGGAACGAGATTCGGCCGACCGACAAGACGGGCGAACTGATGGATATCGCGTTCAAGGCGATGGCCACCGATCCCTCCAGGCGCTACCAGACCGTCACCGAGTTTCAGGAGGCGATCCGTCAGTACCAATCGCACGCCGAGAGTATTCTGCTCACCTCTCGCGCTGCGGAAGACCTCACCAAAGCGGCGGGAACGAGCGACTATCGCGACTATTCGCGGGCGATGTTTGGCTATGAAGAAGCGCTCGCTTTGTGGGACGGAAATGCCCGCGCCAAAACCGGCCTGTCGGACGCCCGCGAGCGCTACGCCCGCTGTGCACTTGGAAAAGGGGATTTTGATCTCGGGCTTTCGCTGCTCGACCAGGGAGATACCGCGCACGAGACCTTGCGGCAGGAGTTGACCGCGGCGCAAAACGAACGGAACGCCCGAGTGCGGCGCTTGCAGACGCTCCGCCGACTGGCCATCGGGATGGCTGCCGCGATGTTCGTGATCGTCACCGGAGCGTTATTCTGGATCAACGCGGCACGGTCGAAAGCGGTCGCCGCTGAGCAGGACGCCCGCGAACAAAAGGACTTTGCGATTGATGAAAAGAACAAGGCGGACAGAGCGAGAGAAGGTGAAGAGTCGGCGCGCAAAACAGCCGAGTCCCAGAAAACTGAAGCTACCTTGCAACGAGAATTTGCGAAATTCGCCGAGGCGGTCGCGGTTGACGCTGAGGCGGACGCCGTCGACGCTAGAATCGAAGCTGAGCAGTCGGCCCAGGAGGCCCAAGAGGCCCGCACCAAGGAGGAGAAGGCTCGCATCGCTCAGGAATACGAAGCGTACGTCGCTCAAATCGGACTTGCTTCTTCGCAGATCGACGAGAACGCGTTCGACAGCGCACGAGCAGTACTGAAACAGTTGCAGCCGGAGCTCAAGAAATCGAAGGCGGACCTGCGGGACTGGGAATGGGGCCGACTTTCGCTACTGGCAAACCGCAGTTGGAACACGGCAAATCCTGCGACACGTCTCGACACGGTGGTGGTCTCTCCGGATGGCGCTCGCTTCGTCACGGGGGGCTGGAATGGAACCGCCCAGATCTGGGACGCCAAGACCGGAGTTGCCAAACGACCCCTGCCCCACACGGGTCGGCTTGTGCATGGTGCCGCTTGGTCCCCGAATGGGCGGCGCATCATCACCGTGGGAAGTGACAAGAACGGCCGGATCCGGGTCTGGAACGCGGAGAGCGGAGAACTCGAAAAAACTTTCGACGGGCACACCGAGCCGGTCCTCTGCGTTGCGTTCTTCGCCGACCCCGACTCCCGGCGCTTCGTCACTGGGTCGGCTGATAATTCCGTACGTCTCTGGGATCTTGAGACGGGCGACTCCAGAGTAGTCGGGAAGCACAACGGCTGGGTCTGGTCGCTCGCCGTCTCTCCCGACAGGACACGCATCGCGTCCGCCGGACAGGATGGCGCGGTGATTCTCTGGCCCCTGGATCAACGCGAGCCGACAGCGAAATTCCTGGGGCACACCGGCCCTGTTTACGCGGTCGCGTATTCGCCCGATGGACAGCGCGTCGCCAGTGGTGGACATGACAAAAACATCCTGATCTGGGATCCACGGAATGTGAAACCATTCGATTTCAGAAAGATCGCAGAAGGGAAATTCGTCTCCCCCCCGGAATTCACCACGCTGGCAGCTCATCAGGCACCCGTCCGTGGTTTGGCGTTTTCTTCAAAGACGGGCGAACTGGCATCAGCGGGACAGGACAATGTTCTCTGCCTGTGGAATATCGAAACCGGGGAGTCAAAGGAGACCTATCGCGGGCACGGCGAAGCGGTCCGCGCGTGCGCTTTCGACCCCACCGGTCGCTTTCTGTTTTCCGCGAGCTACGATGGCACTGCGCGGGTCTGGAATCGTGACGCCTACGAATCCGATCTGCGCTCACTCGCCGACGCGAATCTGCAAGGGCATCGCGACGCGGTCCTCGGTGTCCGGTTTTCAGGCGATGGCAAGAAGGTCATTACAGCCAGCCGAGACCATTCGGCGAAGTCCTGGAACGTTGAAACAGGAAAAGTCCTCAACTCGTTTGAGGAGGGGCACGAATTCCTCGCCTCGAATGCGGTCTTTACACACGATGGCAAGAGACTGTTCACGGCGGGAGTCGACAACACCGTTCTCGCCTGGAATACGGTAACGGGACTGCAACTGGCCAAATTGGACCAGACCGGCCGGGCCGCCGTGCTGGCGATTTCCGGCGATGGCTCCTGGTTGCTCACCGGTTCGGACGACGATTCGAACGACGAGCCCATGGGAACAAATGCTTCGCCCGCCATCTGGAACGGACAAGTCTGGGATGTTCGGGAACTGAAACCCGGTCACCCGGTGCCATGCGTCAAGACGTTGCCTGGCCACAAGCGCGAGATCTCCGCAGTCGCGTTTTCTCCCAGTCATACCCGTGCCTGTACGGCCGACTCCAGTGGCAAAGTGATCGTCTGGAACACGAGTGACTGGTCCGTGGCGCACACATTCTCCAAGCACGTCGGAAAGGTCACGGCGGCGATTTTTCTCGACGAAGAGACCTTGCTGACTGCCAGCTTGGACAAGACTGTGGCGCGGTGGAATCTGGTCACTGGGGAAGAAGTGAATGCGCTCGCGTTACGACACCCCGATGGAATCGTCTCCCTGGCGATCGACAAGGATCGCCACCTGGCGATCACCGCGAGCAACGATGGTGCGTTTCGGATGTGGGATCTGGACCATGCAACCGAAACCACCATACTCGCTCGTGGCTCGAAGTCCAACAACCTCTCTGTCGATATTCGGTCGGGCTTGGCGCTAACCGCCGACTCCGGCACACGGGAGATTCGACTCTGGAATCTGGAAACCGGTCGCGAAGTCTCCACTGGCCAGGAATCGAGTGTCAATCCACCCTTCCTGAAACTCCCGGGCGAAAGGAGCCAGTTGTGGACCGCCCGATTCACGCCCGATGGCGGTGCCGTCTTGTCGATAGGCGGAGACGAGAGTCGACTCTGGGATTCGCGAACCGCGCGTCCCAAGTTGGGGTTCAGCCCGACGGGCATTGTCGCGTCGGCGGCATTTTCCCACAGCGGTGAATTGGTGGTCACCGGAAGTGGGGACAACTCCGCGAGGATCTGGAACGCGAACACCGGAATTGCAATTCGAAAGCTCGCGGGAATACGTGACGACGACTCGGGAACAGCCCCCGGTGACGGTGACATGAGTGGCCATTCGGGACGGGTCAATTCCGCAGTCTTTTCGCCAGACGACACCCTGGTGTTGACCGCCGGTGAAGATCGTGTCGCGATCCTCTGGAATGCCGAGACGGGAACGGTCCTCCGGAAATTTCGCGGTCACCGCGGTGGAGTGCGGTCCGCACAATTCTCCCTTGACGGCAAACGGATACTGACCGCCTCAAGCGACAAGACCGCGCGTGTCTGGGAGGTCGACACGGGCCGTGAGATCTTCGAACCAATGCAAGGACACACATACGCCCTCACGAGCGCTGTCTTCTCCCCCGATGGACGCTACATCGCGACAGGCAGCGAAGACACCACAGCCCGCATCTGGAATGCCGCGACGGGCGTACCGATCGACAACACGATCCTGAAAGGGCATACGGCGGCAGTCACCTCTCTCGCGTTTCTCCCCACACCGTCCGCAGATCGACGGAAGGAGAAAGCGTACCGCCTAGTCACCGGAGGCTTCGACAACACTGCGAAAATGTGGGATCCACTGGCTGGCAAAGAGATCCTCACATTGCGTGGCCACACTCAGGAAGTCACCAGCCTCGACGTCTCTGCGGACGGCAGAAATATCGTCACCGGCAGCCGGGATGGCTCTGCGATCCTCTGGCGGACGGCCGACTGGGTTTCAACAGACGTCAACCAGCTCGGCTACAAATCGGGTCCGGCGGCCGTCTCGGCACGAAACTAATCACGGCAGCTCGTTGTGTCCCTTGCCCGTTCAGAGCAGTTCGTCCAGTGGCGTCCCGTGCAAGAACGTCAATCGTTCTCGCCGTCCCTGATGCGGAAACGTCAGTTCGTCCTGTTCCAATCCGAGTTGCCGCAAGATCGTGGCGTGAATGTCGCGAAAATGGCAGGGGCGCTCGACCGCCTTCAAGCCGATCGCGTCGGTCGCTCCCACAATCCGGCCCCCCTGCACTCCGCCACCCGCCATCCACATGCTGAAACCCAGATTGTGATGGTCGCGTCCCTTTCCATCCTGGGCTTCCGGTGAACGCCCAAACTCGCCTCCCCAAAGGACCAGGGTCTCCTCCAGCAGGCCCCGGCGTTTGAGATCGGTCAACAACGCCGCGACGGGTTGATCGGTCTGTCGCGCCATCCGCTGGTGATTTTCTTCGATGTCCGCGTGCGCATCCCATTGCATATTTCCCGCTCCCCCACCAGACACCACCACGGTGAATCGCACGCCCCGCTCGACCAGTCGCCGGGCCATCAGGCAGCGCCGGCCATAATCGTCGGTCGGCTCGGTCCCCACTCCGTACAAGGCCAGCGTCTCCGCAGTTTCATTCCCGAGTTCGAACACCTCCGGGGCTTCCGTCTGCATGCGAAACGCCAAGTCATACGTACCAATGCGGGCGGCGAATTCGGGATCGTCGGCTCCTCCGGCCTCATTCAACTCCCGAATCAATCGAATCGTCTCCCGCCGACCGCTTGCGGACACCCCCGCCGGCAGGTCGAGATTCCGCACGGGCCGACTTCCCCCTCGAAACATTGTTGGCTGGTAAACCGCCGGCAGGAAGCCATTCGCGTACATCGGCTGCCCTCCCTCCAACGCCCCTTTGGGATCCGGAAGCACCACATACGCCGGGAGCGACTGACTTTCCGATCCCAGTCCATACGCGATCCACGCCCCCATGCTGGGCGAACCCGGCATCAACCGCCCGCTGAAGAGTTCATACTGCGCCGCCGAGTGCACAACCCGTTCGCCGTAACACGATCGAATCACCGCGATGTCGTCGACACAACGTGCCGTATGGGGAAACAGATCGGAAATCTCCGTGCCACACTCGCCCTGTTTGGCGAACTTCCGGGCGCTCCCCAGAAGCTTGGCCCCCGCCTGGATGAACTGATGCTTGGCGTCGCCAAACTCCGTTGGTCGCACCTGGCCCGAGAGTTCATTCAAGAGTGGCTTGGGATCGAACGTCTCCAGATGACTCGGCCCTCCCGCCATGAACAGAAAGATCACCGATTTGGCGGCGGCCGGTTCATGGGCTTTCCGCGCCTCCAGCGGGTTCGTGATCCCGGCCTCCGCACGTTCCCCCGCCGCGAGAGCGGCGACCGCCAGGGAGCCGATTCCACAAAACGCCTGCGCCAGGAATTCCCGGCGTCCGCGATCAATCATCCGCTGGCGGTCCCACATCAATTCACGTACAGAAAGGCGTTGAGGTTGAACACGGCCAACGCGAACTCCTCCAGCGGTTGGGTTTTCAGGAATTCCATCCCCAACCGCAGTTCGCGCTCCGTCGGAGGTCGGCCAGCGGCGAGTTGCCAGGCGCGAGTGACCTGCTCACATGCACCGTCCCCCGCCTCACGCAGCAACCGCGTGGCGAACGCTTTCGCCAAGTCATTCGAGAAAGCTCCATTGAGCAATTCCAGCGACTGCAGCGCGTGCGTGCTCGCTTCGCGCTGTGCGCAACTCGATTGCGCGTCGGGCTGATCGAACATCTCCAGAAACGACAGCCGCAGATTCCGCTTGGCGATCAGATAGATCGACCGCCGATCATGTTCCGAGGCGTCGGCGGTCACCTCCCATTGCGCCGGCGCGTACAACAACATCACCTGGTCGACATCCACCGGAACCATCACACTGGGCCCACCCTGTTTGAGATTCAACCGTCCCGAGACCTGCAACATCGCGTCGCGCACTTCCTCCGCCGCCAGTCGACGTCTGGGAAATCGGGAAAGCCAGCGGTTCTCGGGATCGCTGGCAACGGGAATTCCACTCGCCTGCCGGTAGGTGGCGCTCAAGACGATCAAGCGGTGCAGCGGCTTGAATCGCCAGCCGCTCTCCACAAAACGCGTGGCCAGCCAATCGAGCAGCTCGCGATGGGTCGGTTCGGCTCCGTTGACTCCAAAGTCATTGGGCGTTGCGACAATCCCCCGACCAAAATGCCGTTGCCAGATCCGATTGACAATGACACGCGGCGTCAGCGGATTCCCCGGGTCAACCAGCCATTTCGCCAACGACGTCCTCGGAGCGACGGTATCCGGGGACAACTCAAGAGCCGACGTGGTGGAGACCAGCGCCAATGACCGGGGACCGACCTGCTGTTCTCTCTTTTCGGTATTGCCACGCTTCAACAGATGGATCGGCGTGCGCCGGTTCTCGTCATTGCGGATCGCACTGATCGTTGGCAACGGCGGGGGCAACGATCGTTGCAACTCGTCAATGCGTGCTTTGCGCTCGTCGGCCTCGGCACCCTGAAGACCGGGAATCGACTTTTTCAGTTCCGCGATCTCTTTTTGAATCGCCTCGGTCGTCGCCTTCCAGCGTGCCTGTTCGGCGGTATTGGCGAGGGGACAGTCGAACTCCTGTGCCGCCGCCATAAACGCCTGCAGATGGTAATAGTCCACCTGTGGGATCGGGTCGAACTTGTGGTCGTGACAGCGGGCACACCCAAGCGACAGCCCCAGGATCGCCGTCCCGACAATGTCGGTCATTTCCGTCAGCACTTCATGCCGGCTGAATGCCAATTCCGGATTTCCCGCGTTGCGACGAACCGCCCCCAGGCGTTGGAACCCCGACGCGACCAGCAGTTCCCGCTGTCGCTCGGAAAGTCCTTCCGAGATCACCCTCCCGTCGGACACTTCCACCGCCGCCAGTTCATCACCCGCGAGCTGTTCCAGTAGGAATTCGTCGTACGGCTTATCGCGATGGAACGCATCGATCACATAGTCCCGAAACCGCCACGCCCCGGCGCGGTGCCGGTCGTATTCAAATCCCTCCGATTCCGCAAACCGGACCACATCCAGCCAGTGCCGCCCCCACTGCTCACCGTAGGCGGGAGACGCCAGCAGTCGATCCACCAGAATTTCATCCGCCTGAGGGGACGAGTCGGCGAGATAATTCGCGATCTCATCCGGCGTTGGCGGCAAACCGGTCAGATCAAGCGTCACACGCCGAATCCAGGTTTCACGATCCGCAGGAAGCGAGAGGTTCAAACCGTTCGCACGCAATTTTTCAACGATGAACGCGTCGATCGGCTGCAAGTCGCGTGACGATTCGGCAGCCATCCCGATGTCGGGCACCGTCGGCCGCGCGACGGGGCGCAACGACCAATGTGTCGCAACCGCATCTTCTCCAGAGGCGAGACCAATCGCCAACAGAACGGCGACGCAGCCGCCAGCGAGAGTGCGAACGATCCGCACGGCGTATCGGTGAAGCGTCACAAGGCGGGACTCCGGTCGCGGAGGTGAAGGGGCGAGGCGCGTCCATTCTCCCTGGGAACGCCCCGCCGGTCAATTCTTTGATCCTCCGGTTGTCTTTTTCGTATATAATGTACGAAGACGTTCGCCGAGGCGGCGTCGCCACCAGGACTGATCGAGAAAGACCGCGTCACCATGTTCCACTTCTTTAATCCGTACTACATGCTGTACGTATCGCCCGCCATCATCCTGATGCTCTGGGCGCAATGGCGGATCAAGTCGACGTATGCCAGCGGGATGAACGTTCGGGCGGGACTCAGCGGTGCCGCCGCCGCTCGGCATATTCTCGATCAGGCGGGGTTGTACGATGTCGCCGTCGAAGAAACACACGGCCATCTGTCGGACCACTACGACCCCTCATCGCGGGTCGTCCGCCTCAGCTCCGAGGTCTATCACAACGCGTCCGCGACTGCGGTGGGAATCGCCGCCCACGAGGTGGGGCACGCCCTTCAGCATGCCCAGGGGTATCTGCCTTTGGTGCTTCGAAACGCCGCCGTTCCAGCGGCCCAGTTCGGTCCGATGGCATTCATGGCCCTGATCATGCTCGGCATGTTCCTGTCGAGTCCGAAGCTGATTGTCGTCGGGCTGTGCTGCTACGGCGGGCTGGTGGTATTCCAGTTGGTGAATCTCCCGGTGGAATTCGACGCCAGCAACCGGGCGAAGAAACTGCTCGTGGAAATGGGAATCATCGACGAAGGGGAAGGCTCCAAAGCGGTCCGCAAAGTTCTGGGAGCGGCTGGCCTCACCTACGTCGCGGCGACACTCGAATCACTGTTGACGCTGCTGTACTACGCCAGCATGCTCTTGGGCGGCGGCCGGTCGTCGAACGACGATCGAGCCTGACGCTCGCAGGAGTTCTGCCGCTACTCCCAGAACGCCTCCACCACCTGCGTGTCAGGAGCGAACGTCACCCGGGTCTCTGTTGCCGCCGCTGGCAAGAGCAGGGTTTCACCCCGGGTCGCGGCGGGTGGAATCGAAAATGAAGTTGATTCCGCCGCTGGTCCCCGCGTCCAGCGAACTTCTCCGTCCAGCACGATCCAAACGGCACAGCGATTCTCCGCCGCTCGCGTGATCTCGCCCGAGCCCTCATACCGCCGCAAAGTGAAGTAGGGACAACTCGCAAGTCGCTCGATCCGAACACCACGATCCGTTCGCTCAACAATGGGAACCGCCGCGGAAACGGGGCCTCGGGAATAGTCGATGCACTCCAGCGACTGTTCGATGTGCAACGGGCGCGGTTTGCCATCCGTCCCCGGCCGGTTCCAGTCGAAGAGTCGAAACGTGACGTCGCTCGATTGTTGAACCTCGGCGAGCAACACGCCCTCCCCCAACGCGTGGACGGTGCCGGCGGGAATAAAGACGCAATCGCCGACCCGTACCGGGAGCCGGTGCAGACACTCTTCGACCTCACCCACCTGAATCGCCCGCTCCATTTCCTTCCGGTCAACCCCCGGCTTCAGCCCCGCGAAAACGCAACTCCCGGGATCCGCTTCCATGATGATCCAGGCTTCCGTTTTCCCCCGCTCGCCCGCCACATACCGCGGTGCCTGTTCATCGTTCGGATGCACCTGCACGCTGAGCCGATCGTTCGCGTCAAGAAATTTCACAAGCAGCGGAAACGTCGACAAACCGGCGTGCCGTCCCAGCAGCCGGTTCGGCTCCTCGAGCACCAGTTCGCCCAGACTCCGCCCCTTCCATGGTCCGTCCGCGACGACGCTCTGATCGGCACCATGGTCGACAATTTCCCAACTCTCCGCGTAATCCGATTCGGGACCGATCGGTTTGCCCAATCGCGTTCCCAATCGCCGACCTCCCCAACGGATCCGTTTGAGTAGAGGGGTGAACCGGAGTGGCTCGATGGAAGTGTTCATGCCGACTATGATCGCGAGGCACAGGGTTGAGGACGGCGAGATGCGACGAATTGTGAACCGTGAATCTCGGCGGCAGTGGGTTACGACTTTCCGCAGGCAAACAACGACGTCACCACGACGAGCCGCGCCCATCAGGAAGCGGTCACCGCTAACCGCTTCCTGACGGGAGCGGCTTAGCTTCGGTGTCACCCGATTCGCCGGGGCGAGTTTAGCTCGGCCTCGCCGCGATTGAAAACGACGATCGACGAATCTCGCCGCGCTTCATTGCCGCGCGTGGCGCAGATCACGATACTGCGTGATCCGAATCCCGCCCGGCGGTCCCAAACCCCGCTATGGCGGCATGTGAATCGGCGATCCCTCCCCTCCACATTCCCTCTGCGAGCCTCCCGCGATGCCAGCTTCCTCCCTCGACCGCGACCAGGCGCTCGATCTGTACCGTCGGATGCATGTGATCCGTCAGTGCGAGGAACAACTGGCCCGCTCCCACCAACGGGGACTCGTTCACGGCGCGTGTCACACATACGTGGGAGAGGAGGCGATCGCCGTCGGCGTGTGTGCCCACCTTTCGCGCAAAGATGTTGTCTTTAGTACCCATCGCGGGCACGGGCATGCACTTGCCAAAGGCGTCCCTCCCAAGCAATTGATCGCGGAACTTTTCGGCCGTGCGACCGGGTGTTCCCACGGCCGCGGGGGAAGCATGCACCTGTTCTCCCCTGAAGTGGGGATGATGGGAACCAGCGGGATCGTCGGCCCCTGCATCCTCCAGGCGACAGGTGCCGGCTACACGTTCAAGTTGCTCCAGCAGGACCAGGTCGGCGTCGCGTTTTTTGGCGACGGTGCCGTGAACAACGGCGCGTTTCACGAGGGACTCAATCTCGCCAGCATCTGGAAGCTGCCGGTCCTCTTTATTTGCGAAAACAATCAGTTCGCGACCGAAGTTCCCTTCTCGTACGCGGCGGGTAATCCCAACGTGGGCGAGCGTGGCTCGGCCTACGGAATGCCGGGGATCACGCTGGATGGCAACGACGTCCGCGCGATCCACCAGGCGGCGGGCGAAGCGATCGCCCGGGCCAAGGCGGGGGAAGGCCCCACACTGATCGAGTGTCGCACTTACCGCACGCGGGCTCACGCCGAAGGAATGGGCGATTTTGGCTATCGCACCCGTGAAGAGGTTGAAGAGTGGAAGAAACGCTGCCCGATCCAACGCTTCGCCACCTGGATTATCGAAACCAAACTGGCGACGGCCGCCGAGTTGAAGGAAATCGCGTCGGAAGTTGAAACGCAGATCACGGAAGCACAGTCCTTCGCCGAGGGGAGTCCGTGGCCCGAGCCGGCGACCGCCGCCGATCACATTTACGCGCCGCCGCGAGTGGTGGTTGAACCGGTCGCCCCGAATCCGACACTGCCGACGGCCGCAACCCCCGCCCCCGCGGGCAGCCGCGTGATCACCTATATCAAAGCGACTCACGAAGCTCTGGCCGAGGAAATGGCGGTCAATCCCCGGATTTTTGTGCTGGGGGAGGGGATTGGAAAGCGGGGTGGGAATTTCAAAACCACCGAAGGGCTTTACGACTTGTACGGCCCGGCTCGATTGTGTGACACGCCAATCTCTGAGCGTGGTTTTGTGGGCCTCGGTGGGGGGGCGGCGATGACCGGTTCCCGCCCGGTGATCGACTTCATGTTCGCCGACTTCATTCTGGATTCGGTGGGCGAAATCGTGAATCAGATCGCGAAAATGCAGTACATGAGCAGCGGTCGGCTGAAAATGCCGATCCTGATGCGGGGCTGCATCGGAATTGGTCACTCGGCGGCGACCCACCATTCGGGGAATTACTACCCGATGTACGCCAACGTCCCGGGGCTGCGGGTCGTTGTTCCATCGACGCCGTTTGATGCGAAAGGGTTGTTCAAGCACGCACTCCGGTGCGATGACCCGGTCATGTTCCTGGAACACCGTGAGATTCTGCAGGCGAAAGGACCGGTCCCGGAAGGGGACTACGAAATCCCGTTTGGCAAGGCGGCGATTGTCCGGACGGGGCGGGATGTCACCATCGTGGCGCTCGCCCGCATGGTCCATTTGGCGGTCGAAGCGGCCGAGAGTCTGGCGGCCGAAGGAATTTCGGTCGAAGTGGTCGATCCCCGAACGGTCGCCCCCCTGGATGGCGAGACGATCCTGAATTCGGTAGCGAAAACCGGCCGGCTGTTGATCGTCGACGAGGCGTTTGGACCGTTCGGACTGGGCGGGGAAGTGGCCGCTTTGGTCGCCGACCGCGGATTCGACGACCTCGACGCGCCGATTCGCCGGGTGAATGGCCTGCTCACTCCAACCCCCTACAGTCCCCCGCTCGAAGGGGCGGTCGTTCCCAAACTGAGCGAAATCACATCGGCGATTCGCGATCTGGTCGCCGAGTAGGGACAAGTGGACGGCAAACCTGTAGCGTGGATTTTAATCCACGCTACAAAAATCGCTGCAAACCGAATAATCACCTTTTCTTGAACTTTCGCGGGCGGACGGCCGTCGTATAATACGAAGTGCGTTGAAACAGTCAGCGGATCAGGGAGAAGCGTCCATGGCCGGTGCAGTCGACCCGAAGAGTTCGCCCACTCGCGCCCAACCTGCGCGCGGTGCCGGTTCGCAGCAATATGTCGATTATGACGAATTCGTCGACTATCAGCTCGACAAAACCCGCGCGAATCTGCGCTCGACCGAGATTTTCACAACCCTGACCGTCATCGCGGCGGTCTTCGCGGGCTACCTGTTGCTGTTCGTCGTGTTCGATCAATGGGTCATCACCGGCGGGTTTGGCCTGTTGACCCGGGGGTTGATGCTGGCGCTGTTGCTGGGGGCGACGGGGGCGGTGGGCTTTCGGCACATTCTGATTCCGCTGTTGCGTCGGATTCACCCGTTGTACGCGGCCCGCACGCTGGAACAGGCTGACGCCAAATTCCAGGGAAATCTGCTCAACTTTGTCGACCTGCGGGGTGGCGGGCGTCCCAGTTCGGCGGCGGTCGTGAGGGCGATCGAAAAGCGGGCGGCGGTCGAACTCGACAAAATGGATGTCGAAGAGGCGGTCGATCGTCGGCCGTTGTTGCGGGCGGCGTACGCGCTCTTGGGAATAGTCGTGTTGTCGGCCGCATACATCGTGCTGTCTCCCAAAGATCCGTTCGCGTCGGTCCAGCGGGCGCTGCTTCCCATGACGGCGATTCAGGTCGCGACCGAAACGACGATCAGTGACGTGACCCCCGGTGACGCCCGCGTCCCGGCGCGGAGTGTGGTTGTGGTTGAAGCCGACATTCGCGGAAAACCGGTCGACCAGGTCCGAGTCCTCTATACCACCGCCGACCGCAAATACGTCGATCAGCCGGTCGAGATGCGGCGCATTGATTCCGGATTGCCGCGGTTCCGCGGGGTGTTGAACGGCGAAAACGGTCGCGGACTGCTCCAGAGCGTCACCTACAAAGTGGTGGCGGGGGACGCCGAGACACCGTCATACCACCTCGGCGTAAGTCAGCCTCCGTCGGCCGAAGTGGAACGGGTGTCGTACGTCTTCCAGAACTACATGCAGTTGGAAGACAAGGTTCAGGAAGGGGGAGCGATCGATGGGTGGGAAGAGGCCCGCGTGACGCTGCATGGTAAAACCAACATGCCGGTCACCTCCGCCCGAATTGTGCTGACCGACACCGATGTTCCCGGGGTCAAGGGGGAGGAAATCGCGGTTCGTATTACCGACGAAACACAACTAGAGGCGGCCTGGACGCTGAAATTCCGCGCGGACGGCACCTACGCCCGGTTCTACCGTGTCGAAGTCAAGACCGCCGCAGGAAATATCGACCCCGAACCGACCTATCATTCGATTGTGATCCGTCCCGATCAACGACCGGATGTCGCGCTCTTGCATCCGACCACGGATCTCAAGAAGCCCAGCAACGCCGTCGTTCCGTTGTTGATTACGGCGACCGATCCCGATTTCCTGCTGAACGCGGTCGTCCTGAAATGCGAGAAGAACGGCGAACCGCTGTCGGATGTGAAGCTGTTTGAATCCGAGATTCCGACGCGCTCGGTGAAAGGAACCTTCGAGTACCAGCTCAAAGAGTTGAATCTCAAACCGGGAGACAAGCTACAGTACTGGATCGAAGCCCGCGACAACAAAATGCCCGTCGCGAACCGCACGCCAACGCCGCGGATGAGCATTGAAATCGACGCGGAAAAGTCGGCCGAAGAGGTTCAGAGAGATCTCGCCCGAGAGCAGCAGCAGCTCGACCGTCAGCTCGCACAGGCTGACCAGGAGAACAATCCCAAACAGCCGCCAGAAGAGCGACCGAATGACGAGCCGGGTGAGCGGGATCCGAGCGCAGAGCCGGAGGGACAGGCTGCGGAGCGGGCCAATGGCAATCGCAACAACCCGGAAGAGAACGCGGGCAACAAAGTGGGCGCTCGCGCTGATCAGCAGCCGGGTGATCCTCAGAATGAGGAGCGAACGGGTGACGACCGGGCTGACCGCAATGGTCAGCGCGAGGATCAGCAGGAAGCGTTCCAGCGGCAGTTGGAGCGGGTTCTGCAAAAGGAACGAGAGAATCAGCCCGCCGGTGATCGGCAGCCTGAGGGGGATGGCGATCGCCGGAATTCTGAGAAGAGTGAACAAGAATCGAGCGACGATCGACAGTTACCCGGCGATCCCAAGTCACCCCGTGACGAGCAGAACAATGCCGGTTCGGGCGGACCGCAAAAAGGTCGCGACGGAAAACGGCCGGATTCCAAGCCTCAGCCCAACCGTGGCCAGGACAAGGATTCGAACAGTCGTGAAGACGGTGGCGAGGATGCCGCTGACAATTCGTCGCGCGAGGAACAGACTCCGGACAAACAGTCACCCGACGGCGGAGAACGGCGACAGGGGAACGACCGCAAGCCAGCGGATCCGGGGCGGGACAAGGAGAGCGCGTCCAAAGGGAATGGTGAGAAAGGTTCAAAACCCGACAAATTCCAGGAGCCGGGATCTGAAGAACAGGACCAGGCTGACGCAGATTCGGGCGATTCGCAATCGGCCGAACGAAACCCCAAGGGGAATTCGAAATCGGGACCAGGAGCCCAGCGACAGCCCAAGCAGAAGGGGGGCGAGGGAGATCGCGAGCGCCGGGCTGGGGAACCGGGAGCCGATGACCCGACGCCTGCGGAAAACGTCGAAGACGGCGAAGGTGCGAGTCAGAATTCCAAGGGAGACTCCCGGGCCGGCAAAACGAAGGGGGATAAACCGGAGAAGTCGGGAACAAAACGCGAGTCTGGTGACACACCTGCGACTCAGGAAGAGGGGGGGCGCGACGACGCGCAACCGAACGCAAACGTGAACGGGACCGATCCCAAGCAGAAACAGAAACCCGGAGCGGATCCCGAACGGAATGGTCGGGAAGGTCAGGAGAACCAAGGAAAACCCGACGCGAAACAACAGATTCCGGAAGGGGAACGCCCCGATCGTCCGGGTGAAAAGACGCCCCGGCGAAATCCCAATCAAAAAAACCAAAAGAAACCGTCGTCCGACGAAAACGCGGACCCGAACCCCGAGCGGCAATCTCCCGGGGAATCGTCGGGCGAGCCATCCCCCGCCGGGCAGCAGCACGAGAAAAATTCCAAGCCGGGACCGAGAGGCCAGAAGACGAAAGCGGGGGAACGAAACGAACCCCAGGCGGGTGAGGACCAGAATCCGAGCGGTTCTGCCGACGAATCGGAGAACAATGAACCCGGTTCCCAGGAATCAACCGACAACGTGAGGGAAACCGGGCGGAACGGCAAAAACCAAAAGCCAAAGCCGGCCGGCAAACAGGGGGAACGCGATCCAAAGGGGGGGCAGAAATCGGGTACCGATGCCCAGAACCCGAGCGAGCCGCAGGCGGGGTCGACTGACCCTGCCGCCGAGGACGCGAACGGTGAAGAACAGGCTGGGAACGATCCGGCGGGAACCGACCCCAAGTCAAAGGGCGCGAAGCCCGGCGACAAATCGCGCCAGAAGCCGAAAAACGGAAACGAGAAACAGGGCAATCCGGCCAACAAAGCCCAGGAGACGCCTGGAGAGAATTCCGAGGAGGGCGACCCGCAAGAGAAAGGAGCCGGTGAAAACGGCGAGGAGGACGCGGACGAAGGCGACCGCGACGAAGGAAATCCATCCGGGAAGCCGAACCAGGGGAAGGGTCAACAGACGCCCAAGTCGGGGAATCAGCCCAAGAAGCCAGGCGAAAAAGCGGGCCAGCCTCAACCGCAAGGGAAAGAGGGGGGAGACAACGTTCCTCACGACGATCCCGCGTCGGAGAAGTCGGCGAATTCAGGAAAGGCGAAAAACGATCCGCAACGGCGTCCCAGCAACCCGTCGGAAGTGGGGAACGAGACTCCCAAGGGACAAGGGCGGAAACAGGGACAGAAATCCGACCAGCCCCAGGCGGGTGAAAACGGCCAAAGTGGCTCGTCTGACCAGGGAGAGAGCGGAGGGAACCAGGAAGGGGCTGGCGAAGGTTCTGAACAGGGTGGCGATTCGGATACCGCCGACGGTAAGACCGGTCAGTCGAGCGAGAGCCAGTCAGGAAACGGCTCGAAGTCGGGTGCCTCGGGAAAACAGGGAACTAAGCAGGGAGGCAAGTCGGAAGCCCCCGGCGGCCAGTCGGCGGGTAAAGGAAGCGAAGCGGGGGAAGCCTCAAACGAAGGGGGCGACCCGGGCGACGCGACGGAACCCGGCAAAGCGGGAGGATCCAAGTCGGGAGGAAAGCCCGGACCGGCGGGTCAGGGGCAGGGAGGCAAGCCGAACGGCGACGCCCAATCGAATGGGGCTTCCGCGGAAAAGAGCCACGGAAAACAGTCTCCCGGGGGGCCACCCACAGGAAAATCGAACAGCCAGTCGGGCGGAGGTGCCAACGGAAGTCCGCAGGATGGCGGTGACCGAGGGGGCGATGACGGTCCCCGTGGTCAGCAGCCGAACGAAAACCAGAAGTCCGATCCTCCCCCCGTTGTGGAAACCGACCCCAATGATGAAGAGGCCAAGCTGGAGCATCTCCGGGAGGCGAGTAATCTCGTCTTGAAGAAACTCCAGGGAAAACTCGATCGGGGAGACGTCGACGAAGAGTTCATGCGCGAAATGGGATTTCAGGATCTCGGGGAATTGCAAAAGTTTCTCGCCCAGCTCGAAGAACGGGTGGACGCGTCGGCCGAGGACAATTCCCCCGAAGCGGTCGCCCGGCGGAAGCAGTTCGAAGAAATGCTGAAGTCGATGCGGCTGGGGGGCGACACGCAGCAGCGGGAACAAGGCCAGACCGGTTCGCGTCGCGTGAACCAGGTGGACGCCGGCCGCCGCCCTGTGCCGGCGGAACTGCGGGAACGGTACGAAGCGTACACGAAAAGCCTCACAAAACAAAAAACCGAAAAGGGAGACGCCAAGGGATTGAAGAAGCCCAAGTCGAAGCCCGGCGCCAAATAGTGGGTGTCCCCCTTGCGGCGAAACCCGTTGCGTCTGTCGATGTCCGGCCTGGAGATTCCACTCGACTCCCTGAACTCCTCTTGAAGTTCGCTTCCCCCGATCCACAGTGCCCACGTCACTCACATCGTACCTGTCCCCGTTGCACGCCCACCGGACCGACCGACACATCGTCGTTCCCACGATGAGCGCGGCTCGCGAATGGATGAAACTCGGCACGCACCCGCTGGATTTCATCTACGCCCCCTCGGCCATGGGTCAGGCTCCCGCGCTGGGATTGGGCCTGGCCCTCGCCCGGCCCGATCGGCAGGTGATCGTTCTCAATGGCGATGGTTGCCAGTTGATGAACCTCGGTTGCCTGGTGACGATTTCGGCTCAGCGCGTGCCCAACTTCATGTTGATTGTCTGCGACAACGGCGCGTACGAAGTCACCGGGAATCAGGCGACGGCGGCGACCGATTCGACCCGCCCCGTCGATCGCCCGGTCCGTTTCGCGCAGATCGTCGCCGGGTGCGGCATTCCCGCCACGTTTGAATTCGAGTCCGCCACCGATTGGGCCAGTGGCCTGCAGCTCACGCTGTCGACACCCGGTCCAACCGTTGTCATCTGGCGAGTCGCCGTCGATCCTGCGGGTACGGTCCCCCGATCCCCGTCCTCCGCGCCGGAGCGGGCGCGGAAATTCGCGTCGGAACTTGCCGCACATGGTTCACTTGGGAAAAACGAAAAGTCGATCGCAGTCCAAACCAGCGCCCGTGCCGGCGGACTCGGTGGCGACTGAAGTCGTTTCGAATGTCGCTCCAACGTCCCTGGATATTGAGGCGATCCTGCAGGGGGACGCCGCGCTCGCCGGGGTGCGACCGGTCGACCTGACGCAGCGCGTGGTTTATTTTCCCGTCCGGCATCACAGTCCGGCGTGCGCCTGGCATGTGGGTCGGCTGATTCGCGCATTGCGTCCGAACGCGGTCCTCATCGAAGGCCCGCGCGACGCCACGCCGCTCGTGCCGCTGCTGGTTCACGCCGAGACGCAAATGCCGGTCGCGATCTATGCGACCTATGTTCGTCGGGTGAAAGCTGAACTCCCCGAGCGTCACGCCGCGTATTATCCCCTGTGTGGCTACTCTCCCGAACTCGAAGCGGTCCGTGCCGGGCTGGAGGTGGGAGCCCAGGTGAAATTCATCGATCTCACGTTTCCAGAGAAAGTCGAAGCGGGAGCCGCCAGTGAATCGGTGGACGCTGTCGCCGCCGAACGCGCCGCCGCCCCGACCGCGATCACCCGGACCGGCAGCCTGCAGGATGAATCGTGGTTCTCGCACAGTCGGCTGTTGCGCGCGGCGTGTGTGCGGACCGGCGCACGCGACCATGACGATCTCTGGGATCATCTGTACGAAGTCGATTACCAGTACGTTTGCACGGATCAATTCATCCGCAATGTGCTGCTGTACTGTGCGCTCGCCCGTCGGGATTCCACCCGGGAACAGCTCGCAGCCGACGGCTGTCTGGCTCGCGAACAGGCGATGGCCGCCGCGATTTCCGAAGAGCGTGAACGGGTCGTGGTGGTAACGGGTGGCTTTCACACCGTGGCGCTTCCCGAAACAACTCCTGCGTGGCCGGCCAACCGCAAGATCTCGCCCGACGATCGGCAAGTGGTGCTGATGCGCTACAGTTTCGAACAGCTCGATCGATTGAATGGCTACGCCAGCGGCATGCCCTCGCCCGAGTTCTACCAACGGGACTGGGAGGAACGGGACGCGAGCGAAATGCTCGTGGAAATCGGCCGCGAATGCCGTCGCAAAAACCTGGGGCAGTCCACCGCCGACGCCATCGCCGCCGTCGGCCACTCCCGACGTCTCGCCCACCTGCGGGGCCACGTGCGCCCGTCACGAGAGGATGTTCTCGACGCCATTCGCAGCGTGTACATCAAAGGGGCCGACGATGCCGAAGGGGTACCGGTCCTCGCCATCGCCCGCAAATGGCTTGCAGGTGATCGCGTCGGCAACGTCCCTCTGGAAGCGGGCCAGCCCCCGATTGTCCACGATTTCCGAAATACCGCCACCCAATTGAGGCTCAAACTCGACAAGGCCGATGAGACCGAATCGATTCTCGACTTGTATCGAAAATCGAATCATCGCGAAGTCAGCCGGATGTTTCATCGGCTGGCATTCATCGGCGTCCCGTTCGCCAAATTCGTGCGTGGCCCCGATTTTGTCGCGGGCGAGAACCTCGAGCGAATCCAGGAAGTGTGGCGGTATGCGTGGTCGCCGCAAACGGAATCGACTCTCATCGAACGTTCGCTCTATGGGTCGACAATGGAAGAGGCGGCGACCGGCATGCTGCTCGAACGCTTTCAGGTCGCCGAAGCCGCGGGACAGGGACGCAGCGCCGCCGTCGCGACTCAACTGGTGATTCACGCCTGCCGGATGGGACTGCATCGTCACACCGGCGATCTGTTGCGGCGCGTCGCGGGCCTTTTAACCGATGACGCGGCGTTCGACTCGCTCGTCACGGCGATGGAAAATCTCCTGGCATTGGAAGTCTCCCGGGAACCGCTCGAAGCGCATCATCTAACGGGGTTGTCCGAATTGGCGATGGCAGCCTATCGCCGCGCCTGCTTTCTGATTCCCGGATTGGTGAACACGCCCGTTGAAGAGGAATCCAAAACTCTCGAAGGGCTCAATGCGCTCGTGCAGGGAGGGCGATCGCTGGGGGACGGTCCGGAACTGCGGACCTTGCGATCCGAAGCGCTGGCGGCCCTGGCCGGGACCACAGGAGGCAGTGCCGTGGTGCGCGGCGGTGCGGTCGGCGCATTGTTTGGTGATGGCTGTTGGGACGGAGACCAGGTTGTCGCTGCGCTTCGCGGGCATCTGTTGAGCAGTCGCGACGGCGGTATCGAGGGACCACACTTTCTGCGTGGTCTGCTGCTGACCGCGCGGGGCATTTTATGGAGCGTCGAGGGCATTCTCGACGGAGTGTCTCTGGTTCTGGGGACATGGGACGAAGATCAATTCATCCGACTGCTTCCTCTACTGAGGCTCGCGCTTTCGGATCTGACGCCCCGCGAAACCGACCGCATCGCCCGGATGATCGCGGCCCGCGTGGGAGCGAAGAGTCTGAACATCGAAGCAATTTCCGACGTCGACAGCCTGCAAATGCTGCGCGGTGTCGCGTTAAACAAGCGAGTTCGCGACTCACTGATCGCCGACGGACTGGAGGCTTTCAGTGAGTGATCCGACAACCGATTCCGCCTCCAGTCCCCCCCCTGCCCTTCCCGACGACAGCGTTACCGTGATCCCGGCATCTGTCGTTCCACAAACGGAGGGACATTCCGAACTAGAAATTGCCCGTTGGCGACTCGTGTTGGGACGGTTCGCCGAACCTGGCTTGGGATCGGCCGGACCAGACAATTCTACACAACGCCGCATGGACCGCTGTCTCGACTACTTATACGGCCGGGAATACCACGGACGGGGGGTCCGCGGAAAGTCATCCGGAGGCAAAGGGGGAACCGCCGATCCCGATGCCGACAACCGGTACGGTGGCGACGGCGAGAGCATTTTGGCCATCCCCGAATGGCTGCAACAGGTCCGCGAACTGTTTCCCAACGACACCGCCGAGATCATTCAGCGGCACGCTCTCGACCGCTACGGAATGACCGAGCTGGTGACCGACCCCGAAGTTCTGAAAAAGCTGGAGCCGAGTTACGAACTGCTCAAGGCGGTGCTGGCGTACAAGGGCATGATGAAGGGGGAAGTACTGGAAGTCGCCCGGCGGATCGTCCGGCAGGTGGTTGAGGAACTGCGGAGAAAGCTGGCCAAAGACGTTCGGCGGGCACTGTGGGGGCGGCTCAACAAGCAGCGCCGGAGCCGACTGAAGGTGTTGCGCAATCTCGACTGGCAACGGACCATTCGCGCGAATCTCAAGAATTACGATCTCCAGCGGAAACAGGTGGTGCTGGGGGCGCTGCATTTTTCTTCGCGTGTCGAACGGCACATGCCGTGGCACATCGTCATGCTGGTCGATTGCAGTGGTTCGATGATGGACTCGGTGATTTACAGCGCGGTGATGGCGGGGATCTTCAAGGGGTTGCCCGCGGTCCGCGTGAGCCTGGCGGCGTTTGACACCCAGGTGGTCGACTTCAGCGAAGAAATCGACGACCCGACCGAGATTCTCATGTCGGTGCAACTTGGCGGCGGAACGAACATCGCGGGCGCACTCGGTTACGCGGAATCGCTGGTTGTTTCACCCACACGGACGATCGTGGTGCTGGTGACCGATTTTTTCGAAGGAGGATCTCCAGCGCCAATGGTCGCGTCGATCAAACGGCTGTGCGAGCAGGGAGTGCGCGTGATCGGCCTGGCGGCGCTCAACGAAGAGGCGCTGCCGTGCTATGACAACGAAGTCGCGCAGCGCTGCGTGGATGTGGGCGCGGACGTGGCGGCACTGACACCAATCAGGTTGGCGGAATGGCTGGGACGCATCCTTTCCTGACAAAACTGCGGGCGATCCTCGCCACGCAGGATGACGACGCATTGGCCGCTCTCGCCAACAAGGGGCTGTTGCGCCGCGCGCAAAAGGACCTCGAAACGCAACGTCCCACGCTGGCCGAGGTGACCGACACGCACATTCGACTGACAACCACAGAAGCTACGGTTGTCATTCCGGAACTTCTGGTCAAAAGCACCTGCACCTGCCCCGCCTCCGGCGTTTGCCGGCATGTACTTTCGGCGCTCGTCGCTCTCCGAGACGCATTATTTGTGGGCGGCCCCCAGTCTGCCGACCTCCAACCCGCGGAGCCTGCGGAACCGACCGTTGACTCGTCGGCGACCGATGTCACTCCCGTCGTTCAGCGCGAGAATCGTCCTGCATCCGCAACGGTCGACCGCGCAGCCGCCGTCGCGTCACCCGCGGAGGTTCTTGGTTCCGTCAGCGACGAGGAATTGCAGAAATGGGCGGGCAAAGCGACCTATCGCAAGGGGGTGACACTGCTGGCGAATTCGCCCAATCGCCTGGTCGAAGCCGGCGGCACTCTGGTCGTGAGATTTCCCGATCGGAACCTGGTGTGCCGGTGGATTCCCAGTTCCGGACTGGTCGGCATGGTCTGTTCCTGCCAGGCCGAGAATGCCTGCGAACACGTGGTGGCGGCGGTTCTCGCGTATCAGATCACGTTGGGACGGGAGACGGTCACGCCGGTCGATCGCGTGCTGACGGAATCTTCCGGCGCGCCGCGCACCCGGGCTGAAGTGCTGGAATCGGTCGGAAACGTCTTGCGGGAAATCCTTGTTGTGGGATGCTCGCGAATGGCTCCCGCGAGTTCTCAGCGGTTGACGACACTCGCCGTCTCGGCCCACGGCGTCGACCTCCCCCGGCTCGAACGCCAGATCCGCGGTCTGGCGAAAGAGGTCGACCTCATGCTCCGCCGCGACGCGCAGGCGAGTGTCGTTAATCTGCTGGCCCACGCCGCCCGACTCGAAGCGCTGCGGTCGGCTCTCGTTCATAGCAATCGGCCCGATCACGTGGGAGAACATCGATCACAATATCATTCCGTCGGTGAGATTCCCTTGATTGGACTCGGGGCGCAGCGGTGGGTCTCCAAAGGGGGCTATAAGGGAGTCACCGTCTATTTCTGGGACGAGTCTCGAAAGAACTGGGCGACCTGGACGGATGCCCGTCCGGTGCGCGACGGCATGTTCGATCCTCTCAAGCGGTTTCGAGAAGATGGTCCCTGGACCGGTTGCGGCACCCCGGACCAGGCCAGTCAGAATCAGCTCCGCTTGTTGAACGCGTTCCGCAACGCGAACGGCCGGCTGTCCGGACGGCCGGCCACCAAGGCACTGGTGGTCGCCCCCACTGATCTCACTGCCCTGCCCAACGTGTTGACGCGTTGGAACGAGATCCGCGCCCAGGCCGTCGCGCTATTCGACGGCGGACTCACCAACCGTCCCGAGAATCAGGAACTCGTGCTGCTACGCCCCTCCGATTGGGGGCCACCCTTCTTCGACACTCTGCGCCAGGAATTGCTGCGGCCGATCGTCGATGAAGTCGGACAACAGGTGAATCTGTGGTTGCCGTTTTCCGAGGAGAACCGTGCCGCGATCGACTGGCTGGAACGGCTTCAATCGAAGGAGCGTCCGCTCGTGTTGGGGGCGATTCGACTGGTCGTGGGACAGGTGGCGATCCAGCCGATTTCACTTTTGGAACCCAAGCGGATTGTCTCCCTGAATCTGGTACGAGACCTCTCGGGAAAAGCGAACGGAAAATCGACGTCAGGGATTAAGGCATCCCGACGCGCCGGCACCGTCGGGAACGACCCTGGCTCGGGTGGCGAAGAAGCCGAGGTGGAGCTGGATGGCGATCCCGTGGAATTGACGGGGCCGGCGACACCATTGGGGCGGTTGCTGATCACCGCCTTGGCGGAACTGGAGACGCTGGCCGAAAACGGTGTTGTCGCCCGACGTGATCCCAAGGTGCTTGAGGAGGCGGCGCGGCGGATGGATGCGCTGGGACTGTCGGTCTGCGCGCGACCAATTTCGCGGCTGGCGGCGGAACTTCGGGCCGTCTCGCCACAGGGCAACGCCGAGAGACCGGCACAAATCGCGGGAACACTGCTGCGGGTGGCGTACGTCCTTCGATTGACCGCCGATGCCGAGCTGGCGTCGAACGCAACCGCGATGAATGGGACATGAACTGAACGTCCTCGGCAAATGCTGGAGTCCCAGGGGCGATCTGCAATCCGGTATTCATCCATAGATGGCGATTCCATCTGTCTCCAATTGACTTTTGGGGCACGCCCGATCATTCTCTATTTAGATGTCTGTCTAATTCTTTGGATTAAACTGGTGCGTCCCATGAGAAGAATCGGTTTGCGTGCGTTGTCCGCTGTGGTTTGTCTGTCACTTGCGTCGGCATAAGAGCGGGCGACGCCAATGCCACAACCGTCGGAACCGACTTCGTCGCCCGAGAGTGTGACGCCGCCGTCGATCGCACTCCCGACCCTGGTCGGGAGCGCGATCGAGCAGGGGACGCAAGAGAAACCCGGTGAGCGGCCGTCCGAGGACGAACTGACGCCGGTCGAGAGAAAGGCCCGAGCGTTGATTGCGCAATTCGCCGCCGGTGAATTCGAGCAGGCGACCACCGATTTCGACCCCGTTCTCCTCAAGGCGCTCCCTCCCAACAAGCTCAAGGAAGTCTGGCGGAAATCGACGGAGAAACTTGGCGATTTCGCCAGAATCGCCCGCACGAAACAGTCCAAGGTAAAGCAAGCGGGAAAGGAATTCGACGTTATTGTTGCCGCGTGCGAATTCGAATCCCGGGTGATCGACACACGCGTCGTCTTCACCGCTGAGGGGAAGGTGGGGGGGCTGTTTTTTTCGGCACCACGAGCAGCGTTTGTGGGGCAGGAAGACCACTACAGCGGCAAACTGACGACGGGCAATGTGCAAATGCGGTTGGTGTTCCATCTCGGCAAGGCCAAGTCCGGGGGGTACGCCGCGACGATGGACAGCCCCGATCAACAGCAAAACGGAATTCCCTTTGATTCCGCGGAAATTGACGGCGACAAGGTGGTAATGAAGGCGAAGGGGCTGGCCGCCGAGTTTGAGGGAAAACTGACCGAGGAGGAGAAAAAACTCGAAGGGGAATGGCGGCAGCGGGGAGGCAAATTCCCGCTGTCGCTGGAAAAGTTCGACGGTGAGCCCCAGGCCAACCGACCACAAACTCCCAAGCCGCCGTTCCCCTACCAGAGCGTCGAAGTCACCTATGAAAACGCCGCCGACGACGTGAAGCTCGCGGGAACTCTGACGGTTCCGAAGGGGGACGGCCCGCATCCCGCCGCGATCCTGATCACCGGTTCGGGGGCGCAGGACCGCGACGAGACGTTGTTTCAGCAAAAACCGTTCTGGGTGATCGCCGAATATTTGTCCCGGCGGGGCGTCGCGGTTCTGCGCGTTGACGATCGCGGCGTCGGTGGTTCGTCGGGCAATGTGAACGAGTCAACCTCGGCGGATTTCGCTGGCGATGTTCTCTCTGGGATCGCGTTCCTGAAATCCCGGAAGGAGATCGATCCCCAACGGATCGGACTGATCGGCCATAGCGAAGGGGGACTGGTCGCGCCGCTTGTCGCCGCGAAATCGAGCGACGTGGCGTTCATCGTGTTGCTGGCGGGGCCCGCGTTCCCCGGAACCGAGATCCTGTTTCAGCAAGGGCGGGCGTTGTTGAAAGCGGGGGGAGCGAGTGAGGCGGATCTTGTGGCGCAGCGCGAATTGCAGGCCAAGATCTTCGCGATCATCGAACAAACTCCCGACGTGGACGAGGCGCGAAAGCTCGTGGCGACGGTGGCGAAAGACGCGACCGTCAGCAAACTGCCAGCCGGGCCCGATCGGGAGTCGCAGGCGGAGGCCGCCGGCGAAGCTCAGGCTCGGCAAGTCGTTTCGCCCTGGTTTCGATTTTTCTTCAAGCACGATCCGCGCGAGACGCTACGGCAGGTGAAGTGTCCGGTCTTGGCGCTCAATGGGGAGAAGGATCTGCAGGTCTTGCCCCAAGAGAATCTCGAAGGCATCCGCAAGATTCTGACGGAGTCGGGGAATAAACGATTTGAAGTCGTCGAGTTTCCGGGGCTCAACCATCTCTTTCAAACAGCGAAATCCGGTTTGCCGCTGGAGTACGGGCAGATCGAGGAGACCATCGCGCCCGTTGTGCTGGACAAGCTGGAGAAATGGATTCAGGAATCATGCCGGCCGGGGAACTGAGAAACCGGGTCCAGCGCGCAAAGGTGAGTTCCCACGACAGCGGTTGTTTGGGTGGCCCCCACCTGCTGGGCCTGCCTCCCGGTCAGGCGGGAGGTTGCCAGGTGTTTTCCTCGCAATAGCGTCGCGAGGCCTCGTAGAGTTGAAAGGCGCGCTGTGGAGCCTCTGTCAGGAGATTGACAAATGCGCGTGCCATTGAGGCATGAGGTGCGGAGTCGGCCTGCCATGCTTTAAGATCCCTGGCGGCAGCGGTTTGTTCAGTCGCATTGGCGGACGAAAGGTCTTTGAACGCCCGCCAGATGTTGGTCATTTTGTCAAATCGCTCGCGGATCAGCGACTCGCGGGTCGCCAGCCTGAAAAATTGGATGACGACCTGCGCGCGACGTCGATTTCGTCCGTCGCCCGCGACAGGACAGGGCATGACGCATTGAAAAGTCAGAATCTTCGCCGGGTCGACGTCCTGACTGTCAACGGGGTTCACAAGCAGCGGTTGTTCCTTGCTATTCAAGTTCGCCACGTCGGTCGCATTGGATTTGCCCTGCGTGCCTTCGATCGGAAATCCGTTTCGTTTGAACTTCGAGTTGCACGTCTTGCAGGAAATCAGGTAGTTTCGCAGGTCGTACGCGAGGGCGAAATAGCCGGCCGGGTTGCCACAATTCACAGGAAATCCGAGGTCGGCATGGGGCTGCCAATCGTCCACCGCCTTCTTGGGGCGAAAATGCTCGACATCCTGCTCATAGGCACCGACGTTTTCATGCAATTCGAGATCTCCATCTTCCAGCCGCTTTTCGCAGAACCCGCATTTCCCCTGTTGCAGACGGACAAAGACATCCTTGATTTCCGACCAATCCGGCCCGGTCCCGAGGTATTTTCCAGCCGCCCGACTCTTGGCGATCGCGGTACTCGCGCGTTTGCGCCAACTGGGCGTTCTGTTCGTTCCGGGTTGCTGTGCATCGACAGCCGCTTCGGTTTTTGCAAGCGGTTGGTGGTAGCTGATCATTTCTTGACTTTCCGTTTTGGCGCGCGCTTCGCTGCCAGTCGTTTCTTTGCGGGCACCGCGCGCTTTGGCGTTCGACTTTTGGACTTCGGATCGAGGATCTGCCGCAATTTCGACGACGACGATTCGAGCCATTCGGGGGCCTCGGGATGCTGTTCGTCGTCTTGCTCTGACGCCGCCCCTTCGGCCAACATCCGCGTATAGCGCAGCGCCGCGTCCAGGTCACCGGCACTGGCTTTGGTGGCCTGGGCCTCGAGTTTTTCCAGGAATAACGGGGCGCGAGTCGATTCCAGGCCAAACGCTTCCGTCAGGAGTATCTGATCGGAATTGAGCCCGTGGATCTCGGCCGACAACGGGGCTACGCGCACAGCCGATTCCTGATCGACACCGCGCTCCCGATCTCTCACCAGCCGAAAGATGTTCTCGCGCTGCAACGTACCGGCGACGATCGGGCTGTGCGACGTCAGAATGAACTGGACGTTGGGAAGCGCCTTGGCGAGGGTGGGGACCACCTTGAGCTGCCAGGAGGGATGCAGGTGCAAATCGATTTCATCGATCAGGACGATGCCGTAATTCTCGACGAGCTTTTCACCTTTGGGCGCGCCGTCACAGATGTGTGACAGCATATCTCCGATCCAACCGACGTACGCACGATATCCATCCGACATTGCGGACAACGGCAGCTCGATTCCATCCTGGCGGAAAAGATAGTTCCCGTCGCGCATTATCTCGGTGAATTGGGTCCCTTTCGGGAGCAATCGATTCAGTAAATTCACGACCTGCTTATACCGCCCTGGATTGCGACGCTTGTAGCCCTGCAGCCAGGATTCCAGAGGCTTCAACGCATACTGGTCTTCAAACAATCCAGCGATGCGCTGATAATGTGGCTGACGGGACTTGTTCTGCCCGGTCTGGTCGAATTTCTGGGTCGGCTGGATGCGCCTTGAAGTGCCATATCCCACCACGAAATACGCAGTACGGTCGCTGACAAAATCATTCCAAGTCAAGGCGCTCTCCGAATTGGGCAACAGCCTTTCGAGATCATTGGTCCGTTCGACGCGAGCCGAGAGCTTGACACTTTGGTCCGAAGCTCTCCGATCCTGCGAATGCAACAGCACATCCGCCGAGATGGTGGCAACACTGGTTTTCTGCGACTTTTTCAGACCGGACCGTCGCACGAGCCAGTAGGGGACAAATCCAGAACCGGCGAGTACCGGCGAAAGGAGTGCCAGCGCGACCGCCTTCAGGAGCGTGGTTTTGCCGGCCGCATTTTCGCCCAGGAGCAGGTTGACATTCGGATAGTCCAATTTCGTTGTCGCCGGCGCGCCGCGGCAGCAGAACTCGATCTCAGTGCTTTCAAAACAGCGAAAATCTGCGATCGAGAGTCGGGTCACATGCATTCAATGTTCTCCAGCGGCGCGACGCACTCATCAGGTCCACGGGGCATTTGATTCTGACGCGAGTCCGAAATTGTGTCCAGCACTCGTCACCATTTCCACATTCCTGTTCCATCCGCGTGCGACCTTGGAAGTTTCAGAAAATTGACGGCTACGGTTTTATGCCAGTGTCATCAAACCGCCGGACCGATTGCCCCCAGCCGGAAGTGTCGCATAGACTGGTCTGTATGCCATCCCACCGCGGCGCGTCCTCAGTCGCGCGCCGCGCCTCATTCGTTGCTGATCGCCCCACCCGATGAACATTCGCCGCCTCACACTTCTGCTGGGAATTCTCCTCTGCACGACTCGCGGCTTCGCCCAGACGGTCGATCCGAAAGAGGTCGAGTTTTTTGAGCAAAAGATCCGTCCGGTGTTGGCGCAGCATTGCTATTCCTGCCATTCCGCTGAGGCGGCGACGAATGGCAAACTGCGCGGGGAATTGCAGCTCGACAGTCGCGCGGGGGTTGCGAAAGGGGGCGAAACCGGCCCCGCGCTCGTCGCGGGGAAATCGGCCGAGAGCCTGCTGTTGAAGGCGCTGCGTTATGACGGCATGGAGATGCCCCCGTCAGGAAAACTCCCGGAAACGGTGATCGCCGACTTCGCCCGGTGGATCGATCAAGGGGCGGTTGACCCCCGTGATGGCAGCCCCACGGCGGCGAAAAAACGTGTGATCGATCTCGAATCGGGGCGGCAGTTTTGGTCGTTTCAGCCTCTGAAACCTGTCGCGCCACCCGATCTGGGGGGTTCAGCCTGGATCAAAACCCCCATCGACCGATTCATCCTGGCGAAGCAGACCGAACACCAGTTGACATTCAGTGCCACAGCGACCCGCGAAAAACTGATCCGCCGACTCTATTTCGATCTCATCGGACTGCCTCCTACTCCCGATCAGATCGCGGCGTTCGTCGCCGACAACGCCCCCGATGCGACCGACCGGTTGATCGACGGACTGCTCGCCATTGAACATTATGGCGAGCGCTGGGCTAGACACTGGCTCGACACCGCCCGCTTCGCGGAAAGTGGCGGGTACGAATTCGACGGATTCCGTCCGGGGGCATACCATTATCGCGACTGGGTGATCAAAGCGCTCAATGCCGATCTTCCCTATACCGAATTCGTCCGGATGCAAATCGCCGGCGATGTGTTGAAACCGGGATTCGAAGGAGCCTCGGCGAGTGGCTTTCTGGTCGCGGGACCATTCCCTGGGCAAATCACGCAGAAGACCGAAGAACGGATCCGGTACGATCAACTCGACGACATGCTGATGACAATCGGCGGATCGATGCTCGGTTTGACGCTGGGGTGCGTCCGCTGTCACGAACACAAGTACGATCCATTTCCCCATACCGACTACTACGGTCTCGCCGCCACTTTAGCACGGACTTCGCACGGGACCGTGCAACTCGACCCCGACCCGGCTGCCACTCAACGGGCGTTGGAACAACATGCAGCCGAGCTGGCGAAACGGATCGCGGACCGGAAGAAATTCGCGAATGAGGAACTGCCCGCCCGATTCGCACGGTGGCAGCAGGAGGAACTGCCCAAACGAACTGCCGAGCCGCGCTGGCAGGTGCTGACACCCCAGTCGGTGGCGTCGGAAGACACCACGTTGAATACGACTCCCGAAGGACTGGTCGTTTTCACCGGGCCCCGGCGAAAAAATGGTGACACCTATGTTGTCACCGCCCACACACACCAAAAAAAGCTGACCGCGATCCGACTCGAAGCGCTGACCGACAAGACGCTTCCGAATAAAGGCCCGGGACTGAGCGGGGACGGGAGCTTCACGCTCGGCAACTTCAAGGTCACCGCGAAGTCGCTTGACCCGGCAAGCGCCGAACAGGCCGTCGTGCTCAAGCTCAAGCCGGTGTTGGCCGCTTTCGAAGAGGCGACTCAGCCGTTGAAGAACGTGGTCGATGACAACCCCGGAACCTTCTGGCGGGCGATCGCCGACAACAGCAAAGACAACGCGGCGATTTTTGAGATTGAAGGGGGACTTCCCGGATTCGCGGCGGGAACTGTACTGACATTCGAACTGAAATTCGTCAGCGACGGACTGGGCCGGATTCGACTGGCGACCAGCGTCGAGCCGGGGACACCCACCTGGGCGGGCGAGGTCGCGTCGCAACACCTGGGCGAAATCCGAGCGATTCTCGCCACCAACAACAATGCGATTCCGGAAGGGTTGCGCGAGTCGATGGTGGCGTGGTTCGCGCCGTTCGACGCCACCACCGCGGGGGTCGCGAAGGGGGTCGACGAATTCGCCCGCGCGAAACCACGTCCGCCTCTGACCGATGTTTACACCACCGTCGCCGGCGGACGCGATGTGTTTTTTCTGCGACGGGGCGAGGTGGACGCGAAACAGGGACAGGCCCAGCCGGGGATGCTGCAGGTTCTCGCGACAACGGACAGCGGGGCCGAGCGCTGGTTTCCCAAGCCGGCTGAAGGCCAGCCAGCGGTCGATCCGCGCGTCGGGTTTGGCAACTGGATGACCGATGTCGATCACGGCGCGGGAAGTCTGTTGGCACGCGTGATTGTGAACCGATTGTGGCAGCACCACTTCGGTCAGGGACTGGTCGGAACGCCCAACGATTTCGGCGCGCAGGGGGAACGGCCCACTCATCCCGAGTTACTCGATTGGCTGGCGGGTGAATTGATTCGCGGCGGATGGAAACTCAAACCGATTCATCGACTGATCACGCAGAGTGCTGTCTACCAGCAGGGGAATGACGCGCCGGCGATGAACCTGCAAGTCGACCCTCAAAACAAATTCCTGTGGCACTACCGCCCGCGTCGGCTCGAAGCCGAGATCATCCGCGACTCGCTGCTCGCGGCGGGCGGGTCGCTCGATCCGACGATGTATGGTCCCAGTTTTCTCGAAAACGTCCCCCGGCGGAGCGTCTACCTGCGGGTCAAGCGGAGCGAGCTGATTCCGTTCCTGACCATGTTCGACGCCCCCGAGCCGACTCAGAGCATTGGAGAACGGATCAGTACCACGGTTCCGACTCAGGCGCTCGCACTCATGAATTCGCCGTTCGTCCGACAGCAGGCCGAACGACTGGCGCAGCGCGTGCGACCGACTCCCGAGATCCCGCATCCCGGTGCGATCGATCAGGCGTACCGAATCGCGTTTGGGAGGCTGCCATCCGACGCCGAGCGAAATCGCATGCAGACATACATCGAACAGCAATCGGGAACGGATCACGGGGCGATGAAAGCGGCCCTGGTTGAATTCTGCCAAGTGCTGTTGTGCCTCAACGAGTTTGTGTACGTCGACTGATCCGACAGTCACTCGCGCATTCCCTTCCAACAACCTGCCCATCGCCCTTCCCCGATCGCCCACCGCGGACCGCATCATGTCGAGCTACTTTCTCCCCGGCGAACTCGCTCTCCCGAACCGTCGACGATTCCTGCAGCAGACGGGGCTGGGCTTTGGGTCGCTCGCGCTGGCGTCGCTGTTGCACGAGCAGACTTCCGCGAATCCTCTGGCAGCCCGCCCTCCGGAATTTCCCGGAAAAGTGAAGTCGATCATCTGGCTGTTCATGACGGGCGGACCGTCGCAGGTCGACACGTGGGACTATAAACCGGAACTGCAGGCGCGGGACGGGCAACCGCTCGCCGGTGCCGACCCCAAGACCGGCTTTTTCGATACCAGCGGCAAGCTGCTCAAATCTCCATTCGCCTGGAAGCAGCATGGGGAGTCCGGCACGTGGGTTTCTGATCTCTTCCCCCACTTGTCGAAGCATGTCGACAAGATGACATTTTTGCACAGCATGCACCTGCGGCAAAACAATCACGCCCCGGCGTCGATTGAACTGATGTGTGGCACCAATCGTCCCGGACTTCCCAGCCTGGGCTCGTGGTTGACCTACGGACTGGGGACCGAAAATCAGAATCTGCCGTCGTTTGTGGTGCTACACGACACACGCCCCCGCGGCGACGATCAGATCTGGTCGGCTGGTTTTCTGCCGAAGACGTATCAGGCGCTGGCACTCGCGGCGGGTCGGCGCGAGGCGATCGACAACCTGAGTCGCGACGCGCGACAGTCAGACACTCAACAGCGGGCGCAATTGTCGCTGTTGCGACAGCTCAACGAAGAGCACGCGTCGACCCGCCCTACGCAGACTGACCTGACGTCTCGGATTGCGTCGTATGAGCTGGCATACCGCATGCAGATGGCGGCCCCCGAGGCGCTCGATATCACCAAGGAATCGGAGGCGACGCACAAGCTGTACGGGATGGAGAATCCCGAATGCGCGACCTTTTCGCGACAGTGTCTGATCGCCCGCAGATTGGTCGAGCGCGGCGTGCGCTACGTGCAGATTTTCGCGGGGAAAGGTGTCGGTGGGGATGGCAGCGTCGCGGATGTGCCGTGGGATTGCCATAGCGATGTCGAAACCAACCACCGCTCGTGCGGAATGCACACCGATCAGCCGGCGGCCGCTCTGCTCGCCGATCTGGAGGCCCGCGGCCTATTGGATTCGACGCTGGTCATCTGGGGAGGAGAATTCGGCCGGACGTCGGATTCACAGGGGGCCAAAGGTCGCGACCACAAACCGAATGGGTTTACCATCTGGCTCGCGGGAGCGGGTGTGAAGGGGGGATTTCACTACGGCGCGACCGATGAGTTCGGGTACAAGGCGGTGGTCGACAAAGTGCATGTCAACGACCTGCACGCGACCCTGCTGCATCTGGCGGGATTCAATCACGAACGCCTGACGTACCGCTTTAACGGGCGGGATTTCCGGCTGACGGATGTGGGGGGGAGCGTGATCACGCCGATTCTGGCGTGACATGCGGTTGTTCGGCAGAGCGACTTGTGTGCCTGCCAGAAGTCGAAATCGGATAAAGCAAAGGCGGGGACAAGGCCCCGCGGTCCATGGACTGCGGGATCTCGATCCCGCCTTTCGTTCTACCTCACAATGTCTTGCAGCAGGCGGAGTCGGCTCCCTGCCGAGGCGGCCGGTCCAACGCGGCATAACACGGCGTCGGGCGTCGATCGGAAGTTTCGGTCGAGAGTTGTTTCTGTCTGCCGGTTGTCAATGTCGGATGAAGGAAAGGCGGGATCGAGATCCCGCACTCCAAGGGCCTTCCTCACTCGACATCCGACCAAACTCCCTACGGCTTCGGCGGGAGGATCGCGAAGATCCGAGTCGGTCCTCCGGTCCCCGCTTCCACCTTGACCGGCGCGACAAACACGTGGAATCCACTGGCCGGGAGTTCTTCAAGCCGGGCGACATTTTCCAACCCGTATCGGCCAGCGGCGTTGAGCGCGTGGTGAACGGCGAAATCTCGCGACAGGCCCCGATCGATGCTCAACGTGTCGATGCCGATGCCACGGATCTTGCGTTTCTCGATCAGGAACCGCACTGCCTCGACCGAATAGCCGGGAAAGTGCATCTTGCCCATCGCGTCCTGATTCTTGTATCGCGGGTAGTTGGTCCAATGGCGACCCCAGCCGGTTTTCAGAAACACAATCGCTCCCGTTGGAACCGGCTCGTGAGTCCGTTCCCATTGTTCGATGTGTTGGATGGACAGGAGAAAATCGGGATCCGCTTCCGACTCGGCCGCGACGTCGATCACAACGCCCGGGCCAAAAAAGGCCTCCGGCGTGATCTCGTCGACCGACGGCTGGTTCTTTTCGAAATGGTTCGGGGCGTCGAGGTGTGTTCCCAAATGTTCGGGAGTGAAAATCGACTTCGAAAGCACGCCATCTTTTTCCAGCGTCGCAATTGTCTTCAACCGGAACGGTTCGTAGTTCTCGCCGGGCCAATACGGGTTGCGATCGTTCAACGTCCAGGTCAAATCGACAATTGGCAATTCACCAGCGGCAAGCTGCTGGAGCGTTGGATCAGGATCCGAACTTCCCCTTTGCCGTGAGGCGTCGGCGGCCGGAGGAGCAAAAAACTGGGGCGTCACAACCCCCGCCAGAATTCCCGCGAAGAGCCAGCCGAATTTTGTCAACGTGTTTCGCATGGCGCAGAACCTCTTCGGGCAGTCGAATGCGATTAACGGAGCAAAGGTGAAATCGTACCGACTTCAGGACTGGATGCGGTGGCGTACAACTTGCGCGGGATCCGACCCGATTGCGAAGCCAGCCGGCCCGCGTAGACGCCGTACCGCATCGCGACCGCCATCTTCTTCGCGTCCGCGGCGCTGGCGATTGCGGTGTTTAAAAGCACGCCGTCGCAGCCGAGTTCCATCGCGAACGCGACGTCGCTCGCCGTTCCCACCCCCGCGTCCACGATCACCGGGTAACTCGCATCCCCTTCTTTCAGGTATTCGAGACAAATGCGAATGTTGTTCGGGTTCAAGATTCCCTGTCCGCTTCCGATGGGACTGCCAGCGGGCATGACCGATACGGCCCCGGCATCTTTCAGCCGCCGCGCCGTGATTGGATCGTCCGTCGTGTACACCAGAACCTGAAATCCATCCTTCACGAGTTCCTTGGTCGCTTCCAACGTCGCGACCGGATCTGGCAACAGTGTCTTTTTGTCACCCAAAACCTCCAGTTTCACCCAGTCCGCTCCGGGGTTCTCCAGTCCATCGAGAATCTCCCGTCCCAACCGGGCGACGCGGACGGCGTCTTCCGCTGTAAAGCAGCCCGCCGTGTTCGGCAAGATCGTGTATCGCTTCAGATCGATGAAATCGAGGATACTGCGTCCCTCTTTGTCGATCAGCCGTTCCCGCCGAACGGCCACCGTGATCACTTCCGATCCCGAGAGTTCCAGGCAGTCGCGCATGACGTCATACGTCGCGTATTTTCCCGTGCCAACAATCAACCGCGACGAAAAAGCGTGGGTTCCGACCACCAGGGGTGCATCCGCCGCCAAAAACTCTGTCGCCAACATCAACCGCCTCCTACGAGCGTCACAATTTCCACGCGGTCTTCCGCCTGAAGCACACAGTCGGCATGCTGTCGACGCGGGATCAGCACCAGATTCCGCTCGACGGCGAGGTATCGCGGTTCGAGTTTCAGGTCGGCGAGCAACCGGGCGACGGTCAGGTCCGGGACCACGTCGCGCGGTTCGCCATTGATGTAGATCTGCACAGGAAGAACCTTCATTGAGTCAGAAAATCTTAGGTCGGGCGAATCCGGGGCGTCAAGCAGGCGGGGGAACCAATCCCGTTTCCCGGATTTGACTCAACTGCTTTCGCCGATAAGATGATTCCGTGTTGTGAACTTCCCTCGAAATTCTGCATGACCCCCGTGGAACATCCGGGGTACAGGCGATTGGTGCATGGCCGCTCCCAAGGTTGACGATCTCTGCCGCCAACTGGTGCGTCTGCAATTGGTGCCTCAAAAGCAGATCGATCTCTGCCTCAGCGAGCTGGGACCACAAACGAAAGACCCCGAAGCGGTCATATCGTGGCTCGAAACCAAAGGCACGCTCACCTCGCTGCAATCGGGCAAAGTGCGGCGGGGAGAACTCGCCGATCTCGTCCTCGGGCCGTTTCGCCTGTTGTACCGCAACGCGACCGGCAGCTTCGCCCGCGTCTACCGGGCGTGCGATGTGCGGACGGGGAAGATGGTCGGGCTGAAGGTTCTGCGACAACGCTATTGCGAAGACCGCGAGGCAGTCGAGGAGTTCCGTCGTGAGGCCGAACTAGGTAAATCGCTGCGGCACGACAATATCGTGCCAATCTACGAAGTCGCCGAAGACAAGGGGCAGCATTACATTTCGATGGAATTTGTCGAAGGGGGCAATCTTCGCGATTTCATCACCATTCGGAAAAAACTGGAGCCGCTCGAGGCGACAAAGTGCGTTCTGGACATGGCGGAAGGGCTGAACTACGCCCTCACGAAAGGCGCGACGCATCGCGACTTGAAAATGACCAATGTACTGATGAGCAGCAATGGGGTGGCCAAGCTGGTCGATTTCGGATTAGCGAGCATCAGTGAAGAGGGGGGTGAGACGGAGAGCGCTGCCCGAGCGCTGGAATACGCGACCCTCGAAAAAAACACCGGTGCGCAGCGCGACGATCCGCGGAGCGACCTCTATTTTCTTGGGACGATTTTTTACGAACTTCTGACGGGTATCCCCCCCCTGCCCCGCACCCGGGATCGGAACGAGCGGAGTCAGTTCAGCCGCTACCTGCATGTCCAGCCGATTCGTCAATTGGAACCGAGTCTGCCGCGGTCGGTCGCGAACGTCGTCGATCGCCTGATGCACTTGAATCCCAACCTGCGTTACCAGACCCCGGGAGAAGCGTGCCGCGATCTCAAACTGGCCCTTTCGGAACTGGCGAGTGGTGAGGGACTGGTCAAAGGCCTGGGGGATTCCTCTCCGTCGCAGCCGATCTCAAATGAACCGCTGCTGACGGTGATGTGCCTGGATGATCGGCCCAAACACCAAGACCTGCTGCGGGAATATTTCTCGAAACACGGGTTTCGGGTGCTGGTTTTGTCTGACCTGCAGCGCGGCCTGAGCCGGCTCAATAATCAGCCCCCCGACTGTATGATTATCATGGGGGACGCGTTTGGCGACGACGCGGTCCGCGGTTACGTCGAAGCGGCTGCGGTCGCTGAGGCCCGCCAGGTGGGGGTTGTGCTGGTTTTAGCCGCCGAACATGCCGACCAGAAAGCGAGGCTGCCCGAAACCGAGCATGCCCGGGTGGTCGCGCTGCCGGCGACGTTACGCGAACTGCGGCAGGTGGTGAAGAGCATTGTCTCGGGTTCCGATTGGGACTGACGCGGAAAGTTCGGGCGGCTGATCACTTGCTCTACCGTTCCCAGTCGTTACCCTATGCGACTGCACTTGCCCCCCGGGGAGGAATACCGACGATGCGTGACTTCGAGTACGAAGCTCCAGCCTCAGTTGCCGAGGCCGTGAGAGTTCTGAGCCAGCACAATGGCACCGCGCGGCCGTTGGCCGGCGGAACCGATTTGATTGATCAGATTCGTGTCGGCCGACATCAGCCGGCGCTGGTTGTCGACATCAAGCGAATTCCCGAACTCAACGTTCTGGAAATGTCGACCGGCGGTTTGCGGTTGGGGGCCGCCGTCCCCTGTTACCGTGTTTACAACGATGCCGGCCTGAACAGTGCCTACACGGCGCTCGTGGACAGCACCCGGATCATCGGCGGGATCCAGATTCAGAGTCGTGGAAGCGTTGGAGGAAACCTCTGCAACGCCGGCCCGGCCGCCGACTCGATTCCATCGTTGATCGCTCTGGGAGCGAAAGCGGTCATCGCTGGCCCGAACGGCCGCCGCGAGTTGGCCGTCGAAGAATTTTGCGTTGGTCCGGGGAAAAACGCGTTGCAGGCGGGGGAAATGCTGGTGGAACTGAAGTTCCCCTCTCGCCCCGACCACAGCGGGTCGCACTATCGGCGATTCATCCCGCGCAACGAAATGGACATCGCGGTCGTGGGTGTGGGAGCGTCCGTCGTTCTGGACGCCGCGGGAGAGAAGATCGTTTCGGCCCGGATCGGGCTGGGAGCGGTCGGCCCGACACCGCTGTTCGCGAAAGAGGCGAGTGAACTGCTCGCCGGCAAGACCGCGGGCACCGAGGCATACGAACTCGCGGCCGCCGCTGCCCAAAAAATCGCGACGCCGATCGACGACATGCGCGGCACCAAAGAATTCCGGTTGCACCTCGTCGGAGTTCTGGTTCGTCGCGTGCTAGAAACGGCAGCCGAACGGGCTCGTAACGGCGTTTGAACGCGTCCCGCGCCAACACTCCACACATTTCCGTCACCCGCTGACCATCAGCGTTTGACTGGTGATTTTCAAAATTCACCGTTTCCCACCGGAAGTTTCCGCCATGGCCAAGAAACGCGTCGTCGCCGCCACCATCAATGGCAAGCAGGTCGAATACCTGTGTGAGCCCCGCCAGACTCTGCTGGAGGTGCTGCGCGACAATCTCGATATGACCGGCACCAAGGAAGGTTGCGCAAACGGCAACTGCGGTGCCTGCACCGTGTTGTTGGACGGTCGACCGGTCGTCAGTTGTCTGGTTCTGGCGATGGAAGCCGAGGGGGCGTCGATCGAGACGATTGAGGGGGTCGCGAAGTGCGGCAGTCTCGATCCGATTCAGTCAGCGTTTCTGGAAGGGGCCGCCCTGCAGTGCGGGATCTGCACCCCGGGGTTCATCATGTCGACGAAAGCGCTGCTCGACGAGAACCCGAATCCTACGGAACAGGAAGCGCGGTTCTATCTGGCCGGCAACCTGTGCCGCTGCACGGGATACGACAAAATCGTGCGGGCCGTCCTCGATTCGGCGCAACGCCGGCTCGCCGCGCAAGCGGAAGTCAAGAGCTAAAGACTTCTCCCCAGACCACTCGGACGAACTCTTCAAAATTCGATCAGCGATCCATCTACGAAGTTCGTCCTGATCCGATCATCCTTCGCATTACCCATCGATTCGAGAGCCGCCATGTCGACCGTCGAACGCCCCGCATCCACCGGCAATGGACGAACGCCCTATAAAGTCATCGGCACCCGCCCCGTGCGTCATGACGGGGTCGACAAGGTGACCGGACGGGCAAAGTACGGGGCCGACATTCATCCCACCGGGTTGCTGTACGGCATCGTCCTCCGCAGTCCGCACGCTCACGCGCGAATTCGCTCGATCGACACGACGAAAGCGTTGGCGGTGGAGGGCGTTCGGGCAGTGATCACCAACAAGGATCTGTGTGATCCGGGTGACCGGATGCTGGAGCTGGGTGAAGGGGCCGTCAATCTGCGGCACCTGAATAATAACGTTTTGGCGGACGACAAAGTCTATTATCGCGGACACGCGGTCGCCGCTGTCGCCGCCGACTCAATCCACATCGCCGAACAGGCGGCGGCGCTGATTGCTGTCGATTACGAAGTCCTGCCAGCCGTCACCGACATTCAGGAAGCGATGAAGCCCGGCGCACCGTTGCTGCACGCCGACCTGATGACCGACGAACTGGGTAAACAGGGAACCACGCCAAGCAACATCGCCAAACATTTTCGGTTCGACAAGGGCGATCTGGCGGCCGGGTTCAAGCAGGCGAAAATCGTCGTCGAACGCGAGTTCAAGACGGCGACCGTGCATCAGGGGTACATCGAGCCGCAAAACGCGACCGCGATCTGGAACGCCGACGGGCACATCACCGTCTGGTGCAGTACGCAAGGCTCGTTTACGGTTCGCCAGCAGGTGGCCGAACTGGTGGGTGTCCCCGTTTCGCACGTCAAGGTCGTGCCGATGGAGATCGGCGGCGGATTCGGCGGTAAGATTCGCGTCTACCTGGAACCGATCGCCGCCATTTTGTCGAAAAAGTCGGGCGCGCCTGTGAAAGCAGTGATGTCGCGGGCCGACGTTTTTGAAGCGACCGGCCCGACTCCCGGTTCGTACATGAAGGTCAAGATTGGCGTCGATGCGGCGGGGAAAATCACGGCCGCTGAGGCATCGATCGCGTTTGAGGCGGGGGGTTACCCAGGGTCGCCCGTCGGGGCGGCGGCGATGTGCGTCTTCGCCTGTTACGAGGTTCCCAACGGACGGGTCGACGGGTACGACGTCGTGGTCAACCGACCGTACATGTCGGCGTATCGCGCTCCCGGGGCCACCCAAGCGGCGTTCGCCGCGGAAACGGTGATCGACGAGATCTGTGAACAACTCAAGATCGACCCGATCGAATTCCGACTGAAAAACGCCGCCAAGGAGGGAACCCGCCGGGTCGACGGACCGGTCTTCCCCAAAATTGGCATGATCGAGTCCACAGAGGCGGCTCGCGATTCCGAACATTACAAGGCGTCCCTGGGTGGCAAGCACCGGGGTCGGGGTGTGGCGAGCGGGTTCTGGTTCAACATCGGACTCAAGAGCGTCGTATCTGCGACGTTGAACCAGGACGGAACCGTGTCGTTGGTCGAAGGCTCGACTGACATTGGCGGTTCGCGTGCTTCGATCGCGATGCAACTGGCCGAGACGTTGGGGATTGCCGCCGAAGATGTGGTTCCCACGGTCGCCGACACCGATAGCATTGGCTACACCGACATTACCGGGGGCAGCCGGGTGACGTTCGCCACCGGATGGGCGGCGTACGAAGCGGCGCTCGACATTCAGCGTCAGCTCGTCGCCCGGGCTGCGGATGTGTGGGAAGTCGAAGCCAGCCAGGTCAAATACGAAAACGGCGGGGTCACCGGCCCCGGTGGCAAGCGTATGGATTTCAAGCAACTCGCCGCGGAAGTGCAAAAGGCGGGGGAACCGGTGATCGGCAAGGGCGCTGTCGACCCCGAGGGGTGTGGCGGAGCGTTCGCCACGCACGTGGTCGATGTCGAGGTCGATCCGGAAACGGGCAAGGTCGACATCATCCGTTACACGGCGACCCAGGACGTCGGGACGGCGATTCACCCCAGTTATGTCGAAGGACAGATCCAGGGGGGTTCGGTTCAGGGGATCGGCTGGGCCTTGAACGAAGAGTACTTCTACGACGACAAGGGAACGATGCGGAATTCGACATTCCTCGATTACCGCATGCCCACCTGCTACGACCTGCCGATGATCGACCCGATCATCGTTGAAGTTCCGAATCCCGGACACCCGTACGGAGTGCGTGGTGTGGGCGAAGTGCCGATCGTCCCTCCGCCGGCCGCGATCGCCAACGCGATTTACCACGCCGTGGGGGTTCGGATGACGGAGCTGCCGATGTCGCCTCCCCGGGTTCTGCGCGAGATTCTGAAAAAAAAGAAGTAGTCCAGCATGCTGACTCCGGTCAATCGTGCCGGGTCACCGTCTGACATTGATTCGAAACAGCGCGTTCCTTGTTCAACAATGGTCGCGCTGTTTTGTTGCGCCCCAAGTCCCCATTGACTCCGCGCTGCATATTCCGAGAATCGGCAGCGACAGGTTGCCTCCGTTTGTTTTGGAACTTACCAAGTCGTCCGCTTCAAGATTCACTTTGCCAAAGGCTCGATCATGCCAGTCCTCTCCCGCCGATCTGCCGCGCTTTTGCTTCTGGGATCTGTCATCGCGTTGCCGGGCACCGCGTTTGTCACAGGACATTCGGCCTGTGGGGCCGATGAATCGGAAAACGTCAACCGCCTCACCTCCGAAGAGGCGGAGGCCGGGTGGAAGTTGCTGTTCAATGGAAAAGACCTGTCGGGCTGGAAGAACAGCAACGATCAGCCGAGTAAACGCCCGGTGGAAAACGGCACGTTGAATCCCCACAAGTGCGGCGGATACATGCTGGTCCACGAGACGATGGTCGAGAACTTTCAGCTCGCCCTCGACTTCAAGATCAGTCCGAAATGCAACAGCGGAGTGTTCTTCCGCACCTTCTCTTTGGACCCGGCCCCTGGACGTGATGTGGGATTCAATGGACTGGAGATCGCGATTGACGACACAAAAACCGCGGGCTTCCACGACACCGGCGCGATCTATGATCTGGTCGCGCCCTCGAAAAACGCGATGAAGCCGGTGGGTGAGTGGAACCACCTGGTGTTGACCTGCGACGGCCCCAACGTGGAAATCGAAATCAATGGGGTCGTCACCACCAAAATGGACTGCGACGAATGGACCGAAATCAATCGCCGACCTGACGGCTCGGCACACAAGTTCGACATCGCCTACAGCAAACACCCCCGCAAAGGGTATATCGGTCTGCAAGACCACGGAGCCGATTGCTGGTACCGCAATATCAAATTGCGGCTGCTGAAGTGAGATCCGGCACCAGAGGGACGACGATTCATTTTTTAACGGGCGGAGTATCCCTCAATCGACTCGCTTCCGGAGGGGGATTGGTTGCTGTCAGCGGTCCCATCCGTGAAAACTCCACGGTGTCCACCTTGCTGACGTCGCCATCAGCAAACAGAACGAATCCCCCCTTCTGTGCAGCGCTTGATTCGTAGCCGATGTAAACCCGCCGGCCGCCAAAGTGTGTGCCCGGTGACGTGTTCCAGACGATTACGACATCGCCCGTTCGAATCGCGGCGGCGGCCGTCGCGATGGAACTTTTCGGATCAGTATAGTAACCCTTTCTCGCGGTCCGGGAATACGGCTTGGGAAGCTGGCTGGCGGCTTCCGGTGACGACACGATTCGCTGAAACACCTCGACTTCCTCGAGATCGCAGGGCGATCGTCCGAAGTGTTGCTGGAACTCGAAGTACAATCCGGCGAACGCGGCTAGTTGTGTGCGCAGTTCCAGGCGCGAACGCAAAGGGCGGACGACCGTCACGTACCCCCCGATCATCCCCCAGGCCAGTACGATCAGAATCACCATCCGCCAGATGCGAAATCGAGGACGCTTCGCGACCGGCTTCGCCGTGGAGATTTCATGAAGCAACGCGGCGTTCGACATGCGGGACTCCGAACAGAAAATGCGAGGGGATTCTGAAGCGACGATTCCGAAAGGGAATTCACACGCAGAGGCAGGCGAGCCACCCGAGGATGGCACACGCCCCCAAAACCCAGAGGAGATTCACATGATACCGGATCAGCGCGACTCCTGACGCGACCGCGATCAAAATCGCCGCCAGATCCAGCCGGGGCAAACCACCGACCGAGATCTGAAACACGTTGTGGGTGGGTTGTTCCAAAGGAATCACCAGCGTCTTGAGAGCGAACCAGACGGCCAGATTCACAACGACTCCGACGACTGCAGCGGTGACCGCCGACAGAGCGGTACTCAACAGCTTGTTGCCGCGCAACCGCTCGATCCAGGGGGCACCCACAAAGATCCACATGAAACTGGGTGCGAATGTCACCCAGGTGGTGATCGCCGACCCCAAAACGCCCCCCGTCAGTGGCGACAGCGATCCCGGATCACGATACGCCCCCAGGAACCCCACAAACTGCAGGACGATTATCAACGGCCCCGGCGTCGTTTCCGCCATCCCGAGACCATCCTGCATTTCACCGACCGTCAGCCAGTGATGTCGCTCCACCGCCTCCTGCGCGACAAACGGAAGAACGGCATAGGCCCCACCAAACGTCACCATCGCCGCCTCACTGAAGAAGACCCCCTCCGCGACATACACGCTGTTGGGGCCAAACGCCTGCACACAAATCGCCACCGGTGCCCACCACACCACCAGCCAGGTCAGAATCGTCATCAGCGTGCGGGACAGTGTCGGGACCGCGCCGGCCGCCGGCGAGCGGTCGGAAATCAGATACTGTGATTCGACATCCGAATCCTTGGCCCCGGTGCGGGGCTTGACGATGTAGAACAGATCTTCACGAACACGGCCCCCCACGAAACCCAGCAGCGCGGCAATGCCGATGATGAACGGAAAGGGGACACGGAAGAAATAGATCGCGACAAATGAAGCGATGGCGATCGCGATCATCACAGGGTTCTTCAACACCCGCTTACCGATCCGGATGACCGCCTCTACGACGACCGCCACGACCGCCGCCTTCAATCCGTAAAAGATCCCCTGCACGGCACCGATGTGCTGATATTCAACGTATACCACCGACAGTGCCAGGAGTGAAATCGCCCCCGGCAGGATGAAGAGCAGCCCCGCGACCAGTCCCCCCCGCAAGCCGTGCATCAACCAGCCAGTGTACGTGACCAGTTGATGCGCCTCGGGACCGGGCAACAGCATGCAATAGTTGAGTGCATGGAGAAACCGGTTGTCGCTGATCCATTTGCGTTCCTCAACCAGCAGCCGATGCATCACCGCGATCTGACCGGTCGGTCCGCCGAAGCTTAACAGCGCGATTTTGATCCAGACGCGCAGCGCATCGCGAAATGTGACGGGACCGGGTTCCGACATGTGTGACACTCCGTTGCGGTGGGATCTGTTGCGGCGGGATTGTAGCGGTTTCCCGCACGGTGAACGACGGCGATTCCCGTCTCAAACGATTTCACCGTTCGCGCCAAACGTGATGGATTCATTCTGCCAACGCAGAGGGGAGGCCACGGGTTCATACCCCAGAATTCGCTGCGCCAGTCGCCATCCCCCCGAGGTCGCCAGATCGGGTGTCCCGATAATCGTTGCGGGTTCGGCGTCGACCAGCCGTCTGTATCCCAGATAGCTGGTCGTCAACCGGGGATTGATTTCGACCACAGCGACACTCGCCGACGCTGCATCCGCGAGCAGGTCGACCCCGACATACCCCTTCAATCCACCGACCGCCCGACACGCCGCGACCGCCGTCTCTTGAACGGACGCCGCCAATTCTCCCGTCAACGGCAGAGATCCGCCGAGATACTGAAATCGTCCGTCAGAACTCAAACACTGCCGCGCCACGGGAAGCGGCTCATACCCATCGCGCTCTCCATCGCACACCACAGCGACCGACACGGGAGTTCCCGCCAAAAATGGTTGCCAGATCGCCGACTCGAGCATTGGTTCTTGGGCCCATCGCTGCGAGAGATCACGCAATTGTCCCTCATTGGCGATCAAAAACGTACTCTGAGATCCAGCTCCAAACCGCGGCTTGACGACGATAGGGAACCTGGTGATTCCCACTGAAACCGCGTCAACGAATCGCGTCTCGTTTGGATCCTGGCGTGCCCATTCGAATGGTCGCGTTGGGATGGTGGGAATACCGCGCTCGACGAACCGCTTGGCCAGCGCGAGTTTGTCTCCGCACAAGGCCACCGCGTCGGACCCCGGTCCCGCCAGCGGCTTTCCCAGTCCCTCCACGATTCGACAACGCGTTTCGAGGATGTCGTCAAATTCCGGCGCGATCACCCAGGTCGCGTCGGCTGCGCGCGCAAGCTTATCGAAAAGCAAACGTTCATCGGCCGTCGAATGGGCGATATGAAACTGGACACGTTCAATCGCCCGCGGCGAACCGACAAATGGCGAGCCCAGCCGGGCGTCCCAGGTCGAACCGACGGTCACCCCGGGAACCATCGCGAGATCGACCAGCAGGGCGGTCAGCATGGCCCGTCCCTCGATGGCCAGCGAGCCGGCAATCACCGGCTCGGGCCAGCCGCCACCACAGACATACTCGGAGACGAAAATCCGCATCTGGAACTACGACGTGATCTGCACCTGCTTGAGCGCCGCTTCGGGGGACATGATGTAACTCAAGTAGAACGGCCCGAAGGCTCCGTAGTTCGCCGATGCTTCGTCAAACCGCATCGTGTAAACGATTTCCTTGATGAAGGCCGGCTCCTTACCCCACAGGGTGACGCCCCATTCCCAGTCGTCCAATCCGGTCGACGCCGTAATCACCTGCATCACCCGGCCGCCGAATTTCATTCCGCTCTTTCCATGCTCGGTCATCATCTCCATCCGGTGACTGAATGGAATGGTGTACCAGTTCGCGTGAGGATCGCGAATCTTGTTCATGGGATAAAAGCAGACAATCGGCCATTCGGGAAAATCCGGAAACAACCGCTGTTTGCGCATCGCCACTTCGCGATCTTCGTACATCTTCAGCTTGACGCCAAACGCCGGGCTGGCGGGGTCGGTCCCTTCCGCCTTGAGCCGTTCGCCATACTGTTCGACCGTCGGAACGTATTCCGAGACTTCGGTGATCGAAACATACGAGTAGACCAGTTCGAGCGCGACTCCCAACGCCGAGGTGCGGATCGAGTGCCGCAGGCTGTCGAGAACTAGGGGATTTTCGTCCATCGCCAGAATTGCCAACTCCGCCTTATGGCCGACGACCACAGAGGTCAGCAGCCGAATGGGGGCACCGGTCCGTTTCGGATCCAGGATCTGGCACAACTGCTGCGCCCCGGCGGCGCGATCGGCCGGGCTCAGCCAATTGAGCGCCGACTGATTGATGCGATAGTACAGGTGCAGGCAGTGCCATCCCCCCTTCATTAGAACGGTGGGTTCCGAAGCGGCAGCGGGGGGATGTGAGGGTCGGGCGGGAGCATTCACGAGGGGACGAGTCCTGAAAGTAGAGCGATGATCGGAAGGAGATTTTCGGGTGACGATTCCACGCGAGATTTCAGCCTCCAAACCGCAGTATAACGGACAGGATCGACAGGGGAAGGATCGGTATGCTCCACGCGTCCAAGAACGAACTGCGGGACGCAGGGGCCAGACGCCGCCCCGCTCGCCTGAGGGCGTCAATGGTCGCCCAGCCTGCGCCGCTTATCAGCGCCCCCCTCTGTCTGGTAATATACAGCGGTTCCTCCCTGCCTGCGGCCTTGCTGGACCGTGCGCCCGGAGCCGATTCTTCCTGTCTGAAAGCGTGTTGAGATGCCTGTTCGTTTCTGGTTGCTGGTCGGCCTGCTGGCCGCGTTGTCGTTTGAACAACCAGCGGCCGCCCAACCTCCCGCGCCGGCGAACCCAGCCAAACCCTCGCCCCCCCGCCGGATCTACGTTCCCTTCGACGAACTCGACACAATCGTCGGGGGCGACGCGGTTGGCGTGTTGATTCCCAAAGCGGACTACGACGCGCTGGTCGAACGAGCCCAGGGGAAGCAACCCGACGGCACCCCCGCTATCGTCGGCACCTCGGCGGCCTATCAGGTCCAGATCGTCAACGAACAGCTTGTCGTCGACGCCCAGCTTGAATTCACACAATCACAACCGGGTCCGTCGGTCTGGGATCTCCCCTTCAAGAACCTCGCTGTCGAGTCGGCGCAGCTCGACGACGCCCCGGCGGCCGTCGCCCGGGCTCCCGGCGCGGGGCGCGAACTGATGTTGTTTTCGAGCGGCACCGGCCGACATACGCTCAAACTCACGCTCTCCACTCCGCTGGCTGTCGTGGGGAGTGATCAGCTCGCGTCGCTGGGAATTCCCGCGCTCCCCACCGGGACCGCCGATTTGGAGATTCCCGCCGGCAAGTTCCTGCAATGGGGTGACGCCACTCTCGAACGCCCCGCGCCAATCGACCAGCCGGCCAAATACACGCTCGCCGTCGGTGGTCGCAAAGAGCTGTCGCTACGGATCACCGATCGACGCGCCGACCAGTCGGCGCAATCTCTGGTCTTCGCTGCCTCGGCGATTGGGCTGCATGTCGCCCCGGAAGAACAGACCTGGCGCGCGGTGACGGCACTCAATGTGTTCGGCCAGCCGATCGACGCCCTCACCGTGCAGGTTCCGTCCACGCTGCAAATCGTCTCGGTGGAATCGATTGGACTCGACCGCTGGGAAATCGTCGAGGAACAAGGAGTCAGCACGCTCCGGCTCACCTGGCGGCAGCCGTTCAACGAGAGTCGTACGATTGTCTTTCAGGGAATCAGCGGAAGTGTGTTGGGGCAACAATGGAGCGTTCCCCGGCTGCAGATCCTCAAGGCAGCGGCACATCAGGTGGGGGTGCTGGTGCAGTCACAAGCCGGCTTGAGGCTGAAGATGGTCGAGGCGGCGGCGGTGCGACGGGTTGGAGCGGGGGAGGCGGCGGCCGCCGGTCTGCCCAGCACCCCCGACATGACCATTCAGGTCGCCGAAACCCAACAGTTGCATTACGCCGCCTGGCGCGACGATTTCACACTGGTGTTTGTCACTCAGCCCAGGTCGCGAGAGCTGTGGTCGACCATCACGACCAGTGTGGCGGTGGGGGTGCCCGAATTGCGACTGGAATCTTCGATACGTGTGCAACCCAAGCACGGGGCGCTGTTCGATTTCGACTTGGCGCTGCCCGCCGACTGGATCGCGCAGGAATTGCTCGTGAACGACAAACCGACCGAGTGGCGTTTGTTACCCTCCGAGCCGGGAAGCAACCTGATGCGGGTCATGTTCGATCCCGCGATCCCTTCGGGAGGATCGGTCAATTTGAGGTTGACGGCCGCTCACACGCCGGGTGAAAACTGGCCTCCCGAAACGACGCCGTTGCTGATCGCCCTGCCCGAAGTTCAGCTTCCCGCGTCGACCGCGACCGTGGGGCGCTACACGGTGGTCTCGGGCAGTGACCTGGAGGTGACTGCACAGGAATTGACGAACCTCGACCCGGTTCCGCTGAATACCGCCGAGTCGGCCGGGTCGGCTGGGACGACGCTTGCCTGGGAACATCAGGACGCCCGTTACTCGGGACAACTGAAAATCGCGCGGCGGCCTGTGCGGTTGTTCGCCCGCACGCTGGCGTTTCATCGACTGGGGCGCGAGACGGTATCGACGCGGTGGGAATTGCAGCTTGTGGCGCAAGGGGGAGGGGCTCGCCGGGTGCAGATCGCGCTTCCAGAGAAGTCGGGGGGGGACTTGCAGTTTCAACTGCTGTTGGCGGACGGACGGAACGCGTCGAACGGACTGGCGATCACCGAACAGTCGGCCGCCACGCCGGCCAACGGAGAACGGGTCTGGACGATCAGTTTTTCGCAACGGGTACTAGGAACCGTTCATCTGGGGGTCGATCTGGAGCAAGCCCGACCCAGTGAGTCAGACGAGATCGCGCTACCGGGATTTCGCGTGTTGAATTCGGAGCGTCAGTTTGGACAGGTCGCGGTCGAGGCGGCCCCCGATCAGCGGCTGGAAGTCATCGCTCGGGACGAAAATGGACAGCCATTGCGGGAGATCGACGCGGCGGACCTGCCCCATCCTGACGGATACACCCCCGCGGAACGAGTCGTCGCGGCGTTTGAGATGCTTCGGCCAGGAGAGCGGTTGCGGGTGCGTGAGGAACGATATTCTCCCGGAAGTGTCCCAACTGCGATCTGCGAAAAACTACGGATGACCAGCGTGCTGGGATCGACGGGCGAGTTGCAGCACCGCGCCGAGTTTGTGTTGCGCGCGGTGGGGGTGCAGAGTCTGCTGGTGCAGCCGCCGGGGGAGGCGGAATTGTGGGCGACGTTGGTGGATGGCCAGCCGCTGGAAGTCCGGCGGGATCAAGCCCGCCCCAGTGAGGCGGCGACGTACTTCGTGCCATTGCCCGCGGTCGACCCACCCGATCGACCGCGCGCGATTCGACTCTACTATCGAACCCACCGTGCGCAAGCGGGAGGTGTGCGATCGCTGTATGAACTTCCCCCGAGAATCAGTGTGTTGACCGGCGCGGGGGAGAAGCTCGCGGTCGACATTCTCGAACGGGACTGGGAACTGCATCACCCCGCGAATTCGAACATCATTCGTAGCAAGGGGAACTTCGAACCGGACCACCCACTGACCCGCAACAGCATTCTCGGCAGCGTTCAGCGTGATGTGTTCCGTTGGAACTCAAGCCACCTTATCACGCGGCTGGTGATTCTCGCGGTGATTTTTGTGGGTGTCACAAGTTTCTCGGCGCTGTTGCGAATCCGCGTGGAGAATCCGTGGAAGGTCTTCGCAGTGATCGGGGGAGTGATGTTGGCCGGGTTCTTCCTGATGATCATTATCGTCTCCAATTTATCGCGGACGATGTTCACACATATCGGCTCTGAAATGGCACCCAAAAACGCGGCACCTCCTACCGGAATGACGGCGCAATCGACCTTGGAATTCCGCGACGAGTCTGGTGTTGCGGAGACGACCAGGTCTAAGGACATGGCCCCCGGGAGAACTCCGGTCGGGCCGACGGTTGCTGGTGCGAAGGGAGGCGGCATGATGCCGGGAGCGACCGCTAGCCCGGTTCCACTGCCCGTCCAACCCCCCGGGATGGCACCCCGAGAGGCGGACATGGAGTTCGATCTCCCCAAACTCGACGCGAGCGAGATGCCCGCTGATCCGAATCAGGCACCGCTTCCCGATCCCGCCGACGCGGCGATGCCGGAACCGGCCGCCAAGCCGGGGAACGACCCGTTCAACCCCGCGGTCCCGCAGGTCGCCGACCCCTTTGGGCCGGCTCAAAGGCCCGCCTTGTCCTCGAAAGCGTCCAAAGGCCGACTCTCGTTGTCGATCGATCTGCAGATTCCTCCAGAGTCTGCCAGCACCCGACTGCGATACGCGGGTGTGTCGGCGGGGCCGCAGGAACCCTCTTTGGAACTGGAAGTGGTCGACGAACGCGAGGCGCAATCGGGGTTGCTCGCCTGGCTGGTGGGAATGGTGGTGCTGTTTTGGATGCTCCGCCGCGCCTCGTGGCCGCTCCGAACGGTGATCGGCATCATCGCCCTCGCGCTCCCCTGGGCGCTGCTCCCCGTGATGCGGCTCGATTTCCTTCCGGTGCTGGACGGAATTTTTCTGGGGGCGTGTTGTGGCTGGTTGTTGTGGGGAGTCGTCGAACTGGTCGGCGTCCTGCAAAGTCGCACGCTCTTTGCTCGCGGGTCGGCGCGGGTTGGAATTCTGGGACTGGGACTGGGACTGGGACTGACTCTGGTCACCTCGTCTCAACTGGTCGCGCAAGAGACCCCGCCACCAACCACCCTGTTGCCCGAAAACACCATCGTGTTGCCGTACGACCCGGCCGAGGGGGCGGGTGGGGCGGACCAGGTGTTTGTTCCCTGGAATCAGTACCTGCGGCTGAAACAGCCTGACGGCGTGGGAGGAATTCCCGCGGGGGGCGCGAATCCCACCATCGCCGCGGCCCGGTACACCGTGCGACTTCGTCCCGCCGTCGCCGGCCGGTCGTCTGTCGCCAGCGTCACCGCGCAATTGACCATTCACTCCCGCGACGATCGCCAGGCGTCGGTCCCCTTGCCATTCCGTGGTGTCTCTCCCACCAGCGCGGAACTCGATGGCAAATCGGCACCGCTCGTTTCTCCCGAGGCGGCGGACGGTGCGCTGCACGTTCTGATCGACGCTCCTGGCCGACACGATTTGATCATCGAGTTTGACATTCCCATTGAAGCAAACGGACCGACCGGAAATCTCACACTACCGTTGACCGATTCCGCCACCGGTTGGGTGCGGTTTGTGTTGCCAGCAGCGGAGACCTCGCTGCGGGTGTCTGGAGCGGCTCGCGGATTTCGTAGAACGACAGTCGACAATGAACCGACCGCGTTGATTCCTCTGGAAAACCCAGGAGCGGTGACATTGGCCTGGGGATTGGGACGAGCCCGCGAAGCCGGGCAGGATGTCGTTCACACGCAGACCACCGCGGCACTGTCGCTCTCGGATTCCGGTGTTCGGTTTACCGCCCACTACGCGGTCGACGTTCGAAAAGGTGCAGTGACCGAGGTGGCGTTCCGCGTCCCCGAGGGCTGGCTCGTGCGGCAGATCGCCGGCGTCGACCTCGCGGGTTGGGAACTGGCCGATGCGGGGGACACCCAGCGTTTGCAAACGCGGCTGAAGCGGTCGGTCACCGATACGACCGCGCTGACGGTTGACCTGTTCCGTCCGCAGGTGATAGGCGAAGAGACGGCGACCATTGCCGTACCAGACTTTGCCCCCCTGGCGGCGGTTCGCGAGACCGGGTTGATTGGTGTCTTCGTGGGGGACCAGTTCGCGATTTCGTCCGGGGCCGCAGCCGGTGTTTCCCAGGAACAGGTCGCGCTATTTCCCGCACCCAATAGTGATGTGGGACGACTGCTTGCGCCGACCGTCGATTCCCGACCGGTGCGGGTCTACCGCTATGCCTCGCGCCCCATGGAATTGCAGTTTCTGGCGGCACGGCAGCGACCGGTCTCTCGGGGTGTCGCCGAACATGCATTGCTGATCGCTCCCCGGAGACTGACGGTCTCTTCTCGTTTCGCACTGCAACTGGCCGGCGCGCCTCGATCGGAAATCTCGTTCCAGCTCCCGGAAGGATTTCTGTTGTTCGATGTCCATTGCGACGAAGTGGGGGACTTCTGGGTGACGGGAGCCGAGGAAGGGGGCGCCGGGGTGCTGCATCTGGAATTGCTCGCCCCGAAAACCGGGGCCTTGGAATTAACCGTCGACGGTATGGTGCAGCGGCTGCCGGACGATCCGGTTGCGATTCTCGTTCCGCCCGCGCCGAACGACATTGGCGAACTCCGTTCCACCGCGGCGCTGTGGGTCGACCCGGCGTTCACCGCGCGGGTGGAGGACAGCACGGGCTGGAAGTCGGCCGATCCCAGCGCCCTGCCCGCGACTCTCCCCCGACTCAAAACCGAACCGGCTCGATTCGCGTTCACGTCGACGCTGCCCGGCACACAGCCCATGGCGCTGTTGCTGGACCCCGCCGAGGTGCGGGTTTCGACCGACAGTCTGTCGCAGATTCTGGTCCGCGACACCGCCGTGGATTATATGCTGTACTTGCGATGGAACATCACAGCGGCCGCCGCCCGGCGTGTCGCGTTCACCGTTCCCGAGTGGATCGCCGACCGGCTGGAATTGACGCCCGCGCAGGCCACCGTCCGCATTCGCCAGACCAGCTCGGAAACCGTTCCCGGAAATCGTCGGCGGTTCCAGATTGAACTGGAAGAACCGCAATCGACCGAGTTGGTATTCACCGGTGTCGCGTCATTCGCCATTCCCGAATCGGGAAGGTTGTCGGCACCGCTGGTGACTTTCGAGCAGCCGATTGAGACGGAAGGAGTTCGCCAGTATCGCCCGGTCGATACCCATCGTGGCTTCGTGGTCCTGGTCAACCAGAGTTGGCAGCGGGCACAGGGACAGGGAGTGGAGGCACTCGAGACAGTTTCCGCCGACGATCTGCCGATCCGACTTCCGGACGAATTGCGTCGGCAGGCAACCGGATTGTGGCGGGTGCGCGATTCCCGGGCTGATGTCGCCTGGCAACTTGAGTCGGCGGCGACCGTGCGGGCGCTCGGGGCGGCGGTGAATTACGCCGGCCTGACCCAGGTTCTCACTCCCGATGGCTCGTGGCGGATGATCGCCGAATATCGAGTGATCAATCGCGCCCGACAGTACCTGCCTCTCAGAATTCCCGCTGGCGCGCGGATTTTGTCGGTCTTCGTTGACGGACGTCCTGATCGCCCGATTGATCCCACACGGGAGGGAAATGCCAATGTGGTATTGATTCCGCTGCCCCGGACGGCGGCGGGGGATCTGGCGAGTACGATTCAGGTGGTCATGCAGGGACGGCTGCCGCGGGCGTTACCGCGGGGAGTGCAGTTCACCCACACCACCATCGATCTTCCCGCTCCCCAGGTGGTCTCGGCCGAAGAGGATCCGCAGCATGGCTTGCCCGTCGCCGCCACGGAATGGAATGTCTACGTTTCCGATCGCCTGCATGTGAAGCGGATCGATGACCCCGACCGGACCAATGTCGCCGAGACTGCCGCCGGACTGGACAAGGGGATCGCGGCGTATCAGGAATGGCTGGAGTTGTATCGGTTGCTGGGGGATCCGACGCTGAACGACGCCGCCTTGACGCGATGTACTGACAATCTGAACCTGCTCGATGCGCAGTTGACGAACTATTACAACGAGGGAATGCGGCAAAGCGCGACCGCAAACCCGCGGGTCGCGGAGCAACAGCGAGAGTTGGCGGAATTGCGACAACGGGTGGCGGAAGCGAAACAGCGTTTGCCCGAAACGCTGCGCTCGATGTCGTTAAAAAACCAGTTGAGCAATGTCACGGTGCAGCGCGAGCTGGTCGCGGCGAATTCCGCTCCGCAATCGGCGACCCCCGTCTCGGGTGACCAACTCATCGGGCGGTTCGGCGAATCCAAGCCGGCAGCGGTGAAGAGCAGGGAAAGCGCACCCGGGAAGAGGCAACGGGGTGGGCGAGCCCAGTTGAACTCGCAACTCGAAGAACAGACAATCCTGGACTCGTCTCGCCGAGGGGGAAAGCAAGTGCTGATGGATGGGAAAAAGGCCGCCAAAAACAGCACGCAGGAATCCGGGCAACTGCTGAACGACCCCGTCTTTGAGGGCAGAGTCGGCCAGCAGCAGGTCGAGGAGCTGGAGCAGGGGATAGGGCGGCAGTCGAATCCGCAGAAGCGACAAAATCGGGGACAGAATGCCCTGCAAGGCCCCATGGGAGGCCAAGCTACCGGAATGATGGGTGGCGGCGGTGGAGCCGCCTCCGGAATGATGGGTGGCCCTGGTGGAATGATGGGGGCCCCCGGTGGCGGTCCCGCCCCGGCCTTCCAGGGCCAGGGGGGCGAACTCGCGGCCGGTGGACTGGTTCTGGATGGACAGGGAAACAATGGCCAGGAATTCGTCGGCGGTGTGAATGTCCGGGCTCCGACCGGGCTCTCGTTGAAGGTCGACATTCCCAAAGAATCGCAACGGCTAACATTCACCAAGTCGGGGGGACAACCGCGGCTCGCGCTGGGATTGCGGCCGCAGGATTCGATGGATGCCGGTTGGGGCCTGCTCTGGGCGTTCGGCTGGCTGGCGGTCGCCGGTCTGGTGACGGCCGTGCTGGTGCGCACCACGTGGCGACCCGCGTTGATCCGCCTCGCGCCGTGGCTGGCGATTGTCGCGGGGGGATTCTGGTTCCTGTTTGTCCCCGAGGATCTGATTGGACTGGCCCTGTTTGTCGTCGGACTGTGCATCGTCGTCTGGCGACGTCATCGGTTGAGCCAGCCTGCCTGAGATGCACGCGTAATGGGGCCATGAATATTCGGAGTCCGGCTCAGGTTCTCAGGATCTCCCTTGCCAACCGGAGCGTTCTACTCAACACGAGTCAACCATGCCCCCGCGCAAGACAGACAAGAATTCCAAGCCCACACCGCGGAAGTCGGCCAAGCGATCGGTCACACAAGGCGATGCGGCCACCATGCTTCCGGAATCCATGCTCACCGGCAAAGCCAGTCCCGCGAAAGCAGCGGACGGTGACAAGCCGGCCTTGGCCTACATTGCAAGCCTGCCGCAACCGCAGCGCGGCATCGCCGAGCGAGTCGATGCCCTAGCGGCCAAGACGCTGCCCGGCCTGCAGCGCTCCGTGAAGTGGGGAATGGCGTACTACGGCGTCGGCGATGGCTGGTGTTTCTGTTGTGGCGGTTTCGCGGGGCACGTCAAGCTCATGTTTGTGAATGGCGCGACGCTGGTTCCGGTACCACCGGTGACGCCGGTGGCGATGGGGAAGTCGACGCGGGGCGTGGAGCTGACATCGGTTGATGAACTTGACGAGCGCCAGATCGCGGCGTGGATGACACAGATTACGTCCGTGCCTGGTGTCGGCGGGAAAAAGAAATCGGTCCGTCCGCCGACTTGAATACGACAAATTTCAACCACCCGCCTGAATTGCAGAAGGGTTCCACGGCCAGCGCCCAACGAGACTCGGCCGTGCGAGTGTCAACTGACGCTGCCACCCGAAACTCTGCCGATTTTGGTATTCCAGCGGGCGGTTGACAAATTTGTCCCCAACAAGGGACGCGGCAAGTCGGTCAGCTCGGCATGTCGGGAGCGACTGGTCGATCCGCTTCGGCGGAATCGCGACTTTCGACACGGGTTTCGGTGGCGACATCTTCCGGCTGCAATTCGTCGCGTTCGATCCGGATCTCGGCGGAAGGTTCACCTCCCTGCGGACGATCCGTGGGACGCGGTCCTTCGGATCCCCGTTCCCCATCTGGCCGTTGGGGGCGGTTCCCGCCGTTCTCCCCGTCGGGCTGCCGACTTCGACGGCCTGGGGCACCTCGCCGGGGAATCGCGTTCGGAAAAGGACCGGCATTCGGTCCCCGACTGGCATCCGGGCCATTGCCGAAGTTGGGACCAAAATCCCCCCCGGGCCCACGGTTGCCGTCTGGGCCACGCCGACCGTCTGGTCCGGGATTTCCCTGGGGACCACTATTCCCACCGGGACCGCGATCATTCCCCGGGCCACGATTCGAATCCGGGCCACGACCGAAGTTGGGACCAAAATTCCCCCCAGGTCCACGATTGCCGTCCGGACCCCGCCGACCGTCCGGTCCAGGATTTCCCTGGGGACCACCGTTTCCACCAGGACCACGATCATTCCCCGGGCCGCGATTCTCATCCGGGCCGCGACCGAAGGTGGGACCAAAATTCCCCCCAGGTCCACGATTGCCGTCCGGCCCCCGCCGACCGTCCGGTCCAGGATTTCCCTGGGGACCACCGTTTCCACCAGGACCACGATCATTCCCCGGGCCGCGATTCTCATCCGGGCCACGGCCGAAGTCGGGACCAAAATTCCCCCTAGGTCCACGGTTGCCGTCCGGACCACGTCCCTCAGGGTCAAACCCAGGTCGAGCCAGCCGAAATTCCTGACCCGGAGGACCGCCAAATCCGGGACCGAAGGGTCGGCGGGCGAACGGTGGACGTGCCGTGTCTGGGTGGTTGCTTTGCCTGTCCTTCGGCGGACCATTTCGTCGCGCGAATGGTGGCCCTCCCATGGGGCCTCTCATTCCTGGACGGCCTTGACGGTCCCGGCCCGCGAAGCCCCGGCTCCGTGGCCCCCGTTGCGACTGATTCCTATCCGACTGACCCCGACCGACACCCCCGCCGCCGCGCATTTCGTCCCGTGTCACCCGGCCATCGCGATTCCGGTCCAGATGCCAGAGTGCTTCTGCCGCCCGTTGGATTTCGTCCGCCGACAGTTCGCCATCGCCATTGCGGTCGAGAGCGTCGATCAGCGCGGGGCGACTGCGTCCTCCCGAACGATCTGTCTCGGGACGCGGACCATTCTCGACATTCCGCCGTCCACCCGGCCCTCTCCCACTCGGGCCGCGATTTCCACCCCCTCCCCACGGACCCTGAGCCCAGGCTCCGGCGGGAACTAGTAACGCTCCTAACGCGACAATGACGAGCGCACGATGTCGCAGCATGTGTGGTATCCTTCGATGCAAGTGGAACTCCCCCATGAACATTGAACACCGTTGCCCCCGGGCAGGATTCGCGCCGGTTTCCTGATAGACGCATGTGGACCACGATCGGTACAATTGGTCCGCGAAGTAAACTAGGCGATCGCTCGTTGTGGAAACATGGCGGGAGGAAAGTCCGGGCTCCACAGGACGCCGTGGTGGGTAACCCCCACCGTCCGCGAGGACCGGGAAAGTGCCACAGAAAACAAACCGCCACGGTGTCCGGTGACTGCGCGTGCAGAATCGGCCGTCGTGGTAAGGGTGAAAAGGTGCGGTAAGAGCGCACCGCGGACCGGGTGACCGGTCTGGCAGGGCAAACCCCACGGGGAGCAAGACCAAGCAGGGAGAAGTCGTTGACGGTTCGCTGTCGGCGACTCGGGTCGGTTCGGCCCGGCACCACTCCCGGGTAGGTTGCTACAGGTGCCGGGCAACCGTCACCGCAGAGAAATGATCGTCCACGACAAAACCCGGCTTACCGGTGGACTTCGCACTTTTTGCCAGCCGACTGGTCCGCCAGTCGGCTGGCGGCTTTACATTTCAACGGCCCGCGACAGCCGCCTAATCAATCTTGTCCATCCTTTTAATCCCTGTCATCCTGTTTAAAAAAGATCGTCTGAACTGCGAAATGAGGTCCTGCGGTTCGAAGAACGGATCGGACGGAAAGAATTTGACAGGATGAAGAGGATGAGCAATTTCGAGTAAATCCATATGTTCAGGTAATTCCTGGGTAGTGATCACCGGGCGATTCGGGATTGGTCAAGCTCTAACGTTTGTTCCGTCGATACATGAATTGACGATTGTGTCGGCCGAGGTGTGCCGCGCGCTGTGATTTCAATCTCCCGAACGGAGATGGAGTTCACATCGCGTCGCGCTCCCGTCACCAATCCAGCCCCAACCGGTTTCATGCCGGCGCGAGTTTCATCGCCTTCGACAGGTTCGCCATGCTCCGACATTCAACCTCCACCCGTCGAGAAAAGTGGAAGAAGTGGCTGTGCCTCGCTCTGGCCGGGGCGATGCTGCCTGGGTGCACAGGAGCCGAGAAACGGCTGTCGTACCTGGGTGATAAGGGGGACTATGAGTATGTCACCGAGTACGAAGACACCGAACTGAAGATCGAACACTCCGATACGGCATCCGCGACGCTCGATCAGCCCCTGGTCGCCGAACAGCCACGGAAGCTCGGAGACCAGTCGAAAGACGAGATTCGCGACATTTCGTTGTCGGAAGCGATTCATCTGGCGCTGGTCAACAATCGGATCATCCGGACCCGGGGAGATTTCCGCAGCGTTCAAACGCAGGTGTTCGCGAACGCCGACAATATTCCCTCGATCTACGATCCGGGGATCCGGAATTCGGGTGTGTTGTTTGGCGGGCAGGGTGTCGAGGCGGCGCTCTCGCAGTTTGATCCGCGGTTCAACAGCAGTCTGGTCTGGGGTGCGAACAGCGCTTATCAGAACAACTCCCTGCTGGGGGGTGGGGTGGGTGAAGGAACGGTCCTGGATCAGAATACCGCCCAATTCCAGTCGGGCCTGTCCAAGCAGATGGCATACGGTGCCAATCTCTCCTTGGGACATAACTGGAACTACAACTGGTCGAACCAAAACTTCCAGCTCTTTCCGTCCGCCTACGCGGGAAATCTCGGACTCAGTTACACTCAGCCGTTGTGGGCCGGTGCGGGGACCGACTTCACCCGCATCGCCGGCCCGTTCAATCCCGGGCTTTCGGGGATCACCGGGGTGAGCCAAGGGGTAGTGATTTCGCGGATCAACACGGACCTCACGATTGTTGATTTCGAGGTCTCCGTCCGCAATATGTTGAAGGATGTCGAAGACACCTACTGGGATTTGTATCTCGCCTACCGCACCTACGACGCCGCGTGTCAGGCGCGTGACAGCTTTCTCGAGTCGTGGCGGTTCGCCTCAAAATATCAGTTGGGAGGCCGGTTCAGCGAACTCGACGAGCAACAGTCCCGCGAAGCGTACTACGACGGTCGGTCGCGAGCCGAGAACACCCTGCAGGAAATCTACAACCTCGAGACCCATCTGCGTCGCTTGTGCGGGCTGCCGAGCGCCGACGGACAGATTCTACGTCCCTCCGACGACCCCACCATCAGCGAGTTCGTTCCCGACTGGAACATCAGTCTGGCCGAGGCGCTCACCCGACGAGAAGAACTGCGCAAGCAGAAGTGGAATATCAAGAGTCTCGAGTTGCAATTGTCTGCGGCTCACAGCCTGACGAACCCACAGCTCAATTTCGTATCGAGCTATCAGCTCAACGGGTTCGGCAACAACCTGTTCGGCGCGGAAGGTGACCCGGGAACTCCCGGTGCCAGTCTCCAAAGCGCCTACCGCACGTTGTTCCGGGGGGACACCACCGGCTGGTCGGCCGGCCTGCAGTTTTCGGTGCCCCTGGGTTTCCGATCCGCTCTGTCGCAGGTGCGAAACTACGAATTGCGTCTCGTGAAGTCTCGCGAGGTGATGGCGCTCCAGGAAAAGGAGATCACTCACGAGTTGACGAAAACGTTCCAGGATCTGGCGTGGCGGTACCAGACCGCCCAGACCGCGTACAACCGCTGGCAGACCGCAGAGGCTCAAATTGGTGGCCGCGAGAGTCGTTACAAACTCGGTGTCCCCAACGTCGAAACCAGCGTGTTGCTCGACCAGTTCCTGCAAACGCGCCGCCGGGCGGCGGAAGCCGAAGTCGCGTTCTACAGCGCCGTCATCGAATACAACAAGGCGCTGTGCGACCTGCACTTCCGCAAAGGAACGCTGCTGGAAATCAACAATGTCCATCTCGGTGAAGGAGCCTGGACCGCGGAAGCCCAGAAGGACGCGATTCGCAAAGCCTGGGCCCGCACTTTCGCGTTCGACGCCTCGGACGTCGACCCGGTACATACCGAACCGGAAGCATTCGCCAACGACCTGCCTCCGGGGGAACTCGATTTTATGGGTGGCCCCAGCCGAGGCGGAATGCCAGGGACCACGCCCGACGGCGTGCCTCCCCAGCCGACGCCCGCCAACATCCACAGCAAGTCGGGACCATTGCGACTGCCCGGCGTCGTCCCACCCGCCCCGCCGCAGCTTGGCGGAGCGGATGGACAGTAGGAACCTTTCCAAACTCTGACCGGTTACTCAGGACTTCCACAAATCCCGGGTCAACTTCACTCGATCGGTCATCCCCTGCTCGGCCGCCTCCGCCGCGAACGTGGGGATCGCACCGGTCGGTTCCAGATCCCCCTGGATCTTTCCTTGAGCGTCGCGCCCCTTCATTTTCATGACGAAAATGTCGCGGAACTGGAACTTGTCCCCCTCCAGGCCATGTGCTTCGGTGATCCGCGTGATTCGGCGTGAACCGTCTTCCGAAAAACGCGACAACTGGACGATGATGTGAATCGCCGACGCGACCTGCGCCCGGGCGACGTAAATCGGAATCTCGACGTCCGACATCAGCGACAGTGTCTCCAGTCGCACGAGCGCATCGCGCGGAGTGCTGGCATGCACCGTAGTCATGCTCCCCGAGTGACCCGAGAGCATCGACTGAATCATGTCGAGCGCCTCGCCGCCGCGAACCTCACCCACCACGATTCGATCGGGACGCATGCGCAGCGATGCCCGGAAGAGATCGCGAATGGCCAGCCCGCCCCGGCCTTTGGTGTCGGCCTGCTGCGATTCCAGGTACAGCGTGTGCGGCTGTTTGAGCCGCAATTCCGAGCTGTCTTCGATCACCACAATCCGCTCCTCGGCAGGGATCGCGGTGGAGAGCGCGTTGAGCAGTGACGTTTTCCCCGTTCCGGTCCCGCCGGCGACGACGAGATTCTTATGCAGGCGGACGCAGATCTCGAGAAACTCGCGGGCGGCGGGAGAGATGCTCCCCAGACGGATCAGATGATCGAGGTCCATCACATCGCGGGAGAATTTGCGAATGGTCAGGTAGGTTCCGAGTCGGGCGCTGGGGGGAATGACCGCGTGAACGCGTGATCCGTCGGGCAGGCGGGCGTCGAGGACCGGGCGGTCGGCGTCGATTTCGCGTCCCACGTATTGGGCCACGTTGTGAATCGCCGTCAGCAGGGCGTCTTCACTCACGAACCGGGCATCCGTGTGGTACAGCCTCCCTTTGCGTTCGATATAGACCGACGCGCAACCATTGACCATCACCTCCGTCACCGTCGGATCTTCGAGAAACTCCCGGATCGGAGAGAGAAAGAACGCCAGGCTGGCCTCAAAAATGGCTTCGCGCGACATGGATGACTCAGGAGGATCGGAAGGCGGAGAAAACGCAAGACTGGCAAAACGGAAGTGGATCGGACGCAAACTGACTGCTGACGCCGTGGGGATGCTCGATCCAGTCTACGGCGGTTCGCCGTGACGGTAAACCCGGACCGGGTTTCGACCGCTGGCGAAGATCGGCATCGACTCCGCTTGGTTTCCCTACCGGCGTGTGCGATAATTTCCAGAGGCGACACCGGAACCACAAACGTCGCCCGGTTGATTCCCTCCACGAAGCCCATGCCCTCACCCCGCCCCACCGATTCTCCATTAAGCCGTCGGCAGTTTCTGGGAAGCAGCGCCGCCAACGCGGCGGGGGTCGCCGCTGGCGTCGCGTCGGGGGTGGTTCCGTGGATGGATGAAGCATTGGCAGGAGAAGCGAGCCCGAGTGATGTCGTTCGGGTGGGAGTGATCGGGATCCGCAATCAGGGACGCCTGATCGCCGGGGAATTGCCCCGGATTCCCGGAGTTCAGGTGACGGGGCTGTGTGATGTCGACGGGAGTCTGCTTCCCGCGGTCGCGCGGCAGGTCACGGACTTGCAGAACGGCAAAGCTCCCCGGCTGGAACGCGATTTTCGGTCGCTGCTCGACGACCCGGCGATTGATGCCGTTGTTATCGCGACCCCTGACCATTGGCATGCGCTGATGGCGGCGCAGGCGATGCAGGCAGGGAAGGACGTGTACCTCGAATCGCCGGTGACCCATACGATCGACGAGGGAATCCGTCTGGCGGAACTGGCGCGCCAAACGGGGCGAATCGTGCAGGGAGGTTTGCAGCAGCGGAGTGGTCGGCACTTTCATCAGGCGATTGAGTACGTCCGCGGCGGCGCGCTGGGACGGGTCCATTTGGCCCGTGCCTGGACGGTCCATCAGAAGAAAACGATCGGCGTGAAAGCGGAAGGGGCCGCCCCGCCCGATGTCGACTACGACCAGTGGCTCGGTCCGGCTCCTGCCCGCCCTTTTCAGCCCAATCGCTTCCACCACAACTGGCGGTGGTTTTGGGAGTACGGTTCAGGAGAACTGGGAAACTGGGGCGTTCAGATGCTGGATGTCGCCCGATGGGGAATGGGGGTCGACTCTCCGCTACAAGTCTCCGCCAGTGGTGGCAAGTACCATTTCCAAGACGATCAGCAGACGCCAGACACACTGTCTGTCTCGTTTTCGTTCCCAGACACGACGATCCTTTGGGAACATCGCTTGTGGTCCAATCACGCGCCGGAAGGACGCAGTTCCGCTGCTGCGTTTCATGGAGAGCGGGGGACGCTCATCGTGGATCGCGGAGGCTGGAAAGTCTATGGCGGTCCTGAGGCGAGTGGCGTCGGGTCAGGAGACTTGCTTGTGCCGCACCTCAGGAACTTCATCGATTGCGTCCGTTCGCGATCGGAGCCGGTCGCTGGTTTGGCGGTCTCCCAGCCGTCGAGCGCGCTGTGTCATTTGGGCAACATCGCCCTTCGGCTCGGCACAACGGTCAACGTCGACCCGCAGACCGGCCAACCCCGGAACGACGCGTCGGCAAATCGACTTGCGGAGACGACGTACCGCGCACCGTGGCACTGGCCCTCATGAGCGGCCCGACTCGCGCCCTCGCCTTCACGGTGATGTGGGCCGCGCTGGCGCAGTCGGCCGCGAACGGGGCCGATCCGCCAGAAAACGGGGGATTTCATTCCGGGAAAGGGTTTCGACAGGCACTCGACCGAACCATCTCGGCCACCTGGGAACAGGTCGATCTCCGAACGATCACCCGGCGAATTGAAGAAACGCGGCAGATCGCGCTGTTGGTCGACCGTCGACTGGACCCCTCGCGTCCGGTCAAATTCGCAGCCCACGACGTTCGCCTGGGCGAACTGCTCGAGAGATTGGCTTCGGAACGGGACGCGGAAGCGATCGTTGTGGGTAACACGGTCTATTTGGGACCGAAGTTGGCGACGGAAAAGTTGCGAACCTTGATCGCACTGCGCACCCAGGAATTCGAGAGACTCAAATCGGCGCGACGATCTGGACTGAGTCCGTCCGACCTGCGCTGGGACGATCTCACAACACCGAGCGAACTTCTCAGTCGGCTGTCGCAACGCGATCGAGTCCGAATCGAAGGGGGCGACCAGGTTCCGCACGATCTGTGGGCCGCCGCGACCTTGCCCGACGTCAACGTGATTGAAGCGCTGTCACTCATCCTGATCCAGTTCGACCTGACGTTTCATTGGACCGACGGCGGCTCGGGTGTCGAGATCGAGCCGGCCCCCGAGAAAGTCGTCATTGAACGGCACCACGCGGTCCGGAAAGGGACGCTCGCTAAGAAAGGGGCGCATATCGCCTTGTTGGAGGAAGTCAAAGAACGATATCCGGGGCTTCCCGCGCGTCTGGCCGCGGAGGGAATCGAGGTCGGGGGAACGGTCGAGCAACACGAGGAAATCGAACGATTTCTCGGTCGCGGGGAGCCGGGTTTAAAGTCTCCGGATCGTGCTGGCTCCAAGACCGCGTCCAAGGAGAAGAAGGCTCGAAAAGAGTCAGAAATCCGGTACACGCTGCGCATGCAAGACAAGCCGTTGGGCTCGCTGCTGAAAACGCTGGAACGACCGGAACATGGTGACTGGAAGTTTGAGTATCGGAACGACGAACTCCAGCGGGCCGGCATTCGACTGGATCAGCGGATCACATTTGACGTGCGCGAAGTGGCGATCGCCGAGCTGCTAAAGAAAGCACTCGATCAGGCCGGATTGCAATTCGAGATTCAAGATCGCGTTGTTAGGCTGTCCCCGAAATCGACCGGGAATACGCCCGATTGATGGATCGAATTCGATTCGTCATCGCGGTCAAGACAACGCCCCCCTCTTGGGCTGTCGATTGAGGCGATCCGGTCGCGTGTTTGCCACAACCGGAGCGACGCTGCAGAGCGTCGTCGCTACAAAACCGACAGCCCCCTCTCGCGGCAGCCGGAAACTGGAAGTAGAATTCCCACCGGTTGAGACGACCGTTCCACTTTTCAGGGTTGGTTCCGATGCGCGCTCCGTCGAACTTCCATTTTCGCTGGCCGACGATTCTTGGATGGATGACCCTGTCACTTCTGGGGTTGCCCGGAATGTCGGAAGTTCCGGTCACCACCTCCGCCCCTTCACGTGCCGCGGCTGACGATGCGCCGGCCGTTCGGGGGACATTCGTGTTCAACGCCCGCAAGCGGGTTGAAACCTCCCCAGGGAGTGGTCGCTACCACGCGATCACCCAACGGGTCGAATGGGATGCCCGCAAGACTGCGGTGGTGATCTGCGACATGTGGGACGAGCATTGGAGCCGGCCCGCGACCCGCCGTGTCGCCGAGATGGCCCCCCGTATGAACGAAGTGGTCGCCGAGGCCCGGCGTCGTGGCGCGCTGATCATCCATTGCCCCAGCGACACGCTCGACTTTTACAAAGACACTCCGCAGCGGGCACTCGCGAAGCAGGCCCCCGTCATCGAAACCAAGATCCCGCTCGAACGCTGGTGCCGCATTATCGAGGCGCAGGAGGGAAGACTTCCGATCGACGACAGCGACGGTGGCTGCGACAACGTCCCCCCCTGCAAGAATTACAAGGCCTGGAGCCGACAGATCGCCACGATTGAAGTCCATTCCCAGGACGCGATCACCGATAGTGCCGAGGCGTTTTACCTGATGCGTACGCGCGGCATCGACAATGTGATCGTGATGGGAGTTCATACCAATATGTGCGTGCTGGGACGTCCGTTTTCCATTCGCCAACTGGTTCGGCAAGGGCAGAACGTCATGCTGCTGCGCGATATGACCGACACCATGTACAACCCACGGATGGCCCCGTTCGTTCACCACTGCACCGGGACCGACCTCGTGATCGAGCATATCGAAAAGAACTGGTGTCCGACGGCGACCAGTGTCGATCTGATGGGAGGGAAGGAATTCCGTTTTTCGGAAGACCAGCGGCCGCACGTCGCTGTGCTGATGGCGGAAGACGAGTACAAAACCGAACAGTCGCTTCCCGCCTGGGGGGCGAAATTTCTGGGGAAGGAATTCCGCACCACCTATATCTTCGGTAACGATACAGACCGCAATGAATTGCCGGGTATCGACGCTCTCGATCAGGCGGACGTGCTGCTGGTGAGCGTTCGCCGACGGGTTCCCACGAAAGGGCAGCTCGACATCGTGCGTCGGTTCATTGAAGCGGGCAAACCGGTGGTGGGAATTCGAACTGCCAGTCACGCGTTTTCATTGCGCGATGGAGCTCCGCCGCCAGAAGGTCACGACGCGTGGCTGACCTTCGATCCGGAGGTGCTGGGAGGACATTACACCGGCCACCACGGGGAAGGCTTGAAGGTGGCGGTGTCGGTGCCGGGGGAATCGCCCCATCCCATTCTGACGGGGGTCAACGTGACCGAGCTGGTGGGGAATGGATCGTTGTATAAGGTGAATCCGCTGGCGATCTCGGCGACGCCGATTCTGATCGGTTCGATTCCCGACACACCAGTCGAACCGATCGCGTGGACCTACACCAACAAATTCGGCGGCCGGGTGTTTTACACGTCGCTGGGACACGTGGGTGATTTCGCGGAGCCGGCGTTTCAGCGCCTGCTGCTGAACGGCGTCCGCTGGGCCGCCGGGCTTTCTGTCGAGGGAGCGGGGACAAAGTAGGCCAGTCTACACGCTGCCGAAAACGCAGTTTTCGCAGAGCAGCTTCCGTAAGGAAGCGGTCAAACAATACCGCATCCTTAAGGGCGTGAATCAATGGAAACTGTTTGGCGGACTCGGCAAGGGGCTTACGCCCGCGCCGCTCGCCAGGGGGAGCCAGCCGAGGAGCCAGTTCACGATGAGGGCGATGATGAGGAAGGTGGCCAGATATTTGGGCCATTTGCGTCCTAATGGGGAACCGGTCGGGTGCGCGAGGGCCCAGAGGCGGTACGGTATTTGGGCGACCGTCGCCAATGCCAGCAGCCACCCCAGTCGATGAAACCGCCAGCCGGCTCCCCAGTCAAAATGCGCTAGCGAGACGAAGCTCCGGGTCAGGCCACAGCCCGGACACGGGATGCCAAACCACGTCCTGGAGAAGCAGCTCTCTGGAGCGGGAACACTCGGGAAAAACCAGAATGCAACTTTCTGTTCGTCCCGGACCACCAGCATCCCCGCCAGCGCGATCACCACCCCGGAGATCACCAGCATCAACCGGTGCCGTTCCCGCAGCGATCGCAAATCGGCGGCGACTACTCGTCCGTCGGAAACGCCGGGATCGCGATGATCGTCTGGCACTCTCGGCATCGGACTCGTTTCCCCGCCATGGCGGCTGGCACCCGGTATTTCTCACCACACTTGGGACACCGCAACGCCAACCCCTGTTCGGTGTCGACGGGAGGTCGCGTTGTCGCACTCGCGGCTGCGGCTGGCTGCGGACGCGAGGGTCGGTCCTCCGCTAGTGCCTCGGCCACGGGGCGACTGGGCGGTGCGGACCGCTGGGGCGCGGGGCTGGCCGGTCGCGCGGGGGCGTCGGTCTTCGGGACCGCGGCTTTCGCCCCCTGCGGGTTCATGTCGACCAGCATGCTCACCTTGTCGAGCGGGAGTTCTTCGGCGTTCTTCTCGGCCCACCGCGCTGCCTCGCCATTCAACGGGCTCTTTACGTTGTAACTCTGGAACGACAGCATCTCACCAATCCGCGCCACAATCGACCAGATCGGCTCCCCCGCGCTCCAGTGATCTCCCACACAAATCGCGTGCGGCGCGATGTTGGGATGAAACACCGGCGTCAACATTCGGCACTGCGGCGCGGTCCGGGGGTAATCGCGGGGCAACACGATCTCGACCTGGTGGACGGCGATCTCCTTCAGATCGTCCCCCACCTGCCTGAGACTGCGGATGCGGTATTCGATCGCGTATCGCTCGGGCGGGTCACCGTCGGCCGCCAGCAGAGCGAGCCGGGGGTGGCGATCGATGAAATCGCTCAGCTTTTGAAAGTCGGCGGTCAATCGCCGCAGGCGGATCGTACTCATGGTGCGTTCAGGGGCGGGTTGCCCAACTCGCGGCGCAGAAAAGGGACGTCAAACGATACAAACGTCTCGAACGAAATGGCGAAACTCAAGCCTTCACCGACTCGTTTGTCGATGGTGGCGGTGTTGATGCCGATCAGACGCCCCTTGGCGTCGTAGAGGCCGCCGCCGCTGTTTCCATGATTGATGGCCGTGCTGGTTTGAATCATCCGCACCTGCCGGGCACCCTTCGGTTGCAGGCGAAACTGCGAGACCGTGCCCTGGGTATGCGTCCAACCCAGACCTTGCGGATTCCCGACGGCGAAGACGTTGTCTCCGATTCGGGGTTCGACTCCAGCGGCCCAATCAGCGGCCTGAATCTTGTCGGAAAGCACGGTCGTCTGCACCACCGCGAGATCGACGCCATCGGGGGCGGTCCACAACACGGTAGCCGGCTGCGTTTTCTGATCGACCATTTTGACGCGAATCTCGCCGCGAAGCGCGTCTCCCCGGGCGGCGGTATTGGTTCGCTCGGTGAAGTCGGGATCCACGACATGGCGATTGGTGAGAATCCACGCCGACTTGTTTTCGATCTTCAGCACGATTCCCGAACCAATGCTCGAACTGGCCATCCAACCCGATTTGTTGTGGCTCTCGATCAGCACATTCGCCTGCATCGCGCGCTTGAGTGGCGGGTCGAGATTCTCGAGTTCCACCACGTCAACATTCATATCCTCCAGCGGCTGATCCTCGTGGATCGCCGGCCCCACGAAGTAGACAATCGCGACCCCCCAGGCGATGACGTCGAACCCGCCCAAAGCGACTCCCATGGCGGCCAGGCCAATTCCCCGCTGCTTCCGAGAACGCAATGACGCGACCGCCATCAGTCCCAGGACCACCGCCACAAGACCGGTCGCCAAGCCAAACAGCGGGATTCCCGCGAGCGCGGTCAGGAATGACGCGATCGCCAGCCCGCTGTACGGCTTCTTCGCGCTGGAACCACCTTCGCCGGAACGTCGTTCCGAATTCGAACTCCGCCGGGAATCTCCGTCGCCTCCCTGTGGGGTGATAATCCGCAACGGAACCGCGCGATCGAGATCGTTTTCAGAAATCGAGATCACCGGCTCCTCTTCCGGCGTACTCGGGTCGCCAATCGTTCCCGCCGACCGCGATTTGCATTCCGGCATGCTGCAACCCGCCTCGGCCTGCCAGCAACGCCAGTGGTGGATGCCGTTGCAATCGGGACAGACCGTCGTCTCTTGCCCCGGCATGATGCTCAATTTGCAACGGGCACACACCAGGGAACGGCGCGACGACAGGCTCGGCTCAAAGCTCATGAGAGGTTCAATTCGCCATCGAGTAGGCACCAAATGCCAGTAACAACAGTGTATAGATCGCCGAGACGACTATGGAAGCATAACCCAGAACCACGTACAGCGGGCCGGCCTTCTGCAGCTCCTTTTTCTTCATCGCCACCAGGATCCCCGAGACCAGCAGTGTCAGGGGGGCCGGGCAGCCCAGCACGCTCAGGATCAACAGGCCCGGCATGACGTACCGCAACTGTCCGGCCGCCGCTTTCTGCTCCCGCCGCTTTTTGAGTTCGCGGGGGGTCAGTGGCTCGGCGGTCTCGAACTTCACTCCGCAATGCCGGCATTTGAGAGCCGACGATTTGATCTCTTCACCACAACTGGGGCACTTCTTGAAATCGCCCCAGCCCCCCTGAGCCGCTCCCCCCGTGGGTGTCGACGACTTGGGCAAACTCGGTGCCTGTTTGCAGCCATAAGTTCCGCACCCGCCGATCGTCGACCAACACTCGACGTGATGGAACTGATCGCACCCAGGGCAGACAATCGCCGGCTCGTCACCGCCGATGTCGGTCTGACAGATCGGGCAGGCGCAGCCAATCGCTTTGTCCCCCAGACGCGTCGACTTCAGAACGGTGGCGTCGATCGTCAGCGCGATCGCCATTTTGCAGACCGGGCAGCGGAAACTGCGGTTCGCCTTGTCTTCCGGCAGGCGGACGCGGGAACCGCAGTCGCAGGTGATAATCTCGGCCATGGGGGGGCATCGTCAGTTCGAGGTGTTTGGCGACTCGCAGGCAATGGACTTCGGAATACGCCGCACTGTGGCGTAAGCTACATATTGTTGCCGAGGGCACCAACAATCGCCCACAAGATGTTCCACAGGACGGAAAATCCGATCGACACGCCGATCATGATTCCTCCCTTGGGCTTCCCTTGAATCAGGTAGACAATCCCCATGATGCAGGCGATGCCGCTGCACAGAATGCACAGCACCCAGTCGGAAGCCTGCATTTCATTGTCTTCGTTGCTGACTTTCTTTTTCTTCTTCTTGCCACCACCCACCAGGGACTCACCGCAATAGCGGCACTTCTTGGCGATCGCGTTGATCATTTCGCCGCACATGGGGCAGGGCTTGCGATCGACATCGTCGTCGGGTTCTTCCCGTTCGGCGCGGGACGACGATCGCGACGATTTCGACGAGGAACGGGCGACCGGAATTTCGTCTTCCGGTGGCGCCTCCCAGTCTTCTTCGGCCGCCTGGTCGGAAACCTCTTCGGCTTCGTAGATTCTCTCTTCCGCTGGCTCCGGCGCGGGGACGGTGACCGACATGCTGCACGCCGGGCATTTCGCCGTCTTGCCAGTGGCGTTGTCTGGGGCGTTCAGGCGTTTCCCGCAGGCGGGGCATTCAAACTTGATGGACATGTCTGGGTTACTCCGCGTCCTTGACGGCGAATTCGAGAACTGTTTTTCCGAGGGTGATCTGGTCCCCCGTCTGCAACCGGTGTCGGTCGATCAATTTTCCATTGACGAACGTGCCATCCGGGGTGTCGCAATCTTCGATCTCGTACCGGCCACCGCGATTGTGGATGATCGCATGCCGGGGTTCGATGGCGGGATCTTTGAAGAGGTAGATCTCGGCTTTGGGGGAACTTCCCAGGACGGTGGTTTCGCGGTGCATGATGAACTGCTTGCCGGCGAGCGGGCCTTGTTTCATCAGGAGCCAGGCGGTTTTGGTCCAGCCTTCGATCAAGCCGACGAACAGCCCGACCATCAGACCGATGATCGTCAAGCCGATGGCGCGGCTGGCCGCCGCCTCGCCGTCGGCGGTGGAGAAGACGTGAAAGATCGGGTCAAACAACAGACCGCCGAGCAACCCCCCCAGGGCACTTCCCAGCAGGCCGTTGAGCGTGACTTTCCATTCGCGGAGGGCGATTCCCTGACCGATTCCAGCCGGTATCGAAACAACCGCCCAGGCCACGGCCCGACCAATCATCCCCAAAAGAAACGGTAAGCCTGGTTTCAAGCCGCCGTCAACAACGCCCCCTCCCAATTCGACGGCGAACCCCATCGCTACGTTGTAGAAAAGGCCGACTGGAATGATGAGTACGAGCGCCCCGAGGAAGCCGACTAGTGTTCCGACGACCGCCGAGATGAGCGCCCGCATCGGATTGCGACACATCACCCCTTCGGCGGCCCCCAGAAACAGACCGATGCCCCCCGCGACGGCGGGAAAGAGAAAGATGCCGACAAACCGGCTGCCCTCGTCGTCGTTGTCGGAAAAGAACGGCTCCATCGACGCCCAGGCGAGAAACCCGCCCAAGCCACTGGCCAGCGACAGGTAGAACCAGTTCGAGAACAGGAGTCGCGCCCAAAGCGGCTGTGGTTCCGACTCGGCGAGATTCTGTTTGAGGTTCTCCTGCACCGACAGGTATTCCTCGACCTCGCTGGAAAAGAGATCACGCGAGTCGATACGAATCGGATCGTTCGGTCCGGCCATGAAACGGGTCTCGCGCGGGAGGGAATCGGGGGGAGCCAGGTGGTGGACTGTGAACTCAGGCGGCGATCGAAGGATTCACGATCTCCTCAGATCGGGTTGGCAGGGGCTATTTGTCAGTCGATTTCGGGGAGGATTTGTCCGCCGGTTTTTCACCGGCCGGGGACTCTTTGGATTTCACGGCGGGTTTCCCCTCCGTCGATTTTCCGTCGCTCGATTTTCCGTCCGACGTTTTGGACTCTTTGGGTTTCTTGTCGGGCGTCAACTCCAGCATTCCCTTCGAAGACTTTTTGAGCGGGGCGGAATCTTCAGCTCCACCAGATTTCCCTTCGCGGCGTGGATCGCGCCCCGAAGAATTCTGGCCAGCCAAGACCATTCGCATGATGGCCGCCTGTTCTTGAGGCGAAAGAGCGTAATTCCGTTCAATCGACCCCAGAATCTCGCCCATTCGCGAGACTTCTTCTTTCGCCCCTTTCCAAGTGGCTTTGAGGTCGGACTTGGAATCGTTCTCCTTGGACTCCGCTTTCGGATTCGAGGCCTGTTCGATCTGGGCCATGCGATCCTTCAATTGAGACATTGTGATCCGGGCCTGTTCGACATGCTCTTCCAACCCCGGCCGCAAGATCTTCGCCTGGAAGAACTGCATCGCGATTGCTTCGCGCACGAGCTGTTCCTTTCGAGCGTCGGCCCAGCCCGCGAGCATGTAACCCAGCATCCCCGCCAGGAAGATCAAGCCGGTCGTCGTCAATGTCGACGTCCAATCGCCTCGATCGTCCGCGCGACCTCGTCCCGCCGACAGATCGGCCGAGTTCATGGCAGTTCCGGACACACCCGACTGCGCAGCGGGAGCCGGATCGGCCGGGCGGATCAGGAGTTTCGACCCGGCCCAGTAATGCGTCATCAGGGTCGGCTTGCCGGCGCGCCAACAAAAGACTCCCTCCAACCGACGGATCGGGTCGATCACCAGCGCGATCTGCCCCGCACCCGAGAAGAAGTGCTGGTGAATGAACACGTCGGGATCGGACAGGAAGATGCCGAAGTCTGGATGCGAATGGTACCACCCGACAATTCGGCTGTCGGCGTACTTCGTGTCCATCTCCTGATTGATCTTGCCCCATGCCTCGTGGGTGAATGTCACCTCCGCATGCCCGCTCTTGGCAGTGTCGCACTGGATGATGTGCTGCACCTCGACGTACGGCCCCTCGGCGTCACGCCGCCAGACCCCCACCAGTACACCACAAATCTCGACCGACTTGTTCGACGTCGCGTGCTGCCACGCCTGATCATGGGCCGACGGGGCGAAAAAGACCCTCAGATCCCCCCCGCCGCGTCCGGGAAACGCTCCCTGGGGAATTTCTTCTTGAGCCAGCAGCTTGACGTCGGGTTGGGATGAACTCATGACGACGCGCCCTGGGGCGAAAGGGTGTGATGCAGCGAGCCAAGAACACTCCTGGCGTCTCCCGCGAACTCATAATAACGATACGTCTGCCCCGCGCGGGCCGCGATGACATCCCACGCCGGCACGCCAATTGACTCGAGCGTCCGATCGAGGAATGATTCGCTCCCGGTCACCACATGGAATGTCCGCGGAGTGCGCGGAACCCTGCACTTCGGGCACTGCCCCTGCGACTCGGAGACTTTGCCGAGAGAGGCGAACAGTTCGCTGCTCTCGCCGCACTGGGGGCAATCCAACCCCGCCAGCAAATCGCTGTTGAATTCCAGAATCGCCCCGTCCCCCAGATCGGCCCGCGCCTGAGTCAGCAGTTCCCGAACCGTTGTCGAACCCACCTGCCGATCCAGTGTTTCCACCGGGTCGTAGGGATCATGCGAAGGGCATTCCTCCCGGCGGGTGTAGTTGACCACGTAGCTCTGGTGCGACAATCCTTCAAAGACAAACCCTTTGCCCGACAATGTCTCCAGCCCATGCAGCCACTTGACCGCCTCCTGACACTGGATCCCCGCGATGATCGACGCGGTGGTCGGGGTGGTCGGGGTCTTTCCCTGGGTGATGTCATTGCGGGTCAGCAAGGCGCAACTGCGACGGGCGGCGAGCATCTTCCAGTCGTTTTCGCTCATCGTGCATTCGTAGCAGGGACCGCACGCCGGGTCGAACACTCGGGCCACACCATCAAGCCGCTCGATCGCGCCGTCGATCCAGACCTTGCCCGAGCGGGCGGCGGCCCGGTTGATCGAGACCCGCGCTTCGCGATTGTCGAGCCCCGCGATGACAATGTCGGCCCAGCGATAGATTCCCAGTCCCAAGTCGTAAACGACATTCCCCGCCCAGGGAACGACATGCAGCCCCGCATAGATTTCCCGAGCCCGCTCGGCGGCGATGACGCTTTTCGGACGCCCTTTGTCGTGTTCTCGAAACAGCACCGAGCGTGACAGGTTCGACTGCTCGATATGGTCCAGATCGCAGACAACAACCTGGCCGATCCCCAGTAGCGCGAGATTCTTGAGGATCTCGTTCCCGAGCGCGCCGGCACCAATGACGAGCACTCTGGCCCGGGCGAGTTTGTGCTGGTCCCACCAGCTCATCAGACGAAAACGGGCGAACCGATCGTCTTCCGCAGTCACTTGAAGGATGTCGCTCACGTCCAGACCCCCGCCAGCACTGACTTATAATCCACTCGGGCGAAATTCAGACGATGGGCACCGGCCGCCGTAGGACGGGGCTCTGACCCGACCGGAGGCGAATCGAGAGAAAATCGGTCGCGCCTGCGGTGATTTCCGGTTGCAGCCGGAGTACGTCTCCCGATCGGACGCCCGCGTTCGACAGCGTTTCGTCTTCCAGCAATTGCCGGCCCGAACCTTTGTGGTGGAACTTGTAACTCATCAACTGTCCGTCGGGGCTGTGACGGGGGAGGTTCATCTTGTCGACGAGAACCGCGATGACGCGATTCACCTCGGCATCCGCCGGCACTTCGACTGTCTGCCGTTTGTTGCCGGTGGCGTCCCAGACTTCGATTTGAATATTGCTCATGCGCCCGTCGTCCGCTGCGGTCGGTTGGTCTGGAGGGAAATTGCCGGTGGTCGGGTCCGGACAACCCGACATTCGAACCACACCATACGGTAGCCGACGCCGGGTACCTCACCAGTCTGGTACACAGAACGGGGGTTTTCAAGCCGGGCGGGACGGAATTTTCACGATTTGACAGTTGTCGAATCGGGCGGGTTGGAAAAATCGCGAAAAGACAGTGGCGGCCACAAACACCGGAAGGACTCGGGCGCCAGCAACGAAATAGAAAAAAAAGATCCCCACGAGTTCGTGGGGATCTTGAGAAGACCAGCCGCTGGAAGCAGCCTTACTTTCCTTTGCGTTGAGGTCACGAGACGAAACGTCCCGCCTCATCGCGAGTTCATCAGTTGCTGGCGGCGGCGGCAGCCGCGGCAGCGGCCGCTTCGTGCGAGATCACGTTCACGCGACGACCTTCCTGGTCAAACTTCACCCGCCCCGGGACGAGGGCGAAAATCGTGTAGTCACTTCCCAATCCCACGCCTTTGCCGGGACGCCACTTCGTGCCACACTGCCGGATGATGATATTTCCGGCGATGACTTCTTCACCACCGTATTTCTTCACTCCGAGCCGTTGACTGCGAGAGTTTCGACCGTTGCGGGTGGAACCTTGTCCCTTCTTGTGAGCCATGTCTTCCGATGCCTTTGCGCCTGGTGCAGCCGCTTGAGGATCCAGCCGTTTGTGAACGGCCGTTACTGATAGAACCATTCCGGTTCGTCTTTGAACCGGATTTCCGTTTCGTCCTGGTTGAAGCGGTCACTGGGACGCCAGAACCGCTGTCTTACGACCCGTCGAGTGACGGTCTCCTGGTTGTCGTTGTCGATCGCGACCTTGTAGCCGTTTGAGAAGCCGGCCATTTCAATCGCGAAGTAGTTGGTGTCGGGATCGATTCCCGTCCAAGTTGCCACCCCATCGAGAGTGGTGAACTTGCGTGACTTATCGGGTGTGATGGGGGGCAACGGTGCCACAACATCAACGGAACTCTTGTACTGGTGCTTCTCCCGCCGATTGATCAGCGGAATCGCCTCGGGAAAGACCCGGTCGGGGTAGGACCGACGGCGACTTTCGTCTTCAACAATCAACGTCAATTCCGGAACAAACAAAGGCCGTTCCGGGGTGTTTAACGACGCGTCGGGAAGTCGCGACGAAGGTCGCACAACCACACGGTACGCGAAGTACCACACCAACTGCTTCTTCACTACGCCGGTCTTCGCGTCAGTCACCGGAGCGAAGATCATTCGCACCGGCTTGTAACGCACCTCAAGCGCCCAAATGTCTTTCTGGGCGGTCTGTTCCTCACCGGAAATCAGCGGCGCCGCGAAATGTTCCAGATTGGGCAGCACATCCGCCGACGCCAACCCGGGGAGCAGAACCGCTCCCCCAATCGCAGTCATGGATGTACTCAGAAACTGTCTGCGGTTCAAGGTTCGCATCGCAAATCGCTCCGTGGAATCTGGAGCCCAAGTCTCCCTCGATTGGGGACCGTCCCTGGCGCAGAAGGGGATTCTAGTCCGAACTGCTTCCAGCGGTCAAGTTTGCGCGACCGGAGACCCGTCGCCGCGCATTCTGTGCGTTCTCGCTTCCCGATTGTGTCTATCCAGTCGGGTGGCCTGCCATCCAACTTGAAGAGGATTCCCTACCCCCTCCACGATCCCCATCTCCCGACGACCTACTTTGACGCGAATGGCGATTGTGCCGATTTTCCCCGGCGACAAGGAGTGTTCGGTTTCGCGTCTCAAAACACAACGACGCGGGCCTAAGAAAGTCTCAGGCCCGCGTCACGGTTACCGGTGGATGTTCTTGGGTACAGACGACGGTCAGGCCGCGACCACATCTTGCGTGGCGTTGCGGCGAGCACGGAACCGGGCGACCACCACCCAGCCCAGCGCGACCAGTCCACCCCAGACCGCGGGGGGAGCGGGAACGGCGGCACCGGTGATCGCGAGAACGTTGCGAACGCCGACGTCGAGGGCGATCACGAGATCGTTATAGTCTTTATCACCGCCACCACGGAGGTCTTCAATCCCCAGCAGCAGGTAGGGGCTGTTCGGAATCGCGGTCACCGTCATCAGAACGAAGTGTTCCAGACCGTCGGGATTCTTTGAGGCGTAGGGAGTGTAAACGTCTTTCCCGCCGTTGGCACCGTTGGAAATCAGGAACGGATTGATCTGGGTTCCCGATTTCAATTTGCCCAGTTGAACGAAGTCACCGGGGAGCAGCGGTTCGCTCGAAGTGCGCTTCCCGGATCCACTTCCGAGGTAGGAGGCGGAACTCGAAGAGTCCGGAAAAATCAGCTTGGCGTCGGTAGCGGCGATCCCTTTTTTAGGATCGTAATCGGAGGTGTAGAAACCGAACGTGTTGTGGTAGCCAGCTCCTTCCCCGACGAAGTACGACCGCACGTTGTAGTCGTAGTCGAGTTTCAGCAGCGAGGTGTCGATGCCGGGGTTGATTGAGTTTCGCCCCGAAGGAGTGTTGTTCTTGTTTTCTGGAACCCGATCACGGGCGGTCTGGTTCATCGCCGGCAGGGCGTCGACCATGAACTTCTTCGAACGGCCATCCGAGCCCGCCAGCATCACGGGGCCCACCGTCTTCAGCCCCAACGGCCGCGCGGAGGACTGAACCGGGGAGACGGTCGCGGCTTCCGAAGAAACCGCACTCAAGGTGACTGTCGCAAAAAGTGTGGCAATTAGACTGATTCTCATTTTGAAACTTCTCAATTCTCGTCTCGTGTCAATTCGTCGTGGTCGGGTTGGTCCGGCTGAATCAACAGCCCCGGATCGCTACGGAGTGCGAAGTTCATGACCGCCGTCGATCTGTGCGGGGCCAACTGCTGTAGAGCCTGAATGACAGGCTGAATCTGGCTCGTTTCGTCGCCGGCCGGTACAACCAGCACGACGTGATCTGCGAGGGCCACGCCCAACCGGGCGGCAGTCCTTTGTTCTAAAGGACCAAGATCCAACACCACCAGATCACACTTCTGCCTCACTTGATGCAAGAACTGTGCCAACGCTTTGCGAGAAATATTGACATCCGACATCTTGTCGGAATTCCCCGCTGGCAAAATTCTTAACGAACTCAGTGAACTGGTCGAACGGTCAGGGAGCTGTCCATTCAGGTGTCCGGATAGCAGAACTTCGCGCAACCCTTCTTCGTTTTCCAGCCCGTACGCGGTGGTCAGTTTCCGCTGTGACAGGTCGGCGTCGACCAGTACGGTATTCACATGGGCGGACGCGAACGCCCGCGCCAATCCCAGCGCGATTGTGGAACTTCCCGCCTCCAGCCGCGTCCCGGTCACCGCCAGAACCTCCGTCGAGCCCACCCCCACCGAACGCAACTGCAAGTCGACCGTCAGCCGCTGCAATGCATGAAGGAACGCCGGCTGCTCATCCACTTTCCCTTCACCAAAATCGGGCAGAACTCCCACCAGCGGAAGCCACGGATGCCCACCCGAAAGATCGTCGCTGTAGCGATATCGCCGGAAGACCAAGCCCAGCGCCACCACCGTAGCCAATCCCCCAGCCCCCCCAAACACCGCCCCCGCCAAGCCAAACATCATTCGCTTGTCGGCGGACGGCGCGATCGAAACCGCCCCGCGCGAGCGAATCTCCACCGTCCCGGGCAAGCTGTGCTGGCTTTCCACCCGAATCTGTTCCAGCGCCTTCCGCGTCTCTTCCAGCATCTTCATGGACTGCTCACGCTCTTTCGAACGCGATTCCAGCCGGACCATCCGCTCGTTCAGTTGCCGGGCCTCTTCCTGCAGAGCCGTGTGGCGAGCGACAAATCGATCGCGTAGCGCTTTGAGATCCGCCACCGATTCCGCGTTACTGCCGCCAGCTTTTGATAGCGCGCCAACCGAACCGAGCGTCGACAACTGCGTTCGGCGATCTTCAATCGCCTTGTCGATGATCTTGATCTTCGCGGTCTTCTCAACCACTTCGCGATGCTCTTTCGCATGCCGGCCTTCCAGATATTCCAAATCCCCCGCCAGCTTGCTCCGTTCAAACAGCATGTCGGCCATCGCGTGGTCGAGGACCATCAACCGCTTGATTTCCTGATCGCCAATATCAATGCTGCTTTCGTTTGAGTTCGCTTCTTTCGTAGCGATGCTCATCTCCAGCTCGGCGATCCGCTGGTCCACCTCTTCAGCCTGCGAGATCTTGCGAATGTGGGCACCGGTGATGGAAATCGCTCCGTATTCCCTTCCAATTTCCACAATCTACCGATCGAGATCCTTCAGTTTCGCCAGCAAATCTTGTTCGCGATTTCCCAGTTCCCGTTCCCGCACCCGGTCCTGGTACTGTAACTGCTTGTGGTACATTTCGAGGTACGCAGTCAGCACGCCGTTCACGATCGCGGCGGCGTCCTCGGCCTTGTCGTCCGACGCGGATACGAAAATCAACCCCCCCTTGCGCTCCGCCGTCACGGTTCTCGACAGCTTTGAAACTCCCGTCATCCCGCTCGGCCAGCCGATCTGCGACAGGGTCGGCTGCTCGACCGCCAGTTCCAAGACCGGCGTACTCAGAAGGTACGACGTTTCGGCGTTCGCGAACGCGTCAAACAGCCGCAACCGGGAATCGTCGCGATCGTTGTAGAGAATACTCGTTTTGTTCGGGAAGACCTGAACAATCCCAGTGCTGGAATAGGTCGGCTTCTTCGCCATGAACCCGCCCACCGCACCGATCGAACCGAGCATTCCCGCCAACAACATCGCGGGAATCATCCGCCCCCGCAATGTGCGGACGACCATCCCCACCGGGTTGACACCCGGAGTCTCCGCGTCCCCGTCCCCTCCCTCTCCGCCCCCCGACGATCCAATGCGCGCATTCACCCTCTGGGCGGTCAGCGCGTCGTCCACAGCCTGCTCTGGCAGTATCAGTTCCTGATCACTCATCCGGGCTCCTCCGTGGTGCGGCCGGCTCGGCAGTGGTCCGACTCGACAGGTCGCGCTCCCATTGGGGATTCCCCTTGGCTAGCGTCTGGCGGGCTCGGACCGAAGTCTGCCACACCACATAAAAGTATACCGGTAACGCCGGCCATAACCAGGGGGCGCACACCAGTCGACTTAAAAATCGCCCCCGCGATGGACGCTGGGCCTTCGCCCGAACCGGTTGCAGCCGTTCCAGTTCCAGATTCCCCCGACGACTGCGGGTCTTGATTTTGATCAGGTCGGCCAAACCCCGCGGCGGAGTCACCAGAAACCGACATTCGGCCAGTGTCGTTCGTTCCGAATCATCGAACAGTTGCCGTACATATTCATCATCTGCCGTCAGTTGCGGAAATTCCTTCAGCCGATCATGCCCCGCAGCGCTCAACGCATACAGCCCTGAACCGAGCCGCCCGGAATCGAAATACGGATGCTTGCGCCACACGGCGTAAAATGCCCGGACCGCCCAACTGCTGCGGGAAAGATCCCAGTCGATCGCTGGCGAGGCCGCCAGGTACTTTCCCGAACTCAGCACCGCGACCGTCTTGCGCAACGCGTCGATCGTCATCACCACGTCGGCGTCGACGTAAAAACGGGGAAACGCGGTCGCACGCTGGTCACCGTAGTTCAAGGCGGCGATCTTCGACGCCACCGGACAATGCAGCACCTGAACCGCTTCGCCAAACCCTCCCGCGATTTCCGCCGTCCGATCAGTGCAGCCATTGCACACGACGAGAATCTCCAACTCGCCTGGGTTGGCTCCGTCGAGCAGAGCCGTCAGACAGCGCGCAATCACCGCCTCTTCGTTGTGGGCGGGGATCACAATCGACGCCCGCGCGACAGACCCGGCGGTAACAACTGAAGCGACATTGGACGATTCTGGCGGCATCATCGGTCAGCCCTGCGAGTTTCCTGAATCACCTGCCGGCGGGGTTGCCGGCACAACCAGCAGCGACTCCAGTTCGTTGATTCGTGATAGCCACTCATCGGCCGACATCATCCACCAAGCGCTCGCCGTGACACGAGCGGCCACTTCGGGGGGAAACCGATCACGAATCTTGCGTGCCGGGTTTCCCGCGACAATCGCGAAGTCGGGAACATCTTTCGTCACCACTGCCCCCGCGCCAACCACCGCGCCGTTGCCTACTCGATGACACCCCGGTGTGATGATCGCGTTACTTCCAATCCAGACGTCGTGACCGATTTCGAGCTTTCCGGGGGGAAGCGCAGCGGTCTCGGCGACACCGGGCTGGTGTTCGTACAGCAACGGATGCGTCGTGAGCCGATCGAGCGGATGGTTCTGCGTGAACATGCGGACGCCCCGGGCAACCGAGACGTACCGGCCGATTTCGATTCCCGGCGGCAGCAGCGCCGGATCGAAACACTCGCCGTAACTCCACGCGCCGATCGAAACTCCATGGTACTTCGCCATGAAGAACCGGGCGGTCGCCGAACGCATCGCCCCGCGTTCCAAACGCATGGCCAGTTGCAGCAAGACCCGGGCGATTCGCCAGCGCCGTTTGCAATTCAGCACGCGATAACACCAGCGCAGGACCGGCGCGAACCGCGACTCCACCAGATCGGGACCGTGACTCATGGTGCAACCCCCCGCCGAGGTCTTGCCGACGCGAAAAACTCCCGGAGTTTGGCGATCAATTCCGGCGACGCGGAATCAGAAATCCGCCCCGCGCCATCCTGCGACTCCGTCGTCCCGAGTTCCAGTTCGTCGAGAATGCCAGCGATCGCCGTTTCGTCCCGGGCGACCCGCACCAGCGGCCGCACACCAAACCTTTCGGCCGTCGCAAGCTGATGATCGTTGCGATGTTCACCATGGGCGGCCAATCGCGGGAGCAACACAACCGGCTTGCCAATTTCGAGTGCCGAGAGAATCGTCCCCATGCCGGCGTGCGCCACGATGAATTGCGATTCCCGCACCAGCCGCTGAAATTCCGCTGGCTCGACGGTTTCCATACAGCGAATGTGGCGCGGTTCGTATGTTCCACGCCCCGTCTGGGCGACAACTTCGCGCCCCGGTTTTGCCCCGGCCCATTCGTCGACCGCGCGAATCAGGCGGTCGAAAGGCAACTGGGTTCCGATCGTGACGAAAATCATACGACCGCCCCCCAGAACTCCGGACCTTCCGGTCGGGCCAGGTCAGACCATTGAGTCAACGTCACGTGGGCTTTTTTCAAAGACAATCGGGCCGACATCGAGAGCTTTTCGGCGTTGGCGATGCTGTCAACAAAGACGGTCTTCGCACCCAACCAGCGACCAAACCGAATCGCCCAATAGCCCGGAGCCGCTCCGGTGGTGATCACCACGTGCGGCTGAACAGTCAGCACAATCCACGCCATCCGCAGCAGCAGCCACGCCATCCGAAACGGGGTGCGGGCGTTGGCATCCGACACGAGTTTCAGTTTGGCACCACCCAGTATGCTTGCGTCACACGGCCCGACTGTCACGTACGTCACCTGATACCCCGCGAACGCGGGACGGAGGCGGAGCATCTGAATCCAATGCCCCCCGCCGGAGGCAACCGCCAAAATCCGCACCGGCTCGCCGGACGCCAGAGTTCCAACAGGCCCGCTCATGATCGCGTTCTCCCGGTGGAATCGTCGAAACGGCTGTTGTCGATCACATCCTGATACAGGGCGAACATCCGGGCGATCTTGTTGGGCCACAACGCATAGTCCCGCGCGCGCTCCAGCGCACCGACCGACAACGAGTGTAACCGTTGTGGATCGGCCACCAGGTCGCGTATCGCCCGGGCCACATCTCGCCCGAGCTGTTCCGGAGTCTCCGCCGGCACGCGGATTCCACACGAATCCTGCACGACAAACCCTGGCCCACCGAGGGTCGTGGTGATCACCGGCAGGCCGTGACCCAGCGCCTCGAAAATCACGTTTCCGCTCGGCTCGCGGAAACTCGGAAAGACGAACAAATCGCTTTGCTTGTACAGCGCCTCAACCGCGCTCCGCTCGATCCGGCCGTGAAACCGGATACGGTCGGCGACTCCCAGTTCATTCGCCAGTTTCTGGCACAACGGCAGATCCTCCCCCGCTCCCGCCGCGTCGAGCGTGATTCCGGGAAGATCCGCCAGCGACGCCATCGCCCGAACGACGTCCCGCAGTCCCTTCGTTCGGACTACGCGCCCCACGTACAACAGTCGGAGGTTCTGTGGATCCTGGACCAACGCATGTGGCGCGTCGGCTGTTTGCCAGACCCCGGTTTCGGCGGCCAGCTCAAACCGCTTCAGCCGAATGCTCGACAACACCTCTCGAACATAGGGCGCGACCCCCACGACCATGTCCGCTTCCCGATAAGATCGCCGCAAGAGCGGGTCGATTCTCAACCGCAATCGGTCGAGACCGCGAAATTTGGTGTACCAGGCAGCACCAGCACATTCCCTTTGAAACCCGGGTGGTGTTTCCAGGCTGCCGGCCAAGGGGCCGAAGATCACGGGAATTTCCAGGCGGATCCCCGGGCAGGGGTAGCGCATTGCCAGGGGGCCGACCTGGTGGATCAAATCGAACTTGCGTCCGGCGCGGATCGCCGTCTTCAACCACCGCCGCGCCGAGCGATAGTACCGGATATAACCCGGCTTCAGCATGCTCGCCAGACGCTCCCACTTGCCCGTCAGCGGTAGGTCGTCCCACTCGACCACTTCGACTCCCTCAAGCTGCTCGGACGCGGGCTTTCGGCCAGGTCGACGGAGAGTCAGCAGGGTGATTTCACATTGTTCCGCCAAGCCGCGAACCCACTGGAAACAGCTCCAGGATTCCCCCACATCGGTCCCGTCGCAACCGGGGGCCAGTACCACAACTTTTGGTCTGTCGCTCATGTGGCGTATTTCTCCCGTGTGGGCCAGAGTGAACGATAATCCTTCAGAACTCCCCAGAAGTGATCGCGCCGTCTGCGGGCCGAGTCATTCCGGCGGACCAGCGAAACCAGCGACCAGTACACCCAACGGGTCGCCTGAAAGCCAGCCAGAATTCCCCACGCGAGCATCGCCTGGAAGCGACCGCCATGCTTGCGGTGGAGGTGAATCAATCCGTCAGTCAGCATCACATCGCGGCGATGGTTGCACTGGCGGCTGCTGAGACTGCCGAAATGGACGATTTCCCCAACCGGGGCGAATCGCATGATCCACCCGGCCTTTTTGAATCGCAGGCACCAGTCGGTCTCTTCGCCGTAGCAAAAGAAGCTCTCGTCCAGCATTCCGACTTCGTCGAGCGCCTTGCGGCTTACAAACATGTAGCAACCGGTGACAGTTTCGACATCCATCTCGCAGTCGCGTTTCCAGTCGAGCATCTGGTAACGCCCGCAGAACTTCGGCCAGCGGAGGCGGAAGAGACCGCTGCTCAGGAGAAACAGATTCACCAGCGAAGGATGCCGCCCGCAGGTGAGCTGGACGGTTCCATCCCCGTTCAGCACCCGGCAAGCCATCACACCGACTTCGGGATGCTGTTCGCAGTAGTTGAAAGAGGCAGGAAGAACATCCCCTTTGACGAGCGTGTCTGGGTTGAGGAGCAACACGTACTTTCCGGTCGCCAGCCGAATCGCCTGGTTATTGGCGGCGGCGAACCCACAGTTTTTGGTGTTCGCGATCAGTTGGGCCTGGGGGAACTCCTCCGCGACCATCTCCGCCGAGCCATCGGACGACGCGTTGTCGACGAGGAATACTTCCGTCTTCAGTTGCCCGAGGTTGGCGAACACGCTCTTGAGGCAATCGCGTGTGACCTCACGCGTGTTCCAACTGACGATGATAATCGACAGATCCATGGTTGCGGCCCAAACGACGGAAAACGAAGTGAAAGCGGCACGCCTAGAAGGAGTGTGGCAGAACGGAACAAGGCGACGGTACGATAGGCGTTTCCGCTCCCCATCATAAAGCAAACCGAGCGCCAATTCATCCTCGCGCACGAAAACCAAACAGAATCCCGCAAAATGAGTGATACCGTCCGCAGGCACAGCGGGAATGGGGACCGACCCATGAATTACTCGCATAATCACATCGACTAGCCCACAGTCCAATCAGTGGCTGCCGATGCGTTGATAGGCTTGCGTCGTCACCCCATTCGTACATTGGCGCGGTTGTAGAACTTACAAAGTCGGTCGGTCTGGAAACTGCGATCGCTCCGGATTGTAGTCAAATCAACCGTGTTGCCGCGAACTCGCAATTCCTTTATGGCATGACGGTTATGGCGAAATTATTGGCGGGGATGGGCACGCGTTACCGCTTTGAATGCGTGCTGGCCCACGGTTTGCTTTGGAAGAATCGCAGTCGCACGGGATGTCGCGACTTCGTCAGTCACCAGCATCAAGGATGAACATGCGTATGCGCCGGAACTGGGTGTGGATCGCGGTGGGCGTGATGTTCTGGGGCCTTCTCGCCAGCGAGAATTGCCCGGCGGCCGAATACACCACTCGCAACTTTCGGGTCAATGCCCCGACCGACGAGGTCGCGAAAAAGGTCGGCGAGGCGGCGGAGTTTTTCCGGAAGGAAATCGCCATCGAGTGGCTGGGCCACGAACTTCCCCGCTGGTCGCAACGCTGCCCCATCAAGGTGAAAGTGGGACAGATTGGTGCCGGCGGTGAAACCACGTTCAACTTCCACCCCGTCTCCAACGCTCCCGCGGAAGTGTGCGACTGGAATATGAAAGTGCAGGGGTCGCTCGAGCGGATTCTGGATTCCGTGATTCCCCACGAAGTGAGTCACACGATCTTCGCCTGCCACTTTCGCCGACCACTTCCCCGTTGGGCCGACGAAGGGGCGGCCACTCTGGTCGAGTGTGAGTCGGAACGCCGTATTCAGGTGCTGACCGTGGAAGAAGTGATGAAGACCCGCCGTCGCATTCCCTTCAAGCAACTGCTGGGAATGAAGGATTATCCCAAAGATCCTCAGGCGGTCCGCACGCTGTATGCGGAAGGCTATTCGTTGGCCGAACTGCTCGTTCAAGAGGGGGGCAAAGCGAAATACCTGCTGTTTCTCGACGACGCGAACAGAGCGGGCTGGGACAAAGCGATCAGCAAACACTATCCCTACGCGGGCGTCGACGGTTTGGAAAATCGCTGGAAAGATTGGGTCATGGCGGGCAGTCCCGAAATCTCCCGCAACCCGCAGACTCTGCTCGCGGATGCGGGTGTGGGTAAAGCGAAGATCACCCGGGGCGAACCCGACCGCGTGACGGTCCGCGGCCAGTCGCCTGAATCCGACCAGCCCGCCGAGAAGTCCGTCGAGCGTTCGAAACTCGCCGGTCGAAACTCCACGAAGGGTCGCGACAATGAGACCAGCCGACTGGCGGCTCCCGCCCCCAAACGCAAGACCACCGGGGCCCGACTCGGTGACGACGAGGAGAGCGACGAAGACGTCGGTGCCGAACGAGTTGCGGAACTCGAACCCGCGCCCAAGACCCGCGAGCTTCCCCGCCGAACTCCCAAAACGGAATCCGAAGAACCCACTCCTCCCAAACGGAATTCGCGTGAACTGGCTCGCGCCGACGATCGCGCGTCGGAGGCCGATCTGGGACCGATCGCCAACAGCTTTGACGACGAGATGCCGTCACGCCGACGTTCCTCGGACGAAGAATCGGCCCCAACCAAAGGTCGGAATACCCGGGGCCGGATGAGTGAATCGCGGGACCAGTCGCCCGCCAAACCCAAATTGCTGGCCAGTCAGGCCAACGGGGTGGAACGTGGTCGACGTGTGAACTACTCCGAATTCCCCGACGACGCCCGACCCCAGGTCACGCTGCTGCCCAACGACCTGCGGTAATTTCTCTGTCGGTCGCAACACACAGGATGTCCCCTCCGTGACCCGCCGCAAGACTCGATCTTCCCGCCGCCGTCTCAAGCCGCTGACCGCGCCCGGCGCTCCACCGGGCACGCTGACGATCGATCCCGACTCTCCCGCGCCGGCGATACACGTTCTGGCGTATGGCAAAGACGCCTTCGTCGAGAAGAATGTCGCCCGTACCGCCGACTTACGCGAACTGATCGGCAAGTTCCCCGTGCTATGGGTCAACGTCGACGGACTGGGGGATCTTTCGGTCCTGGTGCAGCTCGCCGAGATGTTCGACCTGCATCCCTTGGCGATGGAAGATGTCGTCAACGTGCATCAACGGGCGAAAGTCGATCAGTTCGGCAGCCGAACGTTCCTCGTATCCCACATGGTGCGTATGGAAGAGTCGCTGGAACTCGAACAGATCAGCATGTTCGTGGGACCGAATTTCGTGATCTCGTTCCAGGAACGCCCGGGTTGGGATTGCTTGGAACCGGTTCGCGAGCGAGTGCGAAAATGCGTGACGCGCGTCCGGGAGGCGGGGCCGGGCTATCTGGCGTATTCACTGCTCGACGCGGTGGTGGACCATTACTTTCCGGTACTCGAAGCGTACGGCGAACGGCTGGAAACGCTGGAAGACCAGATCCTGTTGCACCCCGACCGAGGCGCGGTCGCCGAGGTTCACGACGTCAAACGCGAACTGCTGAACGTGCGTCGCTCGATCTGGCCGCAGCGCGAGGCGCTGAACGTGATGGTCCGCGACGACATCGCCAACTTCGATCCCGAAACCCGGCTCTACCTGCGCGACGTCTACGATCACGCGGTCCGAATCATCGATCTGGTCGAAACCTATCGCGAGATCTGTTCCGATCTGATGGATCTGTATCTGTCGAGCGTCAGCAACCGGATGAATGAAGTGATGAAGGTCCTGACGGTCATTTCGACATTGTTCATCCCGCTCACGTTCATCGCGGGCGTGTACGGCATGAACTTCGATCCCGACTCGTCACCGTGGAATATGCCAGAAGTCCGCTGGTACCTAGGCTATCCCTTGTGTGTGGGCTTGATGGTGGTTGTCTCAATCGCCCAGTTGTACTTCTTTTACAAGCGGGGCTGGATTGGAAGGGGCAAATGGGGAGCGCAACCGTTGTTCCCGCCGACGCCAAGTTCCAACCCGCCGGTGTCGCGATAGGAACGCCGCAACGACAGACCGCGTTGATCAAATGGTGACGTCGCTTAGAAACCGTCCAGGATCTATACCGCGAATTCGCGTCGCGCGCCATATAGTGCAGCGCAATCAGCAGCGAGTGTTCGCAGCTTGGAATTTATTCGATTCGACTCTCCTCAAAGTGATTCGGGAGAGTCAGTTCGTTGCGCCCAATGGCGCGGCTCGCGCGAAATCACGGGGTGGATTTTGGACAGGTTCTAAACGCCGGTGCGCGCGCGGCACCGGTGTGACACGGGCGGCATTGCCCGGTCAGTGATCACACAATGGACGCGTGAAGCCAAGCCCATCGCCACCGGGAGAGTCTGTGGAAACCAAGGCGATATGGCGGTAGATCTCGGCCATGGGGATTGCGATCCCCATGGATTCGAACGTCGCGTCGCCGTGCGGATCGGCCATTTCGCGAAACGTCCATTGGCCGTCGTCCCCTCGGACATACGATTCGACACTGAATCGATTTGTGGAGATCAACACATATTCCCGCAATGAGCGGATCTGGCGATAGTGAGCCCACTTTTTGCCCCGATCGTACGCCTCGGTCGAGTCAGACAGCACTTCGACGATCAAGCGGGGGTTGGTGAGTGAATCGTGGTGGGCATCCTCGAACTTGGGTTGATCGCAAGTAACGGTGACATCGGGATAGGTGTAAAGTCCCGTCGCTTCAATCAAGACTCTGAGGTCGCTGGGATAGACCTCGCAGGGACGCCCCTTGAGCACGTTGCCGGCCTCGCGAATGACGTTGGCGACGATCAAATTGTGGACCCGCGACGCGCCAGCCATCGCGAACATCTCACCGCGAAAATACTCGCTCTTGAAGGTTGCCTCGCGCTCCTGGCGGAGGTATTCCTGCGGCGTGAGACGCTGAACTGGTGCGGTGGACATTGCGATTTCGATCGGTCGAGGGACGGCATTCAGTCTGATGGCAACCGCGACGCCGGTCAAGCGGCGATACGCAATCGGTAGCCGTCTTTCTCCGAAAGACTGGCCCCGCTGTGCGTCCACCATCCAAACAACGCACTGGGGGCTGCCCCAGGACTCACAACAACGCCTCCGCATCCGACATCAACCAGTCGTTCACTACTTCGCGGGGACAGCACGGCGTCTCACTCACTTCGCGGTCGCCTGCCGGACCAGATGCACTCCCCGCACATCAAACAGCGCGTTCTTCGCGATTTTCGCGGGCTGGATCCGCAGTTGGTATTGGCCGGCGGCCGTCACCTGGATCGATCCCAGATGATTCCAGCGGAAATTCTGGAAGTGGCCGGTGTCGATGGTGCGAAAGGGCACTTCGGCTTTCACCGCGTCAGACTGCCGAAGGGTGATGACCGCATCACTCCCCCCCTGCCCTTCCCCGCACCCTTGCAACACCGCGACGGTGAACGTTCCCGGCTGATCAATCACGACATCCCAGGTCGCGTAGTCTCCCGGGACGACCCAATATCCAACGGTGTTTTTGAATGGCTGCGGTTCGTATCGGAGCTTCTCTCCAAACGTACTGGCATGATACGCCCAGACCATGACCGAACCATCGCCGCTCGCCACTGCTGGGGGGGAATCGCGGAGCGCCACGGGGGGCGTGTCGAAGACCACTTCGATTACCGGATCCGTCGCCGGCGGCGACTTCCACGAAAAAATCCACTCCCGAGGCTCGGGCGAGAACTTCAGTTCAACATCGGGGTGACCTTTCCAGCGCATGGTCCGAATCGCGGCGGCGACCCGCGGAATCACCGCCTGATTACGCTCCAGAGCGGCTTTTTCCAGTTGCAGCCACAGCCTCTGGTCCAGCACATACGCGACCACCCCGTTGCCACCGAGCTCGGCGACAACCCGAGCGTTTTCGGGCACACCCACCGGCTTCGACTGTGCCGCGTGGGACCGCCGCGAGGCCGAATTCGCGGCCACCACGGAAACGACCAAAACCAGAGTCAACGGAATGAGCAGGAGTCGCCGTCGGAGCGGGGCGGAAGTTCGCATGTGGATCAATGCCGCGGTCTGTGAGTGAAATTCGGAATGGAGACGCGAGACCGCCGGGACTGTCGTCTGGCCCGGTTGTGGATTGGACGATTCGGTCGCCCAATCACGACGGGCTTGATCGAGTGGGTCGCTGGCGGAGACTTCAGATTTGATCGACGAGAGGTGACAACCGCAAGTTCAACGGTGATTCGGACTCGATGCCGACGGACGATCCTCCGTGACTCCGGGCCAACGATCTACGGAGTGATTGATTCGGCGGTCACGAGCAGAACCGGAACTCACGTGATCCCGATTCGTTGACAGTTTGATCCCGGGAGCATTTATTACTCTCTCGTTTTTCACACGCGGGGCGTTGCGGTTCCCAACCGTCGCGGCTGGGTACCGCGGTGCAGGGTCCCTGTGCGGGTTTCATCGCCTTTACCGGCGATCCCCCGGCGCTTACGATGCGACCTGACCGCTGGCGAACCAGCGAGAGATGACACTCGACTTCTTTACAGAGGGAACAATCACATGCGAAAGTTTGCTTCGGCGTGGATTCTGGCACTCGTCACGGGATCGGCGATTCTGGCCTCGGGTCACCTGGCCGGTGCGGCCGACGAATACGCTTACGACCTGGTCCACTCGTCGGTGAGCTTCAAAGCGCGTCACCTCGATATCAGTTGGATCCATGGTCGATTCAATCAGGTCGAAGGAAAGTTCTCGCTCGACCGCGAGGATCCCACCAAGTCGACGTTTGAACTGAAGATTCACGCCGACAGCGTCGACACGGGGAACAAAGCCCGTGACGAACATCTTCGGCAGCCCGACTATTTCGACACCAAGCAGTTCCCGACGATCGACTTCAAGAGTACCAGCACCAAGGCGATCAAGGGGGGATACGAGGTGACGGGCGATTTCACGATGCACGGCGTCACCAAGAAGGTCACCCTGGTCCTCAAGGGGGGCAAAGAGATCGAATGGAACAAGAAGAAGATCGTCGGCTTCTCAACGGAAGTCGCGCTCAAGCGGAGTGACTTTGGCTTCGACAAGTCGGCGATCGGACCGATCGGCGATGAGGCGTTGATCATCATCGACTGCGAAGGGATCCGAAACTAGCGGATGCCCGACCCTCTGCTGTATCTCCAGGCGATGGGAGTCGCCGCCATCGTCAGCGCGAGCATCGCGCTGGCGATGGTGACCGTGTGGCGTTCACACGGCAAATCGTGGCCAAATTCGGCGTATGTTCTGGCGATCGGTTTCGGGATAGCGCTGGGCTGCCACTGGCTGGCGTTTCGCTGGCAATGGCCCCCCACAAACGGCCTCAATCGACTCTTGATATGTGTACTCCCCGGGACAGGGGCGATCGAAATGGTCGCGGGTTGTTCCACGAAACTCACCCGTTTCGCGTGGCTCGCGCGCTTCTGTCTGGCGATCGCGATTCCCCGGATATTGCTTGACGGTTCGGTCTACCTGACCCCGGGCGGGCTCCCCGTACTGGAGCAACCGCTCGCGGGCATCTATCTGATGAGTGGATTTCCACTCGCGGGATCCTGGTGGTTGCTAAACCGGCTGTCGCAACGTGCGGAGGGGACGGCCATCTCCCTCACCATTCCGCTCTCACTGGCGCTCGCGACATTGTGCGCGGGTTTGTCGGTGATGCTGGCAGGGTATCTCAAAGGGGGCGCGGCCGCTTTTCCGGTGGGTGGCACTCTTTTGGGAACGGTGGTCGCGGCGTGGCTCGTTTCCTGGCGTTCCGACAATCAGCCTGCCGTGCTTCGCCCCTCCCTCGTCCCTCCCGCCGTAGTCTCCGCCGGAGTTGTCGGACTGTTTGGATTGCTGCTCGTCGGCTGCGCGTTCGGCCGACTGCCTCTTGGCCGAGCTACGGTTATTCTGCTGGCGCCGCTCGCCTGCTGGGGGCCGGAATGGCGGCTCACTCGCAATCGGAACCCCTGGATCGTGGCGCTGATCCGACTGATTCTCGTGGCGATTCCGCTACTTGTCGCGGTCCTGCTCGCCAAACGGGAATTCGATCGGTCCATGGCCCCACTGTTAGGTGCGTCCTAAGTATCGCAGTGATCCTGGTCATTCCGGATTGACCAGGATTTCATCTAACATCAGGTGCCCCAGAACTCCAGGCGATTTGTGCCACGCCGGAAGCTGCCCGTTGTTCTGGCAAACGATCTTCACATATCTCGCAGCGCGATCCACGTCGACTCCGATTTCCCTGACCGAGGTACCGTCGGCACCCCGTTCCTGCGGGACCGCATACTTTGCCGTATTTGCGAGGCGGAAGGATTGACCGTCTTCCGAGGTAAAAACATCCACACGCCGGGCAGGATAAATTCCCGCTTCCTGGCAGTGAATGAACCGCCCGACAACTCGCTGAATCACCTGACGTTCGCCCAGGTCAATGACGGCCTCGAGATCACTTTGACCGAGTTGAACGACTTCTGGGGAGCCCCAATCGCCGTCACGTCCCAGGAAGCCGTCGACGAGTTGCTTCGCAGCTCCTTCGGGATCCTCCAGTTTCGTTGTGATGGTCATGACAACTGGCTTGTTGACCGCGGCGTGCTTGACGGTGGCGAGTTTCCGATAGGTTGCTGATGCCGCATTACCGCGTCCAATGTTCTCCGTGTCGAACCACCGGGCGACCACCATTGCCGTGTCGCGCAGTACCACGGGTTCCGTAAACACGGGTGAATCTTTGTCCGGAGCAGAACCATCCAAAGTGTAGCGAATGGTTCCGGATTTCATTCTGGATACGATATTCAATTCCATTGAGTCCGCGAACCAGGAACTCTTCGGAAGCAACCGTTCCGGCTCAAGACTTAGAGGAGAGAACGTATAGGACTGATTCCAGGTGGAAGCCACCGGTTGGCCCTTCACCGAGAAAAGTCGGGCGCGAATCGTCGTGTTATCGGCGATCAAGATTGGTCCGGAATGCGGCGGGGAATCGTCTGTCGGTTCCGAACCGTCGGTAGTCACCCGGACTACGCCAAGCGAATCCCACGTTGCAAATTGAAGAGTCGTCGGAACCACAACGTTGCGGGAGGACAAACTCTCATCTGTCTCAGGGCTATGGCGGATAGCGAAACCATACAACATCCGATCAACAACGGTATCGGTTTCATCGGAACGAATTTCAAACTCGCTGGGGTCGATGACTGTGTCTGGCCCCCAGGTCCGTTCCTGGCGTTTGGCCACACCAGTACGGAGCCAGCGCAGATTGACATCCCCCTTCTGTTCCCAGATCGGCAACATCGCACCAAGGACCGGATCTCCTCTCTTGAGTACGCTGCCGTTGCAGTGATACATCGACCACTCGTGCCACGGAACCCCGGCCAGATTCCAGGGTACGGTGATGGTGGGAATCCCCTGTGCGATCAAACGCTCAGCAGTGCGGGCGTTGCCGTCCCAGGTCAGGTGAATGATCTCTTTCGAGACACCGTTCGCGGCTCCCTCCCAGATCATCGTCCGGCGCCCCCGCCTGGTCACCATTTCATCGACGCGACCGATGAAGTAGGAGAGAAGTTCGTTCGCGTCCCGTAAGCCATTTCTTTTCATGAACTCCACAGCCTCTGGAGTCGACGCGACAACTCCCAGGCCAGAGACTTCGTCACAACCAATATGAAAATAGGGGGACGAGGCGAACACATCACACATTTCGCCTATGATCGAGTCCAGAGCGGGGTAGAGCTTTGGATTCGCGATATTCATTGCCCCTTGTGGCTTTGGCTCGTTGGTTCCAGTTGGCACGTAGCCGAACACGTCTGGCAGGGCCGCACAACAGTGACTCGAATGCCCAGGCAATTCCAATTCCGGAACGAGCGTCACGCCGCGTTGATTTGCGAACCGGACCAGCGCCTTGAGATCCTCAAGTGCGTATCGCTGGGGGACTGGTCCGCCGTGTGCGGATCCGTTCACTGCTCCGAGTTTGGGAAACGTCGCTGACGGAAAAGTCCAGGCCTGATCATCCGTCAGATGGAGCTGCAGGTATCGAATTTTATACGCCCGACAGACCTCAACACAGCGTTGAATGTCCTCGATCGTATTCAACTGCCGCGCGACATCGAGCATGACACCCGTGAAGTCCGCATGGGGCCAGTCGTTGATCGTCATTAAGGGAACGACAGCCACATCCCCAGTTCGTTCGACCGCTTGCAGGAAAGTCGCCGTTCCTTCGGCGACCGCCCTGTAGTCGAATCCTTCCAGCGTCATGACCTCGGCCACGGTCAAACGGTACGCTCCGTCGCGCGATCGAATGATCCGGCCATCGCGAACCATGAATATCTCGTCCCCAGCGCGAAGCTCGGGGTTCAGCTTCAGTACAATGTCCCCGTCGCGCGTCGGTCCATCACTCACCTTCAAATCCAGTCCCGCGACAAGACGCAATTCGTCCCGAAAAATGTCGGCGAGGGGCCGCAGGTCGGCATTCGCGACGACAATTCGCGCAGCGGGTCCGATTTTCATTGTCCCGGCGGACACGTCGACCGACTTGGGCCATGGCAGAAGTCGGACTCGTGAATTGGTCGGAACCGCATCAGCGGCGTTGGCCTGAGAAGCAATCACCCCGCCGAGCAGGACGAGACAGAGTACATGGCCTGACCAAATACTCGCAGAACGCTCCACCTTTTTCATTACGCCACCAGCTCTTCGATCACCCGCGCCTTGTACACATCGGTCAGACGTTCCTGCCGGCTGTTGTGAGGGAACGTGAGCGTTTCGTGTTCCAGTCCCAACAGGTGCAGAATCGTCGCATGCAGGTCGGCGGTCGACGTGCGGTTGATGACCGACCGGTAGCCAAAATCATCCGTGGCTCCATACGCCTGGCCTCCGCGGATCCCCCCGCCGGCAAGCCAGACACTGAATCCGTACGGATGGTGGTCGCGCCCTTCGTTCCCCCGCTTTTTGTTCCCGTCGCGCTGCTCGGCTCCCGGGGTGCGACCGAACTCGCCCCCCCAGTGAATCAGCGTCGAATCCAGTAAGCCGCGCTGTTTCAGATCGGTCATCAGGCCGGCGATGGGAAGATCGGTCTGGGCACAGCAGCTTCGGGTTCCCTCGGTGTTCGAAGTGTGCGTGTCCCACGGCTGCCCTTTCATGAACAACTGCACGAACCGCACCCCGCGTTCAATCAACCGCCGGGCCATCAGACAGCGCCGGCCATAACTCCGCGTGACATCGTTATCGATACCGTACAATTTTTGTGTCGCCGCGGTCTCCTGAGTCAGATCAAGCGCGTCGGTCGCGGCCAACTGCATGCGAGCCGCCAGTTCGAATGTTGAGATTCGGGCGTCAAGTTCGAGTTCACCCGGATGCGATTGCTTATGACGGTCGTTCAGTTTTCGGAGCAGATCAAACCTTGTCTGCTCAATCGATGCGGCACGGGGCTGTTTCGGCTGCAAATGCAACACGGGCATCCCTTCCGAGCGGATCGACGTTCCCTGATAGACCGGGGGGAGCCAGCCGCTCGACCAGTTGCGAGCTCCATCCGTCGGCAGTCCGGTCGGATCGGGGAGCGCGACATACGCCGGCAGATTCTGGTTCTCGGTCCCCAAACCGTACGCGGCCCACGCGCCGATATTCGGCCGACCCGCGACTGTCAGGCCGGTGTTCGCCATCCAGATCGCTTGTTCGTGATTGCGATGTTCCGAAAACATCGACCGGACGACTGCGATTTCGTCGGCATGACTGGCGATCCCGGGCAGCACGCTGGAAAACTCGAGTCCGCACTGACCATGTTTCGAAAACGGGAAGGGGGATCCCATCAGGTAGGACGTTCGCTTTTCGTCGTCGACAACCTCCGAAGGCGGAGCTTTGCCGTCGAGTTTGGTCAGTTCCGGCTTTGGGTCGAGCAGGTCGACATGACTGGGACCTCCATGCATGAAGAGCTGAATGACGGCCGTTGCCCTGGGAGCGTGATGCGCCGGTCGGGGCAGGACATTGAACGTCCCTCCCCCGGCCGCGTTCGCGACACCACTTGGTCGTGACATGAGAGTGGCGAGCGCGACTGCCCCCATTCCCCCACCAAGGCGTGCGATGGCGTCACGACGAGACAGACCCGGTTCATTCCAGGGAGCGACAAATCGCATTTCCGAGTTCCTCAATCGACGTAGACGAATTCGTTGGATGAGAGCAGCATGTGACAAACGTCGGCGAGCGCCTGTTCGCGGGCGACCGCTTCGGTATTCCCCGTGGCGACGTAGTGCCCCTGTTGCGCCTGCCAAAAAGCCGCCAGTTCGTGCAACTCCACGGGAGTCGCGGGACGCGAGTAGGTCAACCAGACGGCGCGATCGAGAGGCTTCTCAGGAGCGTCGCGAAGAATTCGGCGGGCGAATTCACCGGCGGCCCGAACCAGCGTCTCGCTGTTGAGCAGCGTGAGCGCCTGGGTCGACACCGTCGATCGACTGCGCTTCGTGCAATTCGTTTCCATGATCGGTTGATCGAACGATTGCAGCAATGTCAGCGGGTGCGAACGGAGTACCTGCAGATAAATCGAACGCCGACGATCGTTCGCCTGGTCGGCCACGGTGACATCCCCATCCCCATGCCGGGCGACGGGGACGGGTGGGCCGTACATCCGATGTTCCAGCAGGCCCGCCGTGTTCAGGATCGAATCGCGCACCGACTCGGCTTCGAGCCTGCGCAGTCGTTGCCGCCACAACAGCCGATTGTCGGGATCGGTCTCGCGAGCGAGGGCCAACTCCGGCGCGGCCCCTTCGGACCGCTGCCGATAGACGCTGGAAGTCAGGATCAGCCGGTGCAGTCGCTTCACGTCCCAGCCGCTCTCGACGAATTCCCGCGCCAGCCAGTCGAGCAGTTGAGGGTGACTGGGTGCCGAACCAATCGTTCCAAAGTCCTCGGGGGTGTTGACCAGTCCTTCGCCAAAATGCAGCAGCCAGACTCGATTGACGAAGACCCGCGCGGTGAGCGGGTGGTCGGGCTGGGTGAGCCATTTCGCGAACGCGAGTCGACGACCACTGGTTGGGGCGTCGGCTGGGGGGGCGTTCCATTCGAAAGGCTGCGCGGTCGCCAGCGCCGACAACACCCCCGGCTCAACCGCGGGACCGGGGGTGAGCGCGTCTCCCCGACGCAGCACGGGAGTGGGAACCGATCCCGGCAGATCGTAGAGCGCCCGCAACTCGTCATAGTGTCGACGTTGCCGATCTTGGGCGGCGATCTCGGCGTTCTGCTCCTCCACCGACTTGCGGTAGTCGGGATAGGTCGTCGGCAGGGTTTTCGCCAGTGTCGCCTCATCGGGACGGAGCAGCGCGGTGAACTTCTCCGCGAGGTATTTTTGAATCTCCGTCCTTTGCGCCCCCTCGACCGCGATCGCCTGTTTGACATCTTCTCGAATGCTCTCGGGAAGGGTCTGCAAGCGGTCGGCGAACAGTTTTTCTCTCGCGTCCTTCAACAGATCGGCGAGAATCTGTTTCCGCCGGGCGATCTCGGCGTCGAGCTTCGCGTTGTGTTCGTCGCCCGCCTTCTTTTGCGAGGCAGTCGCCACCAGAATTTTGCGGTCCATCTGTGGCACCCATTGCGTGGGACGCAACGCCGACATGAAGACCGCCTGCAACCGGTAGAATTCCGTCTGCGGAATCGGGTCGTACTTGTGGGAATGACACCGGGCACATTGCACCGTGAGTCCCATCGTCGACGACGCGACGATTTGCATCGTGTCGTTAATGGTCGGGTAAAAATACTGGGCGTCGGCGTTCTTGATGGTGCTGAAGTCGGGTCGGCTGGAATCGGGGGCGCAGCGCAAATAGCCCGTCGCGATCACCCCTTCGATCACGTCCTCGGGCAGTTTTTCCGCCGTCGCGTAGGCGTTCCAATACCCGGTCAATTCGTCGCCCGCGAGCTGCTCCTGCAAAAACCGGTCGTAGGGCTTGTTAGAATTGAAGGCCCGCACCACGTAGTCGCGGTAACGAAACGCGTTGGGAATCGGGCGGTCCTCGGCGAGGACTCCGGCCGAGTCGGCGTAACCGGCCAGATCGAGCCAGTGCCGGCCCCAGCGTTCGCCATACGCCGGGCTGGCGAGCAGTTGGTCGATCGAGTGTTCCCAGGCACCGGGATCCTGGTCCGCGACAAACGCCTCGACCTGTTCTGGCGTCGGGGGAAGTCCTGTGAGATCGAACGCGAGTCGGCGGATCAGCGTTTCCCGACTGGCGTCTGGCGAGAGCGACAACCCGCGCGGTTCCAGTTCCGCGAGAATGAAGCTATCGATCGGGGTTCGTACGCGGTCCGAGGATTTGACATTTGGAACCGACGGTCGAACCGGCGCGCGAAACGCCCAGTGATCCGACGCGGTACTGTTGGGAACAGTGACCGGAGCGGTGGCATCGGCCGCGTCGTCCACTTCGGCAGCGGGGGCTCCGTCGTTGATCCAGGTTCGCAGCAAACCCTTTTCGTCAGCGGTCAGCGCGGGGCCACCAGCGGGCATTTCATTCGAGGCGAGTTTCTCCCACAGCAAACTCGACTCGGCGGCAGCGATCCGCAGCGCTGGTCCGGAATCGCCACCACGGAGCAGATCCCGCCGGGAAGCGACGCGCAACCCCCCTTTCGGCTCGTCTCCCGAATGACACTTGGCACACCGTGCCTTGAGCAGCGGAGCGATGTCGGTTTCGAACGAGAGTTTGCGCTCTTTCGCCGCCGGCTCCTCGGCGGCCACACCGAATGTGCCGCCGCAGAATGTCAGAATCGGCAACATCGTCCAACAGAATCGTTGGCGAGAAGAAGAGCGATTCGATGACAGAAGGTTCATGGGGGCACACTCTGTTCAGGAGGGACTCATCGGCATTGTAACATGTGAGCCGGAGCGGGGGAGTGTGTGCAGAGGAATCTCAGGAAGCCTGCCAGCGTGCGCCGATTGATTGTCGGCATGGGCGATGATGCCGAGCGCGGCGAATTGGGGGCTGCCGGTTTATTTCTCGCACGGCCGGAAACGAGACAATTTCGCGGCTCAATCTCGATCGTGTTGATTGGGAGTATTTCGATTTCTGCCACTTTTTCAGCGAGCAGGAATGGCGAGCAACTCCATGGAGTGCGGGGCCTTGTCCCCGCCTTTCGTTCTACCTCACTCCATCTCTCAACAGGCACACTGGAGGTAATCCGTCACATTTCGTTCCGTCTCAGCGAACTTTCACATAACCCTGGACGATCGACGCCCTTCCGGCAACGCACAATTTGAAATCGCCTCGGCAGAACGTCTCGTGTGCCTGCCGCAAGCCGAGGGAGGATGAGGGAAAGGCGGGATCGAGATCCCTCACTCCAGGGCTATTTCAACACCGTTCGAAACATCTCGATCAACGGCACGCGGTCGGGGGAGAGTCGGCCGGTTTGTTGGAGGAACAACAGAATCGCCAGGCCACGTTCTAGCGCGCGGCGGTCGGCCGGCTTTTCGCTTGTGGCGGTCTTGTACAACGAGATCACCAGATCGACCTGGTGGTCCGCTCGCTCTGGCTCCCCCGCCGCCAGACGCTCCCGGATCGACAGCGACTTCTCGTACGCCTCGCGCGCCCCCGCTCCGTCTCCCAACGCACCGTACATATCCCCCATTTTGTTGTACGACACCGACAGGTCGCGCTGGTAGTCCGCTCGCTCCGGCTCCCCCGCCGCCAGACGCTCCATGATCAAGAGCGACTTCCCGTACGACTCGCGCGCCCCTGCTCCGTCTCCCGACGCACGGTACATATCCCCCATTCTAACGTACGACACC
>CAMATH010000004.1 GCA_945860955.1 Planctomicrobium piriforme
GCGACTGCGACCCCCGCACCCGAGACCGGATAATGGCAGCGGCCTGAGGCAACTTCTCCACCTCCGTAAACTCGCGCACTCAATCGACGCCTGCGACGAGCGCCGCCGGACCGCGCGCCGACCGCGGGGTTATTGAGCAGTTACCTTCCGATCGTACAGGGTGTCGTCGGTTCCCACGAATCCCAGGTTCTGGCGTTGCATCTCCTGAACCTGCGCCGTCGGAACCCAGTCGGGGAGCGCGATCCAGCTTGGAGAATGGGTTTCGACATGTCCGTCGAGGTACGCGACATTCGCCGTCACATTGTGACGGAAATGAGTATTCGGAAACGCGCCACTGGGGGCTTCGAGAGTCCACGACTCTTCGAAGGTGTTCACGGTGCATTCCGGCCAGTTACTGCAAAAGACGGCCGCTGAGTCCGCGAACACGATGGTCTGGGTCGAAGATCGCACATCCTGCATGCGATAGTTGATGGGCTTCATGGGATCGACCTGCATCGTCATCCAGTCGATCGCCAGTTGCAGGCCAGGACCAAGGTATTGGTAGTTGTAGCCATAGCCACTGGTCATCTTGCCAAACTTCACCTTGGTGACACTATTCTCATTGAAATTCGGGCATTGGTAGCTCTGCTTTTGATTCTCCATGAAAGATGCCAGGCATCCTTTGGTGAAATCCAGATTGCCCGACGGGTCGACCTCGCCGAACCAGTACCGGCGTTCGCCCCCAGGTTGACCCACGGGAATCGTCCAGTTGTAAACATCGGAGGGCATCAGTCCCCCTTTCCAGTTGTCGCTGTACATGTGCAGCGACATGACCAATTGCCGCAGGTTGTTCTTGCATTGAGAACTGCGGGCCGCCTCACGCGCCTGTTGAACAGCGGGCATCAGCAACCCGACCAGAATGCCAATGATCGCGATGACCACCAGAAGTTCTATCAGAGTGAATCCGTGCCGCGCGCCACGTGACGCGTGGTCAGCAACAACCAGGCCACGGGAAGGCGAGTCTCCTGCCGAGCCGCCACTGCGCTGCCGCCTGATGCAACTCGTGCTCCGGGCAGCAATCGCCCCGGTTTTTCCAGGCGCACTCCCACTCGAGGCCCCTGACGTGTCCTGAAGAGCAACTGGCGAATCGGAGGGGAGACGTGGATTAAAACCCGCGTTACGTCCCCTCGATCGCACCCGTCGACGCCGAAGAATGAACATCCAACAGATCCTCGCTGCAAGGGAGGCACCAGGGGGCCACCCACCAAGAGTCTGTCGATCTCAGAAAATGCGCCCATCACCCCGCGCCTGCGAACAGCGGCGAACACATCCCGGCGCGCAGCTTCGCACCCGGGAGCGCACACCCGCCCGTCGCCCGATTCTCCCGGCGCGAAAGTCGGCGTCTTCTCCACGAAAGACAAGCACTCGTTCTCGACCACTGGGCAGGTCTTCTGGCTTCCGGATCGTTCAGTTCTCCGCACCTTCCCACAGGTGCGATCGTGGCGATTGACTCGCCTCAACCGCGGCCTGGCAGTGGCACACGCGGAAACTGTCCCCGGTTACAGCGGCGGGACCGCGACGGACTTCCACCGTCTTCCCTATTCTTCCCGACGACGACAAGCCGGCGGGACACCCAGGTCGACAATCCGCGAACCCGCAGACTGCTTGGCGAGCATCATAACACTCCCGATGCGGGAGTCAATCAACGGCACACCCGGGTTTCGTCACCTCCTGAACGACCTCCATCGCCTGGCGACACAGCTCCCTTGCCAGATCACCGTCCGGGGCCTCAGAGATCACCCGCACGATCGGCTCGGTATTGCTTCCCCGCACCTGCACCCAGCGGTCGGGCCAATCGAGACGCAGGCCATCTCCTTCCTGAACCTGCGCGCCGGGCATTCGGACCTTGAGTGCCTGGCAGGCACGTTCAACCAATGCCCGATCGCACGTCACCTTATCTTTGACGATTGTGTACTTGGGGAGTTCCGCCACCCAGGTCGAGAGAGGCTGCCCGCGGCTGGCGAGTTCCGCCAGCACATAGGCCATCGAAACGAAACTGTCGCGCACCCATCCGACCTTCGGCTCAATCAGTCCACCATTCCCTTCCCCGCCAATCACGGCGTTCAACGCCTGCATCTTCGCGACAACGTTGGCTTCACCAACATACGACCGCTGAAAATCACAGCCATACTTCGCCGCGATGTCGGCGGTGACCCTGCTGGTCGAACCATTGACCACGACCGGCCCGCGGCGGGTCCGCAACACATGGTCGACGCACAACGCCAAAGTCAATTCCTCCCCGATATATCGCCCGTTTTCGTCGACGATCGCCAGGCGGTCGGCATCGGGATCCTCTGCGAAGCCAATGTCGGCACCAACCCGCCGTACTTCGGAACACAACCCCTTCAGGTTCTGTTCTGTCGGTTCGGGGGGATGTTCAAACAAGCCATCGGGTGTCCCCCCCAGCACATGCACCTCGCAACCAAGCGTTTCGAGCAGGCGTGGCCCCAGCAGGCCGCCGGAACCGTGTGTGCAATCGAGAACGACTCGGGGTTTCCGGTCACGAATGACCGACGCATCAACCAGCGCCAGAACCCGGGCGAGGTGTGGCGCGTGCGGGTCGGAAAGTCGTTCGATCGTTCCCAAATTGTGGCCGTCGCGAAAACGGAAGGCGCGCGATTCCAGCAGCTTGATCAACTGCTCGCCCCGCGCCTGGTCGAAAACCGATCCTCCCGGCCCGAATGGTTTGAGTCCGTTCCACTCAATGGGATTGTGGCTCGCTGTGATTTGCAAACCGCCGGCGGCTTTCAAATGTTGAACGAGGACGCCGCACGTGGGTGTTGACGCGATTTCCGCGTCGAGAACCCGACAGCCAGTCGCCAGCAATCCCGCCAGAACGGCATGTTTGACCATGGGGCCGGTCGACCGACCGTCACGACTGAGGATGACGACTCCCCCGTCATACATCGTCCCCAAAGCGCATGCGAAGTCGACCAGGTATCCTGGTTCCAATCCGTCGCCAACAATTCCGCGAAGGCCCGAAATGCTCAAAATCCGTTGAGGCATGAAATCTCTGTCTGAATCAATGTTGTTGGAGTGGGGCAATGAAAATGGACTCAATGGAAGGCGATCTTCCCACGTCTCGCTCCATCGCTCGCGGTTTGGGTCAACGTCGCATGTGGTTGCCTCCCCGCTGGAGCCACTCTTCGGCCTCCGCCTGGCACTCCGCGATTCTGCTTCCGACAAGCGCGATCAATTCCGCTTCACGTCCCCGCTGTTTCAAAACTTCGATCTCCCCATTGGGAAACGGTTCGCCGAAAACCACACACACGCGAGCCGGGCGGAGGAACCAGCTCCCGCGGCCGAGCGCCCGGTTTGCGCCGGCGATTCCCACTGGAAAAATGGGGGTCGCAGTTCGGCGAATCAATGCCGCGAAGCCGGGTTTGACTTCGCCAAGTCGACCATCCACGCTGCGAGTTCCCTCGGGAAAGACCCCCACCAGGAACCCCTGATCCATCCGCCGAATCGTTTCGCGTAATCCCCCCGTGGCACCGGTGTCACGATTGAGGGGGACCACATAGGTCGCACGCAGCAGCCAACCCAGCACGGGGACGCGAAACAGTGAATCGCGGGCGAGAAAGCTGACGGGGCGACGCAAGGGAAGTCCGATCAGCAAGGGGTCGAGAAAGCTCTGGTGGTTCGACAGCAGCAATGCCGGCCCGACAACGGGAATTCTGTCGGCCCCGCGCGCGCGATAGCGCAACCAGACCGCGAATACAACCTGCACGATCTGCTGCAGGCTGAACCACAGCCAGTTTCTGCGAGTCGGCGAATCGGTCGCGCGGGAATCGGCAGGAATGGAATCGTGAGGTGAAGACACGTGGGTAAAGCGGCACGGAGACGACACGCGTCGATGAATTGAATCAGGAAACACTGGTATAGTCGAACGGCGGGGATATTCGCAAACGGAACGCCCCCGGTGGCTCGATGAAGCCGTGCTGGTATTCGGCGGGCAGATGGCTCACCCCAGGGCGTCGGATTGGTAATCTGGGTTTGGTGTGCGACAAATACTGCTCAACGCACGAGAAAAATGACATTCAACCTGGCTCCTGCCCCTCAGGAAACTCCACCCCCAATTTCCCGGCGATCTCCTTCAACGGCCGCAGGTACTCGTCGGAGAGCGGCAGGCCGTTTTTTAGTCGGTCGCGTCGGCATTCCAGGCTGCGATCACCCGGGAGTTGAATCTGATCCACCCCCGGTTTACAACGGGCGCTTCTCACGAACGCGATCAACCGTTCCGCCTCGGTAAGAAAATGCTCCCGGCCGGCGAATTGCCCGGGATTCCAGACCACCAGCAGCACATTGTTCCACTCCAGCGCGCCCGGCTCGGCGGGAGGACAAAACCCTCCCGACAATCCCGCCGCCAGAATGTCAAAGACCAAGCCCAGCCCGAATCCTTTATAGGCCTGGTCACCACCAAACGGCAACAGAGAACCGGGCGGATCCGCGAGCATGACCTCGGGGTCGGTCGTGGGATTTCCCTCCGCGTCCTGAATCCAACCCAACGGCACAGGGCGCTGCGCAAGACGGGCGATTTTGAGTTTGCCATTCGCGACGGCGCTGGTCGACATATCAAGAACCAGAGGTTCGTCCTCCGTGGGAATTCCGATACCAATCGGATTCGTACTCAGTCGGCGGTCGATTCCGCCAGGGGGAGCGACCGTGTAGATCGCCCCGTTGTCATTGACTGCGATGAGTGCCGCGAAACCAAGTTTCGCCGCCTGCTCGACCCATTCCCCCAACCGCCCGATATGTCCGCACCGGGTGAGTGTTCCGCAAACCGCCCCCGCAGTCATCGCTTTTTCACAGCAGCGATTCACGAATTCGCGACACTGCACCTGGCCAAACCCCAGACCGGCGTCACAGACCAAGGCCCCCGGCAGGTCGCGTCGAACAACCAAAGGGGCACCGGGTTGTAATTCGCCCGATTGAATCTGACTGAGGTACCACCCTGCCAACACGATGCCGTGGGAGTCGTGACCCCGCAGGTTCGATTCCACCAGACTCTCGGCGATTCGGTCCGCCTCCACCGGGGTGACCCGGGCGGCGACGAACAATTGAGAGACGAAGTGTCGCAACTGGCCGGCGGTGTAGTTCACGACTTTGGGCATATCCGATGCGGGGGAACGATTCATCCCAGTCGACCGAACTGGCGATCCAGTTCGGCCCGGCTGAGAACCAGGGCGGTTGGCCTGCCGTGCGGGCAATGATGTGCGTCGTCGATCAGGTGGCGTTGCGCGAGCAGACTGTCGATTTCGTCGGCGGTCAGCCGTTGTCCCGCTTTGACCGCCCCCTTGCACGACATCATGTGCAACAGACTGTCGAGCATGTCCCGCCGCGAGGGGTCGCGACCGGTTTCGAGAATCTGTTCGGACAGATCTTTCAACAAAGCCGCTGGGTCCAGGCGGCGGAGCATCACGGGATACGATGTGACCAGCAGGGTGTTGCCACCAAAATCCTGCAACCGCAGTCCAAAACTCGCCAGCAGCTCCAGATGTTCGAGCAGTGCCGCGACTTGCGCAGGAGGCATTTCGACAGGCAACGGAACCAGCAGCCGTTGTGACTCGACTCCGCCCGACAACACGCGCTTGCGCAAGTGTTCGTAGAGAATCCGCTCGTGCAGCGCGTGCTGATCGACCACCGTGAGTCCCTCATCCGATTCCACGACCAAATAGGAGTCGTGAATCTGCATCGCCCGCACGTTGTCGGGGAGCATGGGGGGACTTCGGCGGACCGCCTCGGCGGCGGCGTTGAGCGCCTCGCTGGGAGGAGGAGCCTGGGGCGACTCGCCCATCGAGACCGATTCCACAGAATGCTCAGCTACGCTTCCCTCTGCGAATGGGGCAGAGGCCACGGGAAGGGACGGGGAAGAACCGGCGGAATTCGGTTCGTCGAAAGTGTGCCCCAAATCAGCGGCTTGAGAATCCTCCCGCAGGGGATCACGCCAGTCGCCAACGGACGAATCGTTCCGCGGCGGATTCCAATCCCTGGTGACCAAGGGATCCGTCCCGGGGCGCTCCGACGGCGATCCCGTTGAGGACGGTTGTAAAGGACTGGTTTCGCTGCCGGTATTCCAGCCGAAGTCCGGATTCGTGGCGGGACTGTTCCACTCCGCCGAACTCCCTGGGGTCAGTTCGGACGGGGCGGTTTTGTTAACAGGTGGTTGTGAGCCGGGAGCGCTCCAGAGGGTCGCCTGTTGTTTCACCCAGTCGACCAGTTCCTGCTGAACCGCCTTCTGCTGTTCGGGATCTGCAGTTTTGGGCTTCAGTGGCTCCAGCTTGAGGCCGCCCCCTTTGCCTGCGACGTCGAGTGAACTGTTGAGGTCCATCCCCAAAAAGCGATTGCGAATCGTTGAGAGGATCAGTCGATACAACGTCTGACTGTCGCGAAACCGGACTTCCGCTTTGGTGGGATGGACGTTGACATCGACCGAGTCTGCGGGAGTTTCCAGGAAGAGAAAGGTGATGGGATTGCGGCCCACCATCAACAGCCCGCGATACGCTTCCGAGAGCGCGTGCTGCAACGACCGGTCTTGAATCCAGCGACCGTTCAGGAACAGGTATTGTCCTTTACGCGTCGACCGGCTTTCCGCTGGATGTCCCACATAGCCCCACAATCGAGATCCTTTGAAGTCGGCTTCGACCGCGATCAGTTGACCGGTCAACTCGCCTCCAAAAAACAACTCGATCCGCTCCAGCAGACGGTCCGTGCCGGGGAGTTCATAGACGATGCGGTCGTTATGACGTAACACCAGATGGACGCGGGGATTGGCCAGGGCGATGCGGGTGAACTGTTCGCTGACGTGGCCAAATTCGGTCGCCGCCTGTCGCAGGAATTTGCGTCGGACGGGGAGGTTGCAGAATAGGTCGCGGACTTCAATGGTTGTTCCGACCGGACAGCCACACGGGACGATCGGTTGGATTTGGCCGGCGTCCACCACCAGTTCGGCCCCGGTGGGGAATTCCTCCTGTCGGGTGCGGAGTCGAAACTTGCTGACCTCGGCGATCGAGGCGAGGGCTTCCCCGCGAAATCCCATGGTCTGGACTCGGAACAGGTCGTCAGCTTCGCGCAATTTGCTGGTGGCGTGACTGGCGACCGCGAGCAGCAGATCGTCGGGGTGAATTCCCTCACCGTTGTCGACTATGCGAATGAGTTCCGTTCCCCCGGCGGCGACATCGACTTCGACGCGGGAGGCGAGCGCGTCAACGCTGTTTTCAAGCAACTCCTTGACGACGCTCGCCGGCCGTTCAATCACCTCGCCGGCGGCGATCTTGTTAATGACGTGGTGGTCGAGCTGTTGGATGCGGGGCATGAGGGGGCTGGTCGGGACACGCACGGGGGCCAAACCGCCAGCCTATCGAAACCGGATCGGTTTCGGTAGATCGAGCATTCGATCGAAAGGCAGCGGGTCGGCAACAACGAGAGGAGGCCGACTCAGGTCGATTTGGGGGATTTCGCCCGCTTCGTTTTCGATGCGGGAGTGAGCTTGGACTTGGAGGGGCTGGCGGCCTTTTTCGCGGCCGGCTTCTTGCCAGCGGACTTTTGGGTCACCGACTTTGAGGCGGCGGATTTCACCCCCTTCTGTTTGGCGGCCGGTGACTTTTTGACTGATTTCGTGTCGGCGGCCGCACCCGCCTTGGGCTTCTTGGCGTTGCCATAACTGGCCCCGGCCGCCTTCTCGGCGATTCGCGCTTCGACCAGTTTTTTGACCAGCGCTTCGGGGAGTGGTTGACCGGGCTGGAAGCGGACTGTTCCGGTGCTGGTATCGTATCCCTGGAGATCGTCGGCATGGGCGGCGACGGTGCTATTACTCATCAGGAACAAGGCGCAGTGCTTTTCGGTCGCGCCATACCCGACCAGCATACCTTTTTGACGAAACGCGCAGATCTGATAGCTGATGCACTCTTCCGCGAGCGGGGCGATTGCTTTGATGGCCTGTCGCAAGGATTGCAACGCCTCGCGTTGATCTTGCGGGAGATTGGCGAGGTAATCGTCGTGAGTTGTGGGCGGAGTCGGCATGATGAGTGGCGGGACGTGAGTGATATTTGGCGATTCTTGATGTCGCTTCGCTGACGGGGGTGATCCCCGGGGATTCAACCTGTGTCGCATTACGTTTCTTTACGACTCACTGACAGCATCGTCAAGGATAGGAAGTGATAGGGAGGACGTGGGTGCCGAGTTATTGCGGTCGGTTACACATGAGATTTCCTCTCACCGTTGTTTCGATTTATCATAGGGCGGACTTGACGAACAAGCGCGTCAGCGCCAACAATCTCCCCATTGTCGTTTCCCGTTTCCAGTTCAGGTTCAAGAAGTCCACATGGCCAAGTCGTCCTCCAAGTCCCAGCTCATCCGTCAGGCGTTGCTCGAAAATCCTGGCAAAGGCCCGTCGGAAGTCGCTGAGATTTTGAAGTCCAAGGGTGTCGTTGTTTCGAACGCGTACGTGTCGGTGGTCAAGAGTACGATGAAGAAGAAGGGGCGGAAGCTGAATCGCGCCGCCCGGGGAGCGCAAGCGGCTCCTAAATCGCAGGCCGCTCCCGGCACCGTCGAAGCGGCAGCCGACTTTGTCTCGTCGGTCGGATCGTTCGAGGAAGCCCGCGCCGCTCTCGAAAAGTTGCAGAAGATCAGCCAGATGCTGGGCGGCCGCTAAGGTCGGTTGATATCGTTGGGGAAGTTACCAGGCGGCGGCGTGAAGCGGGACTAGCTTCGCGCCGTCTCTGGCCGACGTCCGGTCCGCTTGGATTTTTTGAGAATTGTTCAATTTTTGCCCCCTCGGGTTGAGGATTTTGGTTTCCACTCCTGAGAATCAGTTGGGCGGTCGCTGCGATTTGGGCGAATCGACGGTAGCATCATGTCTGACAATTCCCTTGTTCGCCGACAGTAAGCTGGCGAGCAGTACTGTCGGCTTCGCGCCCCAACAGCCCTGCCATGTCGCCTTCCTGCGCGACATCTACTACCTCTGGGATTCGTCTCATGTCTGAAGCAGAATTTCCCACCCCCACCGAAGAAGGTCGCTTCCATACGTATGTTGGAAGCGAGATCCCCTGGTACGTGCGCGTCGCCTGGATCATCTTCTGGGTCGCGTCGGCGGCGTACGTGCTGCGTTATCTGCTCCCCGCGCTCCAGCGCGAGATTGGTGCCCCTTCCTGACGTGAGTGAAACTTCGCAATCCCCGTCACCGCGTGAGGCGTCGTCCGCGGCTGTGGACCATAAACCCGCCGCAGTCGGGACCGGTGCGTCGGGGAAACGCTGGTCGATGTCCTATGTCAACTTCTGGCTGGACGTTGTCGCGCTGCTCGCTGTCACGTTCACGGGCTGGGTGGCGGCGATGTTGCAGGCGGTGTTTCCACCCCCTTCCCAATCTGCCGGCTGGGTGTTGTGGGGTTGGGATTACGACGCCTGGGCTCGGGCGCAATTCGCCGCCATCTGTGTTTGCGCCGTCGTCATTTTGCTGCATATCATGCTGCATTGGAACTGGGTCTGTTCCATTGTCGCCACAAAAGTGCTGCGACTGAAAACCCGCCCCGATGATGGCATGCAGACGATCTTCGGTGTCGGAACACTGGTTGTCCTACTGCATCTGATCCTGGGTGGGATCATCTGGGCTATGTTCGCGGTGCAACGCCCCGCGTAACGGGCGTGTCCGACACACGACCGTTCCAGTTCCAGTGGCATCCGTGCTTCGGCTAGAACGATATTTGGCTTTTGCGTTCTGTTCGCCACCCTACCACGAATCCCGTCTGTCACCGCCCGCCCTACTGTGCCTCCTCTTTCGCCGCCTCGTCGTTCTGCTGAACGCTCCGCAGCGCCTGCGGCAGCCATTGGGCCTTCTGCGATTTCACCATGCGCACCAGTGTCGCTTCCAGCACCTCGCGGCGACGTTGCCAGTCGGCGGAGGGGATTCCCGCCTCGCCAGCCAGCCGGTCCATTTCGGTGAAGGTCTTGTCGACGGCGACCAAGGTCTGGTCGGCGTCCCCCACGAGTTGCCGGGCGGTTGACGGCTTGATGTTCGCACGCGCTTGCCAGCGCCGTTCGAGAGCCTGCAACAGGCCGTTCAGATCGTCCCAGCGCTGCACCGGGTCCAGTTCTGTTTCAGGATGGTCGCGCAACAATTCCAGCGCCGCCAGAACGTTTCGCAGCGACGCGTCCCGCATGGATGAGAACCAGGTCGAGTGCAGCCGATGGTGCAGCTCCGCCGCGTAGTTGTGTTCGGAGGAAAACCGGTACAACTCCGCCGACTCCTGATGCAGAAAGAAACTCAGCAGCGGATCGTAAGGGGTCTCAAACCGACTCAGTTTCGCGATATCCTCCGACGTCTTGGTCTTCACCGCGCGACCTAGCAATTCGAAGTACGCCAGGCGTCGCCGATCTTCCGTGTGCATCCGTTTCGGCTCGTCGAGCGAGGCCTGTTGAATCTGCGACCGCGAGCGTTTCGACACCTGCTCACGCAATGTCGCACGGTAGGCCCAATACTGGTCAGCGTACCGGACCATCAAGTCCTGCTGCGCCTTCACTTCGCCCAGCCGTCGCAAAAGGATCGGCTGACTGGAATCCGGGGAAATCCAGTCCAACAGCCGGCCGGCGAGAGGTTGAACCGCGCGATGCGATTCGTCGATCTTCAGTCCCCAGCGCATCACCTCACGTGGCAATGCCAGGGGCATCAGACTGCTCGCGGCACTGTTCGCGATGAGCGGGGCGGTGTGCGCCGCTCCTTCTCCCTGAAACACTTCCTCCGATGTGAACACACAGCTCGGAAGGCGGGGTTCTTTTTGGGGCAACTCGGCGGCAAAAGCCACCAGCCCGTACTTCTCAACGGCTGACAGGTTTAGCACCATCGACCAGTCAATGCCCGATTCTCCCAGCACATTGCGAACATGTTCCTGTTCCAACCGATTGGGCAGCTTCCCGCGATAGAGTCCCTTGGGTGAATTCGTCCCCAGGAACAAGTACTCACCCGCTCCCGCCTCGACCATCACCACGTCGGCAAATGCCTGCTGCATAGTCTGAGCGATGACTCGTAGCGGCGCGGGACCAAAGTCAAACGCCTGAATCCGCTGGCAGAAGATGCCGTCGGTCGCCAGCCGTTGACTTGCCAGTGCGTAGAATTCGCGAGTCACGCAGACTTGCGAATGCAACAGCGCGATCGCGTCAGGAGCCGAGACGATGACGTCGCATCCCTCCTCCTCACTCGCCAGAGCGAGAATCGCGTCGCAGCTTTTCAACGAGAGCTTTTCATCGTCCCAGGGATTCGGTTCGGTGGAGTCATCGGTCGCTCGTTTGACCAGATTGACGAGTGCCGGGTCGACCTCGGCACAGACCACCGACTCCAGGGGGAACTTCATCCCGACCGACAACGCCTCGCCCGTTCCCAATCCCAGCAGCATCAGGCGACGGGGACTTTCGTGCAGCGTCAGGGGGACCACCACCTGCAGAGTTTCCGAGAGATGTCGTGGGAACACGCTCGGATCGGCCGACACGACCCCCTTCGGGATCCCATTCGCCCGGATCTGAAACTGATGGCCGGCGTACTTCCAGACCGTGTAGACCCCCCGACTGCCCCGAACGGTTTCGACCAGGCGTCCCTCATCCAGATAGGGGAGCAGCTCGCTCTGCATGCCGGTCGCGTACGCGGTGAATGACTGCGTGCTGAATAGAGTTCGCGCCGACCGAGCCGGGTTGTAGGCACCGGGAACCGCCGACCCGACGGCCATGACCGCCAGGAGGAGAGCTGCCATCGCGCGACTCCACCGACCCGCCGGCAGGTTCGAATGCTTCCAGTCGGCCAAACCCGCGAGCGCGACTCCGCACCAGCCACAGAGCGACAGCAGCAAGACGGGGCCACCCAGAGAATTAATCAACGCCGGGGCGCAGATCCAGCCCGCGACCGCCAGCAGAAACCCCGCGACATTCCAGCCCGTGGCGTTGTTTCGCCTGGCGGTTCCCCGCATGAGCAGACAGACCGCGGGAGCCACCACCAACAGCGACACGGTCGCCGGCAGCAGCGTGCGAATGGTCGCCAGCAGTCCCGTGGAACTGATCGAGGCGCTCCACCACAAATTGCAACGGACGAGGACGGGAAACGCCGCGATGATCCCCAACGGTGCCGCCCCTTGAACGAGGGCCGCGAACAGCGAGGCGGTCGAACTGTCTTTACGCCGACCTGCCAGAATCAGCCCCAGGCCGGCCCCTGTCAGAACGCCCAACAGCATGCCCCCTGCGACAAACGCGGTCGTCGGGGCAAGCTGGGAGCAGACTTCGTTGAGGGCTCCGAGGGCGAGGCCTGCGAGCGGCGAAGAGGCAAGCACCAAGCTGGTTGGGATCGCGAATGCGGGGGAGGATATTGCGGAGAGGGCGGCGTTCTGCGCTACGGGCGCATTGGACGAACGGTTTTTCACGGCGGACAAAGTGGCTGCGCCGATCGCAGGGAACAGACACGCCAACGCGGCGGCATAAGGCCCGAGCCATTGAGAGAGCAACAGTCCGCCTCCCGCGAATCCCAGAGCGGCACCCATCAGAAAGCCAGCGGGAGAGCGCCCGGGATGCCGATCGGAGCCAGGCAACGCCGACAACCAACCGACAAGAATGGCGGGAACACCCAGAAACAGGCCGGTGGCCACCACCAGCGCCATCGCGGTCACTCCCCCCGCATCCGGACGAATCCACTCGGGTGAGAGCAATCGATCGGTGATTCCCGAGAGAATCCAGGGAGAACCCGCACACCATGCCGCCAGAGACAGGATCGCGAACAGGCGACCGAATGCCGCCAGTCTGGGCGACGCTGGCGATGGAAGTAATCGCCCCAGCGCGAGCAATGCCGCCACACAACCGACCAGCCCGAGCGCGACGGGGTGAGACGTCCCCAGGCGAACCGTCCATTGCAGGCAAAGCAGTGCCAGGACTGTTGCTGAACCCGCTCCACTCAGAACGGCCAAACGCGGAATGGCGGCCCAGCCGGCTTGAACGACGGCGCGGGGCGAGAAGGAGATGAGTCGCAGCATGGCATCCTTGCCGAACTGGGTCTACGTTTGTGCGGGAATCTGGGCTTTGTAGTGAAATCGGGGGCAGTGGGGCAAGACCAATGCGATTTACCCCAGCATTTTCAACGGCAGATCGACCGGCTGATTGAGAGCCGCGCTCCGGGCGACCGCTTCCGTGAACTCCATATAACGCACTCCGGTCGCGAAATCGGTCCGCGTGACCCGCTCCAGACCGCGGATCGCCGAGATGAATTCCGCCTCAACCCGCCAACCCCCCCGCTTTTCCTGGGGGATCTCCAGAACCTTCATTGCCGACTCTCCCGCGCGTCCGCATTCCAGGAATTCTCCTTCGGGAAGCGACCGGTATCGCAACGTCCCCCGGCTGCCATACAAATGGATCTGCTTCCCCGGTCCAAACAGATTCACACCACTGAAGTGGTAAATCCCCCGCGCGCCCCCTTCGAGATACGTCAACACCTGCACACTGTCTGGAACGGAGATATCGACCCGCCCCTGACTGTCGCGTCCCGGCCGACGGGGCTCGAAGATTTTGGTCTGCGCGAAGACCCGGGTTGTCGCAGGAACCCACCGGGCGGCGGTTTCGTGCAGAATCCCCAACGTCAACACGTTGAGTCCGCTGATCTCCGCCTCCTGCCGCCAGTGCAACAGCTCGGTGTAATCCCAATACGCGTCGTCGGCCCCAATCACCACCAGCTCACGCAGGTCGCCGATATATCCCTCATCGACCAGTGTCTTCACGAACCGGTCCTGCTCCAACCCGAACGGGCTGGGGACAATCTGCGAAACCAGACCCGGATGCGACTGAGCCGCGACCAGCATGGTATGGGCTTCTTCGGCGTTCCGAGCCATGCGGGCTTCCACCAGCACATGCTTGCCGGCGGCCAAAGCGGCACACGCGATTTCACAGTGCGTGTTGGGCCATGTCCCAATACAGACCGCATCCACCTGGGGATCATCCAGCACCGCCCGCCAGTCGGAATATGCCCGAGGCAGCTCGTATTCCTTCGCCAACTGCTGTGTCGAAGCCAGGGTACGGTTGGCGACACCCACAATCTCGACGCCGGTCACGGCGCGAAAACCGGGGATGTGTCGTAACTTGGTGTTGGCCCCCGCGCCAATCAATCCCACTCGAACCAGTTTTTCACTCATGTCTTGTGTCGTCTCGATCTGGGTTCGCCCTGCAAAACGGGCGAGTCTAGTCCGCCGTCCGCGAGGCTGGCAACAGGCGTCGCCCCGGAAATTTACTGGGAAGAGTCGCGATCTCCCCGGTGCGTGACAGTCGTTAGCGTTGAACCGCTCCCAAACTCCCCTGGCACGCTTCAATCACTTTCTTCTGCACCGCGTCGACTTCATCCGCCGTCAATGTCCGGTCGGGTGCGCGGTAATGCAGCCGAAAAACGTATGACTTCTTGTCGGCCGGAATCTGCGGGCCACGGTACTGACTGGCGAATGTCGCCCATTCCAGCAGCGGGCCGGCGACCTTTCGTACCACCTCTTCCAGCTCTCCCCAACTCACCGCTTCATCCAGCACGAAATTCAAATCACGCTCAATCGCGGGATATTCGGGGACCGGGCGGAACTCGGGAGAAAATTGCGCGAGCTGGTCCAGCACCGCCAGATTGATCTCGAAGAACGACGCGCCGTCGTGCAGGTCGAGCTTGTTTCGGACCTCGTCCGAAACCTCTCCCAGCCACCCCAGTCGCTGTTCCCCCACCTTCAACTCCGCGCCGCGCCCCGGTTGAAACCACGCCGACTCGGTGTGAACGGTCGTTAGATGCAAGGCGTGGTTTGTCACATCGAGCAACTGCTCCACGACCCCTTTCAACTCGGCGAACGATCGGCCGCTGACCGCAGACAGCACCTTGGGCTCGGCGGCCGGATTTCCCGGCTCGGCGGCGAGAAACACCCGGGCGATCTCAAATAGCTGCGCGTTGAATGTCCCGTGCCGTTCGTTCTGCCGACGAACCGACAACAGACTCGGAACCAGCGACTGCCGCAGGATACTCTCGCGATGCCGTGACGAATGCTCGACATGCAACGGCGGCCGGTCGGTCCAGGGGCGAACGAGTCCATGCAGATCTTCCGAGACAAACGACAGCGTGACTGCCTCGAAGAAGCCGGCTCCAACCAGTGTTTGCGACAACCGCTCGCACAATCGGTCGTGGGGCGTCGTCGCGCTGATCGCCAGAGGGACAACTGCGTCTTCCGGAATCTTTTCGTAGCCGTGAACGCGAGCCGCCTCTTCGATCAGGTCGATCTCCCGAGACAGATCACGGCGCCATGACGGAGGAACAAACGATACCGCCCCCGGCCCGGGCGCGGGGCGCTGTTCGAGTCCCAGCACCTTGAGAATCCGTTCGACTTCCGCCTGGGGAATCTCGATCCCCAGCACACGCGGAATCTGCGACAGCCGCAATGTGACCGGGTCGCGATTCGCCTTTGGCGGCTGGCCAGCGGCGATCACACCGTCGCACAATTCTCCGCCGGCGGTTTCCAGGATCAACTGGGCGCAACGTCGGCTCGCCCAATCGAGATTCGACCGGTCGACTCCGCGTTCAAAGCGGTAGGAAGAGTCGCTGTGCAGGTTGAGCTTTCGGGCGGTCGCGCGAACCGACATGGAACTGAAATCCGCCGCCTCGATCAGCACGTTGACCGTCTGGTCGTTGATCTCTGAATCGAACCCTCCCATCACGCCGGCAATCGCCGCCGGCCGAACCGCGTCGGCGATCACACACATGTCCGCTGTCAGTTCATACACCTTCTGGTCGATCGCGGTGATCTTTTCGCCCGCGACAGCCCGGCGGACGACAATTCGGCGGCCTTCGAGTTTGTCGAAGTCAAACGTATGCAACGGCTGGCTGCATTCCATCAAAACGTAATTCGTGACATCCACCACGTTGTTGATCGGACGGATCCCCAGCGTCTTCAGCCGGCGCTGCATCCAGTGCGGACTGGGGCCGACCTTCACCCCGCGAATCACGCGTGCGGTATACATCGGACACAAGTCGCCCGCTTGCAGATCGACACTTGTCAGCGTCGCGACGGCAGGTCCGGTCGCTTTGGGGTCGGCTGGGGGGAGTTTCCAGTCCCGTTCAAACAGGGCGGCGGTCTCGCGGGCGACACCCAGGTGACACAGACAGTCGGGACGGTTGCTCGTCACCTCGAGGTCGATCGCAATGTCCCCCTCGACATCCTCGATCGATTCCAGGTTCAGTCCCGCCATCATCAGACGGTTCGCCAGCGTCTCGGCGGGCATGTCGAGCCGAACGTATTCTTTGAGCCAGTTCCAACTGACAATCATCGCGGCATCCAAAGACAGACTGGGATTAAAGCAACCAGCCCGGCTGCCGAAAGACAGCCGGGCTGGGAATCAGCTCAAGTGAAGAACCTTCCAACCGGCACTACGCTTCGCCGGGACCAGCGGTTCCACCGGTGTAGCGTTCACCGTCCGGTTCGCCCGTGATGTGTTCGACTTTGTAGCCCCCCTTCGTCATGAAGTAGACGACGAGCAACAGGTAGCCGGCCCCCATCATGGCGGGAACCCAGGCGGTCATACGCAGAGCATATTTACCGCTGTTGAGGTTGCCTTCCACAACCTTCTTTTCCTCGGGCGACTGGTCCTCGACCTTTTTCGCACGGATGTCTTCGAGTTTCTTGCCATTGAAGCCCGCGACGGTGGGCAGTCCGGGGAGGAACGACTTGGGTTCCCCTTCCTTGTACTCTTCGTACAGCTTCGGCTCGGCTTTGGAGAACTCATTGGCGACGTAGTAGTCCTGCTTGTAACCGATGCCAGGACCGCCGAGGTACCCAGCCGACAGCATCCCGATGCCGCCGATCACACCCATCGTCAACGCTCCCCCCTTGGGGAATCGTTCACCGACCACACCCAGCATGGTGGGCCAGAAGAACGTCTTGCCGATGCCGTAGACCGTTCCCATCAGCAGAATGGTCGTTCCGGAAATTCCTTCGGTTCCCAGGCCACGCAGCCCGATGAAGGCCAGCACGGCGCTGATCAGCAGCAGCCCGAGGGGATTGATCTTTTCGACAATCGGCCCGGCGAAGAATCGCAAGGCGAACATGATGCCCGACGTCCAGATGAAGAGCCATGTCGCCCCCTTGCCGATCGACGCGTTCATGATGTTCTGAATCCACCCGTCGGTTCCCAGTTCGACATACCCGACCATCGCATGCAGTACGAACAGGAACAGCAGGATCGGGCTGGCGAATTCGACCAGCATTGTGGAGAACGGAATCCCCGCCGACTTCGTTTCCGACTCGGGGAATTTTTCCTTGAAGATCACGAATCCGTAGTACAGAGCCGGTGGGATGAAGAACGCGACCGCGACTTCCCACGGCAAGTGGACGATGTAGGCATCTTTGCCGCAGAACAAGAGGGCGAGAACGCCCCCCAGAATCAAGCCTCCCGGCCAGCCAGCGTGCAGAATGTTGAGGTAATGCGTCTTCTGCTTCGGATACAGCGTCGCGACCAGCGGGTTGATCACCGATTCGCACACGCCGTTCCCCAGTGAAAACAGCAGCGCACCCCAGTAAAGACAACTGTAAGCCGCGTCGCCGCCATTCGACTTGTAAAGCGCCGTCGCGGCGAAGGTGACCACCGCTGACGCCATGTGGAGCAGGAACGCCAGAATCATCAACGGCTTGTAGCCAATGCGGTCGGCGAACAGACTGCAGACGATGATTGTGAAGCCGAAGCCTTGTAATCCCCCCCCGGTGATCCCCCCAAGCCGGGTTTTGTCAAATTCAAACGCGGCGCTCCAGTCGTCGAGGATCGCCCCGCGAATCGAAAACCCGATCCCGGCGGCAATGAGGGTGAAGAAACTCGCGAGAAACAGCGCGCGGTTGCTGCTTGAATTGGCGTTCGGTGTGCTCATAGGTCCAGCCGGGTATCGAAAACGAAGTCCAGGAGCGTACGACCATGCTCGTTCGACGTTCCGTCGGGGCATCGCCAGGAGCGCCTGGCGACCCGCAAGGCTGCCCATACTAGCGGCAGGTTCGCCCGAATTCCACCACGGGGCGGTTCGATTGCGGGTGAGTCGCCCCGTTCCGTAAACTAGAGCTCGCGCGATTGGCATTCAGACCAGATTCATCGAACCGCTCCCGTCCGGAAGTGAAGTCCTTCATTCCGCTTCCCGACGGGCGCGGCTCGGTTGTGCTTCATTCTCGTTTGGCTGTAATTTCGCGTTCAGTCGCCTGACCGCCCGCTTCACGACACTTCGCAGGAGTCGACGCATGTTCCGTCCCGTGTTCGCGTCTGTTATCGCTTTGATTCTTGTGTGGGGCTCGGCATCCGCGCAGGCGGCCGGCGATCTCGACGAACTGCTCCGCGTCATTCCGGAAGACGCCAATGTGCTGATGGTCGTCCGCGTGCAGGACATTCTCAAAAGCCCCCGGGCGGCCAAGGAAGATTGGGCCAAGAAGCAGGAAGAGGCGTACTTGGCCGGTGCCGAGGCGATTCCTCCCTGGTTGTCCGTGATTGTCCGCGCCACGCACCTGCACCTCGAAGATTCCAGCATTGGCTGGTCGGTGGGGGTAGCCCGCACCATGGGGCCGGCGAACATGCAACGGATCGCCGAACACAATTCGGGAATCGTCGAAAAGATCGGCAAATCGCAAGTCGTGAAGACGCAGGAAAAGGGCTTTTTCACGCAGCTCGGACCGAAGATGATCGGGGTGATCGCCCCCGCCTATCGGCAGCAGGCCGCCAAGTGGTTAAAATTCGCCAGTTCGAACACCGAGTCAAGGCTCCCTGCCTACCTGGCCGAAGCGGCTCAGAACCCCGCTCCAATCGTCATCGCGATCGATACGCAGGACATGATCGACCCCGATTCCCTGCGGAACTGGCTGAAAAGCACCAAAAGCCTCGAAGGGAAACCGGGCAAGGTCGACGGCGTCTCGTACATTTACAACAACCTGAAGGGGATCACGGTCGCTGTTACATTTGGTGAACAGACCACCATGCAGTTGACCCTCAATCTGGGGGTTCCCGTCGGAATCAACAGCTTGGAAGTGAAGCGGACGTTGATTGAATACCTGGAAGATTCGGGTGCCGCCTTCAGCGATCTCAACAACGCCGAGCTGACGGCGAAAGATAAAGTCGTCACTCTCACCGCGCCACTGACCGACGCCGGCCTGCGGCGGATCTTCTCGCTGATCATCACCCCAAACCCGGGGGGCTCGCACAGCATGAGCGAAACCCCACCCGTCCCCCAGGCCGACGTTGACGCGAAAAAGAGTAAAACCGCTTCGCAGCGGTACTTTACGCAAGTCGACCAGATGATCGACGATTTGTCGAACAAGACCGCCCGGGCGAACAATTACGATCGGACCGCAGTGTGGCACGATTCTTACGCGAAAAAGATTGACAGTCTGTCTTTGAAGGATGTCGACCCGGCACTCGCCGACTATGGTCGCAACATCAGCCAGAAGCTGCGTGCGATTGGGGCGTCGTTACGCGGGGTGTCCTTAAAGCTCAGCACCGCGCAGAATTCTCTGGTGGTGGATTATTCGGTGGACGCGGGGAATTTCGGCGGCTGGAACGCCGGCGGCTACCTGGGTGGGGCGGCGATGTATTCCCCCCCGACGTGGCGCGCCACCAGCAATCTGGAAGACGTGCGTAAGAGGCAAGCGGACGCGGTGGTAAAGGGTGCCGACCAGCGCGAACAGATATGGCAGTCGATCGAATCCGACCGCCAGGACATCCGCAAGAAAATGCTCGAAACGTTCGGCGAGGATTTCACGCAGGGGAAGTAGCTCAGTTCAGCAATTCGCCGAGTCACTGCAAAACCCCGGCGAAGCGCGAGAGCCATCACATCCGATGCGAAACGGACCTCTACGGGGACACGTGACATTGCAATGATTCGCGACTTAACGCTCCGAAACTACCGTGGGTTCCAAAATCTCACGGGTTGGAAACCATTCTGTCCAAAAATCGAACGGCACAGGACGGAGGTTGACCTCCAGCGATTCCCGCCAATTCGTCTGGAAACCAAATTGGCAGGAACACGCGCGTCAACAACTTCCGCCTCGCCTATTTCAACGACTGCAAGTACGCGAGCAGGTCTGCCAGTTGCTCCGGGGTCAGATTGGCCACGACGCCTTCGGGCATCGCGGAAATTTTCTGCACGACCCGTTCTTCAACGTCGGCCTTCTTAATTTCGCGTCGCACACCGTCCGACTGTCGAATCACCGTGGCATCGGCACGCTCACTGACAACAAATCCCTGCAATGTCAGCCCGTCGTTCGTCAAGAACGACCAGGTTTCGTATCCCTGCGCCAGTTTCGCGCTCGGTTTCAAAATGGACTCGACCAGTTCGGCCGGCTTGTAGCGTTTGCCGATTTCAAACAGATGCGGTCCTTTGGGAATCTGTCCATCGGCTGTTGTGTGACAAGCGACGCACGATTGCGATTGAAACAACTCCTCACCCTTCTTCGCGTCGCCGCGCGCCGCCAGCGCTCGGGCGCTCGCCGCTTCGAAGCCCAGGTTTCCCAATTGATTGGGATTCGCCGGGTCGGCCTTGGGAACGACGAGTTGGACTTCTTTTTCCTGACTGGCGACTTCCACCGTATTCGGCACACCAACCAGCGCGACGCTGTGCCGGGAAAGCTCCTTCTTGAGCGCGGTCGCGGTCTCCGGATCGCTATCCAGAATCGCGGTGGTTACGACAGTGGCGATCCGATCGGTCATCTCCCACGGAACGCGATCGTAATACGGACCCGTGTTGTCCGGTCGAATCCCCCACCACGATCCCTCGTAGTCGGCCTCGCGATTGTGTAGCCGAATCAGCGCGGTCAGAATCCCCTGTCGAAGTTCCGGCGTCCGCGCGGATCCGAGGTGTTTGATCAATCCTTCCACCCCCTTTCGATCGTGCATGGACCGCAGCGTCCACAGCGCACCGTCCGCATACGGTCCATCGAGCGCCTCGAGGCAGACGTCGACCGCGTTGAGCGCGACCAGCGCCCGCACAGCGAGATGTGGCATGACGCGTCCCGGATCGGGTTGATTCTGCAACGGACGCTCGGTCGGCATGACCGAACCGGGTTCGCGCATCGTCATTGGGAGAATCGCTTTCGCGGCGGCAGGGTTTTCGAGTCTTCCCAAACTGATCAGCGTTTGAGCGCGAACCCGGGGGGAGTCATCACCCAGTGCGTCAACGAATGGCTTGAGCGGTAGCCCCTTCCCGTCGGCCTTGCGATCGGTGAGCGCACGCAACACAAACTCACGGATTCCCGAAGTATTCGCCAGCTTGAGGAGGGCCGGGTGTGAGTCGGCTCCATCCAGTTGCTTCAGGGTGAAAATCGCGGCGACCCGACTTTCCAGCGACGCTTTCGCGTCGGAAGCCAGAACCACAACGCGTTGGGTGGTTTCCGGTTTTCGCCCGCGCGCCAGAATCTCTCCCTGCGCATGATGACGGGTCACGGAATTTGGCGACGCCAGAAGCTGGACCAGTTCCGCATGGGACGCTCGCTTCAAATCGGGGAATGGCGTGACCGCCAGATCTTTGGGTGTGACTCGGGCGACGAATCCGATATTTGGCCCCACGAACACGGCGGCTTCACCGCCACGCCAGCTCGCGACATACAGCCGGCCGTTTCCGTCAATATCCATCCCCGTGGCGCGCGGAATCGAAATGAACACTTCCTGTTTGAGATCAAACGTCGGGCCGTTTGGCTTCAGGTCGTGCCGGTAGACTTCGCTGCGTCCCCAGTCGCCGGTGAACAGCGTGTTTCGGTACGCTGCGGGCCAGCGGGGATCCTGGATGAACAGCCCCCCGGTTCCGCCGCTGTTTCCGAATGTCCCCAGCGTGGGCATGATCTCCTCCGTGAAATTGGCGAAGAGCTGGGTGTAGCCGTACAGCGCCGACTGCTTGAGCAGGCTGACGCGCGTATCCCAGCCGGCTCCATCATTCGTGTTGTCGCGCGTGAAGATGTTCAGGAACGGATCGATCGCCAGGTCGAATGGATTACGCAGCCCGGCACAATAGACTTCCAACTCCGTCCCATCCGGTCGGACGCGAACGATGCCTCCACCTCGCAAGACGATTTTCCGTCCATCCGTTCCCTCGGCTTCCTTGATTCCATAATCACCCACGCCAATGTAAAGCCAGCCGTCGATCCCCATCCGAACGCAGTTGGTGGTATGGTCTCCACCGCGATTGGCGATCTGATCGGTGGTCAAACCGGTGACCAGCACTTCGTGCGAGTCGGCGACACCATCGCCATCATTGTCCTGAAACACCGACAGTTCCGGCGGGTGCATCACCCAGACTTTTCCGTCACGGTAAGTCACGCCCCGGGGATGCTCGACCTTCGCGAAGATTGTGACATCATCGACTTTGCCATCATTGTTACTGTCAACGCAGCGCAGGATCCGTCCTCCTCCTGGAGTGCGGCCGAGAGATCCCTGTTCGTCCACCGCGACGTACACAGCACCCGTTGGCTCACAGGCGATCGCGACGGGATAACTGACCTTGGGCGGGGTGGCGAACAGCGTCGCTTCGAATTCGGCCGGGACGCGAACGCTTTCACGGAAAGTCGCTTCGTCGATTGGCTTCGTGTTGTTACCACCCGCTGTGCCACCTCCCGGCGGAGCGCCGAAAGTCGGGGGCTGCGGGACGAATCCCCGGCTCGTGCTGCCAAGTTGCGCCGCCACCGACTTCGTTCGCGTTTCGACAAAGGTTTTGATATCGGGGGGCTGCGGTCCGCCCGGCGCGCCGAACTGGGCCGCTGGTGCCGGCCGTGCCGCGACCGCCTTCTGTTCTTTGTCGCGGATCTCCTGGGTCGCTGTGTTGATCCCGTCGGATTGACTCAGAAGCCGATCCGCCGTGAACACAGTCGACGTGAGTTCCTGAAGCAGTTTCTTGTAGCGAGCGGCGATCTCCGGGATTGCCAACAGTCGATCTGGCAGCTTGTTTTCCCCCGGCCAGGGCTTCATCACGCTCAGATCCATCAATTGCTCAGCAGTCCCCATCAGCAGGAGGTTGGCGAATGAGAACTCCAGATCGCCGGGGACGAAATGAAAGAGGTGGGTTGTCGGATCGAGGTACAGGGTGTAGTTGTGCCCCAGTGCCAGAAAACTCTCGAGATTGGACGTGAGCGCGTTGGCGGCCGTGAAGCGGAGAAATTCCTCGACGTCGATATACGACGCGATCCTCTTTTCAAACTCTTCGGGGGACGCCGAGTTGATGAGTTTCGCGAAAGCGATGACCCGTTGTTGTTCGTCTTCCGTCGCGTCGCGGCGCGGCTGATACGGTCCCTTGTACGCCGCCCAGGATTCGCCGAGAAAATCAACGCCCCGGACCCGAAACGGCTTCATCGCGAGCCCCTTGTCCGATCCGAAGCGGTCGGCGAGGAACTTCGCATCGACATCCTCAACGACTGTGTACAGCCCGAGGTATTCACGGTCGTATTTGCCGGGAACGGTGAGTGTCACTTCTGCGAACGCGGTTCGCGAAGCGGGAACGCCACAGGCGCGAAACACCGCGTAGGCGAGGGCCTCGCGGGATTTCGATGCATCCAATGGCATGGCGTGTAACTGAACGGCCGACAGACCGCCGAATTCCTGCGCCTCGAATTTGTCGAAGGCGATCTTCAGCGGGCGTTTCAGACCAGCCGCCGAGACGAGATAGGTAATATCGCCGGCATAACGGAGGCCGACCTTTTTCAGCGATGTCTCACCAATGGTGAAGTCCGCCTCGACCCAGCGAAACTCGGTGCCAAACAAACTCGTCTCACTGGCGCGCTTTCCTGGAGTCGGCGGCACGGGGGGTGCGCCAAACCCGCCGGGTTGCGGCGGTTGCATCGCCTCGAACTCTTTCGCGGTGACATCCAGGTGAATGGTCCAGACTTTGGTCTGCCCAAACAGGCCAGGGTCGTCTTTCGCCGGCTGCGCGAAAATCGCGCCTGGGAACGCGATCAGTCCCGCCAACAGGATCAATCGAGCAGAAAAGTACCTCCCAAACGACTGACGCATTCGCAGGTCTCCTGAAGGAAAAATCCACATGGTCTGGTACTACGGGAGAGCCGTCGGCGCGGGAATCGCCAACGGTTATCGCTCGGAGCGTGTTTGCGTGGGGACAGACAAGGGGAACAGCGATTCCTCAAGGGGATCACCAGTCATTTCGCGCCATTTCCACGCCTGCTCTTTGGTGAGTACCTGAAGTATCCGTTCGTTCGGAGAGAGTGCTGATTCACCCCCGGCGAATCGTCCTCCGGCATACACCGACGGATTGCGCGCTCGCATCCAGCCAAACTTCGTGTCGTCTTCAATCACGCGAATCTGTTCGCGTTGCCGTGGTGAGAGCCCGATCGCCAGCGCGACTTCCTGGTCGCGAAACGCGGCGGCCCCCTCCGACTGCAATCCGATTTGTTTCAACCTCCACTGTTGTGACGGAGTCAGCAGGGAATTCAACTTGGAGTCATTCACTCGCGCCTGACTGAAGATCCTGCGGGATCTCTCCGTCGGGGAAATGAGGCCGAGGTCTTTGAACGAATCCATCCACTCCCGACCGACGTGCGCGGTCAATTCTTCGATTTCCGGAAGCTGCGACGGTGTGATGTTCAGATCTTTCAGAACCGCCGGCTGGCAGAGCAGGTAAAAATGCGTCGCGGAACGAAGAACTTCGAGGTCCGCGAGGATTTTTTCGACCCGGCTCGTGGTTTCCAGCAATTCGGCCCGTTCGTCAGGATGATCGTGCCGGTCGACCAGAAATTCCTGGTAGAAGCCGACCGCTGATCGCAAGACGCGCTTTCGCAAAATGGCCATTTCCGGGCGGTCGGCGAGTTCCTCTTCGCTGATGTGCAACAACTCGTCGACGGCCCGCCGCGCGAGGCGCAAACGTGACTCCGCCTCCTCGGCCCGCAACCGCTCGGCTCGATACGCAGCCCGAGTGCGACGCTGTTCGGCGCGGGTTCGTTCCTGTTCCGCACCGACCAGAATCGCGATCACGATTGACGCCGCTGTCAAAAAGAACAACGTGATCGCCCCGGCCATGAGCGACGTGGGGTGCCGGCGGGTCCAGATGCGAAAATGTTCCGCCAGTCCGGGAGGGCGGGCCAGGATCGGACGGCGATCCAGAAATCGTTGTAAATCTTCGGCCAGTTCCTGTGCGGTCGCGTAACGGTCTCCCGGATCTTTGCGCAACGCCTTCAGAACAACCGTTTCCAGATTCTCCGGGATGTCCGGAACAACCGACCGCAGGGAAGGCGGCTCCTCATCAACGATCTGTCGCAGCAATTCGTGGCGATCGGAACCGTTAAACGGGGGACGCAATGTCAGCAGCTCATAAAGTGTCGCTCCCAGCGAATAGACATCGCTGCGATGATCGGCCACGCCCCGACGTCCCAGTGTTTGTTCCGGGCTGGCGTAACGCAGTGTCCCGAGCATCTCCCCGGTCATGGTCAACCCGCCATCATCCGCGATGTGAGCCAGACCGAAATCGGTGATCCAAAGCTGTCCGCGAGTGTCAAGTAATAGATTGCCCGGCTTCACATCGCGGTGAATCACCCCCGTCTGATGGGCATGCTCCAGCGCCCGCGCCGCCTGAATCCCGAGCCGCGCGATCCAGTCAAAGTGAGATGACCGACTGGAGTGCTTTTCGGTCGAGAGCTTCGCCACGGGACCGGTCGAGCCCGCCGGCTGACCTTCCTGCGGTTGCCGCATCTGAGTGATGAGTGCCGAGAGGCTCTGACCTTCGACGAACCGCATCGCGAAGTAGTGTACCCCCCGCTCACAGCCGACCGAGTAGACCGAGACGATATTCTCATGCATCAGATGAGCAGCGGCGATTGCTTCGTTCTTGAATCGCTGCAACTGTCGGGGATCGAGGGCGGATGCGAACGGCAGGATCTTGAGTGCCACCCGCCGTCCCAAAGAAATTTGTTCCGCCTCGTAGACGATTCCCATGCCACCGCGCCCGACTTCGCGGAGGAGGCGGAAGTCACCCAGACATCCGTTGACCGTCTCGGGTGGGGCGACACGTGAGGCATCCGTCGTCGCGCCCCTGAACCGATCGTCGGCATTCTGCTCCACGTTTCGAATGACGCCGCCAAGACGTTCCAGACGGTCGCGTTCACAGAAAAATAGTGCCAGATCTTCGGCTAGTTCGGGATGTCTGGCGAGGATCTCTTCTTGATCTGGTTGTCCTCCCGCCTCACAGGCTTCGACGTAGTCCAGCAGGATGTTGTTCAGACGGTCCTCTCGACTTTGTGACTGCGGATGCAAACTCATCGGTTGCCCTCCTGTCCCGCGCGAAGCAACTCCCGCAGACGCTTCAGCGCACGGAACAACAGGCCAACCACCGCCGGTCGGGTGCGGCCGAGTTCCACGGCGACCTCGGCAACCGTCTGCCCCTTGAGGTGGTGCAGTTCCACCGCGCGCCGTTGGTCTTCGGGCAAGCGCAGTAGCGCTTCCGCCAGCCGCAACAGCTCTTCGGTTCGGACCGCCATACCACTGGGGGACGACTGGTCCGCAGCCAGAATGCGTTCCAGCCGGGCCGACGACTGCTCGAGTTCCGACTCAAGAGAGAGTTCGCGACTCACGTTGCGGGCCGCTGTGGCGAATTCCCGCGCGACCATCCCGAGGACATTCGCGAGAATGGTCCGCAACCACCCCAACCACTCGGCATCGGTCCTCCCGCGAAACTGATCGCGACTGGCGTGGGCGAGCAGGATGGTCTGCTGAACCACGTCGGAAGCGTCCAGCTTGGAGCGCATTTGGGTTCCCATCTGCAGGCGCGCGAGGATCCGCAGGTAATCGCGGCACGCCGCGAGTGACCGTTCGTCGGTGCTTGTCGTCTCGGTCATGTGTGAGAAGTCTCTCCGCTCTATTCCAAGATGCGAGACGCCCGCCAGTGTCACGCGGAATTTTAGCAATTTTTTCCGATCCCCGAATTTGGACGCGATCAACAGCAAATCTTCACCGATCGCACACAATAGGCGAATTTCCTCAAGGTCAACCCCTGCGACTGCAACTGGCAGAGTCCCGGTGCGCCGGAATCGTCCTCCTGCGGGGCACTCCCTTGTCACGGACGAGCCATTTCCTACGATGAACTCCGTTAGCGTTGCCACTTTGCCCCTACCACTCTCAAGGTTGTCTCGATGTCTGAACTCGCTCCGGAATGGCCCGCCGAAGGTTCAAAGGCCCCCGATTTCAATCTGGTCGCCGACGATGGCAGCAAGGTCAAACTCTCGGCTCTCAAGGGGCAGCCCGTGGTGGTCTATTTCTATCCCAAAGATGACACCCCCGGCTGCACCAAAGAGGCGTGCGCATTCCGCGACCAGAAGAAAGCCCTCGAGAAACTGGGGGCGGTGGTCCTGGGAGTCAGCCCCGACGACTCCGCCAGTCACGTCAAATTCCGCGACAAATTCGAACTCAATTTCCGACTGTTGTCGGATCCCGATCACAAGATCGCCGAAAAATACGGGGCATGGCGCGAGAAAAACATGTACGGCAAGAAATCGATGGGGATTCAGCGATCGACGTTTCTGATCGACACCGAAGGAAAGATCGCCAAAGTGTGGAAGAAGGTCAGCGTCGACGGCCACGACCAGCAGGTCCTGGAGGCGCTGGCGGAATTGACCAAATAGAATGAATGGCCAACCGCTTCAGCGACAGGCGGACGTCGCGATCCAGTCAAAACCAGGGACTGCGGCGAGTGGAACCGGGGGCAATGGCCGACTCTCCTGTCCGGCCGTGAGTCTCATTCATGGTTTGACAGAATGGGCAATCTGTCAAACCACGAGATCGGGCTGCGAGGGGTTCTTAGCAGCTTCGTACTCATAACCCAGGAAAAAGCCCGCCGCCGTCCAGTCGGCAAACCACCGCTCGATCTGATTCGCGAATTTCTCAATCGGTTCGTCCCCCATCTCCGCCGCCACCGCCAATGCGTCGCCCACTGCGACGCCCGCCTGCATGGTCGCGAGCAGTGTGTACTGGGAGCGAGTGAGAGACCGCCGTTCCGTCCGGTAACTTCGTCGACTCACCGCGACGTAAGATTGATCCGGCCGAGGAATCGCTGGTCGCTCGTCGCGCAAAATCGCCGCGAAGTACTCGTCGACCGGAAAACGCGTCTCCAACAGTCGCACGCAGGGTGCCACAATCAAACGCGCCGTTGCGAAGTCGTCGGCGGAGAGCTTCGCGAGGTCGTGGGCCGAAAAGGGCGGTAGATTCTCGTTTCCCGGCCCGTCAAACACCTGGTTCACCGTCTGCTCGAGTCGCGCGAGATCGATAAAAAAGTCGGCCCAATTTCCGATCGGGTTCTCGTCGCTCTCCGGGTTCGACTCTGACATGCGGTCGGACTCGGCGGGGCGCGTCGCTTCCAGGAACTCGACAAAACGATCCCCCAGTCGCGCCAGCGTGTAACTCTCAGACGGGTAGACCCGGAGATACTCCATTGCGAATTGATCGAACAGTTCCGTTCCGAATGCCCGACAGAGAACCGAGTATTCCTCCCGTAACACTTCGATCAGTCGGGCGACGTAGGCACGCTGATAAATCTCCAGCCGCTCTTCGCTCGACAGTGCATGCGACGGGGCGACATGGTCGGCGACACTGTCCGAGATCCGTTCCGAGTCATCCCCGTCCGAAACCGACGATCCAGTGATCGCTCCATAGAGCCAGCGCTGCAATTGTTGCAGGCCGAAGTTGGAATTCGCCCCGCTGACGGAGTCTCTGCGAGTCTCGGGAATGGGCTCGCCGGAGTTCACTTGTCACCCGCGGACACAACGAATGACAGCGGATGAGGCAGTGCCCGGTCGGTCGAGTGTGTCGTCGGCTGTCGCCGGGGTGTCGGCCGACTCTCCACGTCGCGGCGCGGCCCCGACAACAGCTCGCGTGCCTTGAGGACTTCGGCATGCACCACGGGAAACGGCGGAATGTTGGCGTCCCATTCCAGCAATGTCGATCGTTCCCCCGTGCGCTCGGTGGCGTACCGGTACAGATCCCAGACGGGGTCAATGACCGCGCCGTCGTGGGTGTCGATGCAGTGCGTTCCACAGTCGGTGTGCCCCGCCAGGTGGTACTGAGTCACGCGGTCGTGCGGAATTCCCGCCAGGTATTCGTACGGGTCAAAATCGTGATTCACGCTTGAAACGAAGACGTTGTTCACATCCAGCAGCAGTCCGCAGTCGGCTCCTTCGACCACTCGCGTCACGAATTCCCATTCCGAGAGCGTCGACGAGGTGAACGTCACATAGCTGCTGGGATTCTCCAGGATCAGGGGCCGACCGAGAAAATCCTGTACCACCTTCACCCGTTCGATCACGTGGGAAACCACCGTGTCGTTCATCGGCAACGGAAGGAGGTCGTGCGTATTCCGCCCCGCGACACCAGTCCAGCACAAATGGTCCGAGATCCAAGCGGCTCCGATCTCATGCGCCAGTCGCTTGAGTTTTCCCAGATACTCAAAGTCGAGCGGGTCGGTGCTGCCGATGGACAGCGAGACGCCGTGCATGACAATTGGATACCGCTCGGCGATCTGCCGCAGCACATGCCGGGGGCGTCCCTGCGAGTCGATGTAGTTTTCGGAAATGATCTCAAACCAGTCGACGGGGGGCGATTCGCGCAGGATGTGGGCGTAGTGCGTGGCACGCAGGCCGACACCAAACCCCAACGAATCGCGAGGAAGCTCGGGCACTAGTCTTCCTTTTTCTTTTTCGCCGGCGCTTCACCGAATTCTTTCTTCGCCTGCTTCATTTCCTTTTCGAAAAACGCCCGCGCGTCCTTCCAGGCGGTCGCCATCAGCGGGACATGGCATTTTCCCTGCCCTTTGCAACTGTTCTGGGCGGCTGTTGTGCCGCACCCACCCTGCCCTTTGCACGCGTTGTCGCCGCCACAGGAATGATGCGTCGCGGGTGTCGCGCAATCTCCCTGACCGGCGCATTCGTTGGCTTCGCCCGCGCCTTTTCCCTTGCATGTGTTCAATCCCCGGCACACGTGCATGTCGCTGGCGAAGATATCGACGGGAGACTCGCTCGCCGCCTCGCCCCCCTTTTTCGCGAACGGGGGAGCGACCGCCGGCGGATCTCCGCAACCGACCAGGGCACCGCTCATCACGCCCCCCAGGGCGGCGACCGACAACCGATGAAACGCGCGACGGTTCAACTCAGACGACATGTGGCGACTCCTGCGACCACGCCCCGGGTGGGGGCGTTTTTTCCATGAATTCCTGAAACAGATTCTTCAGGAAACGTTAGTCACCCACAGGAAACCTGTCCAGTGCGCGATCGCGACTGAGTTGTATTCCGTGCGGTCCGCGTTGAGACATTTTGATGGAGCCGCGCCCGTCAGGAAGCGGGAGTTTGATTCCGCTTCCTGACGGGCGCGGCTCGGCGTAACCCACACACTTTCAGTGCTGCGGATTCTAGTACAACCGATTGGTATACGATTCCTCAATATGCACTCTCAGGGTCTCGGCAGTCTGTCCGTCAATCTGGGTCTGATCGGCGAGGATCTGGGCGAAATCGGGGAGCGCCGAAGGACACGACGACGTTAAACCCTCCCACAGTTTCGAACGGATCAGCGCTTTGCCACATTGCAGAAAGCACTCTTCGATTTCCACGCCGATCGCGACTTGTGGTGTCTTGCCCTGCACCGTCAGCGGAACAAGAAATTCTTCGTCACGCATTACACAGGCCCGCCCGTTCACCCGTAGCGTCTCGGCTGTTCCAGGTCGCATAAACAGCAGCCCGACCCGCCCAGTTTCAATGATATTCCGCAGACTGTCGGCCCGCCGATTTCCCGCCCGCTCGGGAATCACCAGGGTCTTGGAATCGATGACCGTGGCGATCCCCGGGGCGTCGCCACGCGGTGAGACGTCGAGCCTGCCGTCGCGTCCCACGGTTCCCACCAGGACGAATGGACTCTCAGCGAGAAACGTCCGCATGTGCTGATCGAGTTCCATCCGCTCCTTTTTGATCGCCAGTTCGCTGGGTGTACCGATGAGGGCCGCGAGGTCAGCCGCGCTGTCGAGTGTGCGGCGGAAGGAGGAAAGCGCCATGGCGGGGTGCGATGCGTAGGGGATGAGACGGTCGAAGATCACTCCACGGTGAGGGACTGGGTTCGTTTTTGCAACCCCTGCTGTTTACACACAACTGCGCCAATCGTCTGGACCGAACGCGATCCAGTCGACGGCAAAGTCGGTCATTCTTCGAATTCCGACCCAGATTGGTTGGGGTCCGACGGGGAATTCGGTGGCTCGGTTGTTGTAGCCGCCGAGTTGCGATAGCAGTTCCATCATCACAGACGGGATCGGTGGCCTTTTCGGGAGCGGTTTCTTCTTGACCACCGGATGCTTGCTTCGACATCCCGTACACAAATCAATGGCTGCGGTCTCATTTTGTGGCCTCCGAACAGGGTTTCGTTCAAGGGATCGGGTCGGCGATCGCATCGGCCGAAACAACAAAGATGATTGTTCCTTCACGCAGCATCTCCAGGTAGGTCGGATCCGGGTCGAGCAGCCGGTCGTAGAACCTTACGAACACAGCCACTCCCTTGGGCTTCTCAAGCGACTTGAGTAACTCGCCCGAATCCACACGTTTCCCGTGGACGTCGAACGCGCGAATCGACTCGCCCATCGCAACCGGTTTCAGGTACCGCCACTTCATTCCCTCGGCAGCGACCGCCTGCCGCGGCGTCAGGTATTCGGGACGACAAATCTGAATGACAATTTCCCCATTTTGCTTCTCGGCGGACGCCCTCCAGAGTTGTGGCGGTTCGTTCGAAGGTGGCGCGAAATCCCACAGGCCAATCGTCGAGTCGTCACATCCTGCAACGAGCGTCTTTCCCGTGTTGTCAAACGCGACACACCCAACCCGCCCTCCCTGGCTATCCCATTCAGTTTCCAGTTTTCCGGCGGCGGAATCCCAGATTCTGACGACAGCATCGTGTCCACAAACCGCGAGCGTCCTGCAATCCGCGGCCAAGGCGACGCATCGGACGAGCCGATCGGGAAACGAATGGGAAAAAATTTCCTTCTGGGAGGCGAGATCCCAAACTTTCACGTCCCCTTGTCCGGATCCCTCGACCGACCTCCCACCTGGCTTCTCGGTCCTGTTTCCGCTTCCCGAAGCCAGAAGTTTTCCATTCGCGGCGAATGCCAAAGACCAGACGAAATGCGCATGTCCGCTCAACGTGCCGGTGCACTTGCCGGTCTGCGTTTCCCAAAGTCTGATGTTGGTTTCGAAATGGCCCGATGCGATCGATTTCCCATCGGGTGCGAACGCGACGGAATACACAGGTCCGCCATCACTTTCCAGCGTCGCGAGCTCACTTCTGGAGGCGACTTTCCACAGCTTGACCGTGCCGTCATAGCTCCCGGAGACCAAAGTCTCACCATCCGGACTGAAGGCGACAGAATACACGGCGGCGCGATGGCCGCGCAGGACTGCGCTCGCGGTTCCCTTCGCGACATTCCAGATCCTGACGGTTCGGTCCGTGCTGGCGGTCGCCAGCAACCCGGCGTCGGGGCTAATTGCGACCGACGTGACTGGTTCCTGATGTCCCCGAAGCTCGGCCTTTTCTTTCCTGGTTTCGACGTCCCAGATTTTGACCGTATGATCCCAACTGCCAGAAACAAGCGTCTTGCCGTCACGCGTCAACGCGACAGCGGAAACCAGTTCACCATGACCCGCGAAGTTCACACGTGCCGGGCGATCGCTGGCGGCAGCGCGCTTTCCATGGAATCCATCCGAATTGGGAAGGTTCCCGACCAGAATCAGTGACGTGATCAACAACTCGCGAAATCTCATGGCGTATCTCGTGTGAGGGTTGAACGGAGATTGTTGTCGCTTGCGTGAACAGCCTGCCCGCAGTGGGTATCGCGGCTTGCCGCAAACACCTTCATTTCTTCCGATACAGAACTGTACCGAGTGCGACCCCGGACTGCTGCCCATTCGACCGCATCAACTCGCCGTGACCGAAGCTGATTGTTCAACAAACTTAGGGCGGAACGGTTGGAAGACTCAGTCCATGAAACTTCCGTGCGATGGGGCTTCGGGAGCCGCTTTCGGGTTTGTGGGTTCGTCCGTCCCGCGACAGGGTCGGTCGGCACCCGCCCTTCAGCGATTCGGTATCGATCAAAGCCCCCCCCCCACGTCCCCCCGCCTTGAATTCCCCCAATTCCAACCTTATCCTTTACTGCACCGTGATTTCCGCTTTCACAGCCTCTGACTTGAGATTCCTCTCGTGGCGTCAGTTTCCTCGCGACCCAGTCGGCTTTCCGCCTCTGTACGTCAATCGCTCTGCGCAGCTCGATTTGTCGTCGTAGGGCTGTTGCTGGCGACGGGTTGCGCTCCGGAGAGCGCTCCGCCGAAACCGATGCCGATTCCAGTCGCCCCCGCAGAGACGCCCGACGCGACCTCCGACGACGAGGGGCCGATCGAGTTCCCCAAGCTCCCCAGCGGTGCCGGGCCGATCGACGACGATGCCTCGAAGGAATTCTCCACGACCAAAACCGGACTGAAGTACCGGATTTTGCGTGTGGGTGAGGGCAAGAAGCCCACTGTGCTCAATACAGTCGAAGCACACTACCGCGGCTGGCTGAACAACGGGAAGGAATTCGACAGCAGTTACAAGCGAGGCAAACCGACTTCGTTCCCTCTCAGCAAGGTGGTGGAAGGGTGGCGGGAAGGGATTCCGTATTGTGCCGAAGGGGGCATGATCGAGCTGATCATCCCCGCGAAACTGGGTTACGGTCCCAACGGTCAGGGGATTATTCCCCCCAACTCGACATTGCATTTCCTGGTTGAAGTCAAGTCGGTCAAGTAGCCGGCCGTTTTGTCGGGCCTGCTTGGATTTCTTTCACTTCCACCATTCCCTGTGAACCCCCCGCACCCTGGCGTTGTCTTCTGGCTGGGCTCCTCCCTCTTCTTTTTCGAGAAACTCCCGTGTCCGTCGAATCGAAACCGCGAACCACCCACACTGTCACCAACGGGGCCGACATTCTTGTCGAAGCCATGATCCGGCAGGGCGTGGAAACGGTATTTGCCTATCCCGGTGGTGCCAGCATGCCGCTGCACCAGGCGCTGACGTACCGACGTGACGAAGTCCGGACCATTCTTCCCCGGCACGAACAGGGGGGTGTCTTCGCCGCCGAGGGATACGCGCGGTCGACAGGCAAAGTCGGCGTCTGCATGGCGACCAGCGGTCCGGGGGCGACGAACCTCGTCACCGGACTCGCCGACGCCAAGATGGACAGTTGCCCGCTGGTGGCGATCACCGGCCAGGTGTCGCGAAAGTTCATTGGAACCGATGCGTTTCAGGAAACGCCCATCGTCGAAGTTTGTCGCGCGATCACGAAGCATCATTACCTGATCACGCGGTTTGAAGACATTCCCCGCGTGGTGAAAGAGGCGTTCTACATCGCCCGCAGCGGCCGGCCGGGCCCGGTGTTAATCGACTTCCCGAAGGATGTGCAACTCGAGAAGACGACCGAGGTTGTAGACTACGATCCGCCGATTCAGCTTCCCGGCTACCGTCCCGAGCCGCGCCCCGTGAACATGGCGCAGATCAAGCAGATTCTCGCCGCCATCAAGCGGTCGCATAAGCCAATCATTTACGCAGGGGGCGGCGCGATCAACAGCGACGCGTCGGCCGAGCTGACCGAATTCGCCAAGCGCACCAAGATTCCCGTCACGATGACGTTGATGGGGCTGGGGGCGTTTCCGGGGAGTGACCCGCAATCGCTCGACATGCTGGGAATGCACGGGTCGGCCTACGCCAACTACGCGGTCAACGACGCCGACCTGCTGCTGGCGTTCGGCGTGCGATTTGATGACCGCGTGACCGGCAAGGTGTCGGAATTCGCGACACACGGAAAGATTGTGCATGTCGATTCCGATCCGTCGGAGATCCACAAGAACAAGGAGGCGCACATTCCGGTGATCGCCGACCTCCGCGAGGTGTTGCAGGCGCTGAACGAGACGATCACCGACGACGATCTCCCCGAGATCGACGACTGGTGGAAGCAGATCAACCAATGGCGAACGGCGCACCCCTTCAGTTACCGCGATCCGGGGAACGATTCGATTCTGCCTCAGGCGGCGATTGAGGAACTGCACCGCCAGACTGCGAGCAGAGACACCTTTATCGCCGTGGGGGTGGGTCAGCACCAAATGTGGTCGGCCCAGTTCTATAAGTTCGACAAGCCGCGACATTGGATGAGCAGTTCGGGACTGGGGGCGATGGGATTTGGGTTGCCCGCCGCCATGGGGGTGCAGGCGGCCCACCCCGGGAAGCTGTGCATTGACATTGATGGCGACGGCTCGTTCCAGATGAATATCCAGGAACTGGCGACACTGGTTTGCGAAAAACTGCCGGTGAAGATGTTCGTGTTGAACAATCAGCACCTGGGGATGGTGGTCCAGTGGGAAGACCGGTTCCACGCAGGGAACCGGGCGCACACGTACCTTGGCCCGGTGGATCATCCCGAAGCCCGGGGTCAAGGTTCGGGAGAGATTGGGGTCACATACCCGAATTTCACGCAGATCGCGGCGGGTTATGGGGTTCAGTCGCGTCAGGTCCGTTCGAAAAAGGAACTGCCGGCGGCGATCGCCGAGATGATTTCGACCCCCGGCCCATTCCTGCTGGATGTCGTGTGCCCGTATCAGGAACAGGTTCTGCCCATGATTCCCGGCGGAATGACGGTCAAGGAGATTATTTTGGAGTAATCTGGCAAATCGGTGGACGTGGTTGTTGTAATCCACGCCACCGCTGCTAGAATGTGATTGAAGCCGGTTGATGATGCGTTTCGGTCCCTGCCCCACCGATCCTGCGTCTCCCGGCTTCATTTTTTCTTTGGGTCTCCTTAGCGTGGAATTTATTCCAGGCGACTCCCTTCAAGCGTTTCGCACGAGCCTTTTCTGTTGGAGTAGCGTTCCGCGCCGTGCGGTGAGAAGAACGGGCCGTACGGGAGTGTCAAGTGGATTAAAATCCACACTACCCTCCCCCAATCGCACCTGCCGCGCGACATCCGCAGTAGCCCTGTTAAGCGGTGAAAACGAGGTGTTGACGCAGCTCGGGCTCATTGGCGCGTTTTCCAGCGTTTCGAGTCTATACCTCGCACGGCCGGAAACGAGACAAATTCAGGGAGCGGCGCCCGTGAGGAAGCGGGAGTTTGAACTCCATCAAAATGACTCAACGCGGACCGCGCGGAGTCTAGACAATTTCGTCCCCAGCCGGCGTCTCTTTATCGTACGGACTCACTTCCGCCATCGCCTGGTGTTTCACGATGCCTCCTCCCGCGATCCTGCTGTCGACAGTCGTTCTATTGTTCCAGGGGGCACCGCCGTTCGACGCGGTCGAACCGCTGGCTCAACGCGGCGATCGGCGTATCGCGCTGCAAGACGTCGCAATCGAAGCGGCAGACGACCGGGCAACAGAAATTCTCGTCGAATTGCGGACGCTCAAATTCACCGCCGACACGCCCCTCTGGTGCGCCCGCTTGCAGGAACTCGCCGGCATCGGTGCCGAGGCGGTTCCCGCGATTTGTGCAGAACTCGATCGCACGACCGATGACCAGATGCTTAGGCAACTGGGGTTCGTGCTGCGTGCGATCGGCGATCCCCGTGCCGTCCCCGCGTTGATTCGCGCGATTCCCAAAACGCTGGTTCCGGCCAACAGCGATTTTGGCATGACCGTCGACGACGACGACCTTCTGAAGTTCATGCAGGAGAACGACCTCAATGAAGAGAACCGCGGAATGGACTTTGGGTTTGGTCGGTCGGTGCGCGAGATCCTCGGCGCTCTCCACAAACTGACCCGCCACGATTTCGATGATTGGCGATTGTTCCAAGTCCATTTGCGGCGGGATCCGCGCGGCAAGGCGCTCCAGGTCCGCCTGTTTCGGGATCAGTCGATACGCTGGCAGGAATGGTGGGAGAAGAATGCAGGGACGTTCGTTTCCGACAAGGAACACCAGCAAGTCGGTTTGCCAAAGTGGAAGGAAGAGCCGCTCCCGGAACCGGGATTGGGGAAGAATCCCACGATCGAAGGGGGAGTCGCGGGAATGGTATTGTCTCCCCCGGGAGAGACCGCCCGCTATCGCACGCTGTTTATGGATCTCGACACCGGCGCGACACCGGGCTGGCCGAAGAGCATTCGCGAAGAACGCACAGCGGCGGGTTCCGCGGAATTGGGCGAATGGATGAAACAGAACGGTGTCGATCTGATGGCGATTGAGCACAAATCGCGCGATGGTTCCGTCAGCACGGCACTCCAGGCGATTGACATGAAAGTGTGGGAGATTGACGTCGACCAGGCGCAGCGCTGGGCAAAAGGGCTCGATTCCGCCGAGATTCCCGACAGCAAGGCGGGGAGCGGTCTGCTCCTGCATCGCGATTCGGTGTCGGGTGAGTACGACCCCGAAACCTACGCCGCGTTCCTTTTGGAAACACGCGAAGGGGGGTACGTGATTCTCCAGGTGACAGATCGCATCACCCGGCTCTTCACTGCGGAAGAACTGAAGGGGGGACTGCGAGAACTCCCGAAAGGTGCCGGCTTCGCCAGGGGTGTGCAGTTCACCTACAACCGGATTGCGAACTAAGAGCCTGAAGCGTCAGCGAAGAAACTTGGCCCAGATCTCCCATCAAACACATCCAAGGGTTCACCTTGGCCGTGCAACGTGTACGCCACCGCCGCCGCGACGCTCTCTTCGTTCCACAAGTAGCGCGTGCTGCCGTGCTGGGTCCAGCGTTTGCAGTCAGCCGCTTCGCCCAGTTGCTCTTTGAGTCGCCGACTGGCATAGGCCTTGAAGTCGGACATGACCTTCTCGGGATTGGTGTCGGCTGTCACGACCACGTGTACGTGGGTGGTGCGGATATGACACGCCAGTAGGTGCCATTTCCGGTGCATGGCGACTTCCTGTATGGTTTTCAGGATGATTTGTCGACGATGCGTGTCAAGAATGTAGGCTGTTTCCCGCATATTGGCGCGCATCTGCGCTTCTTGAATCGGGTCCGGCGGGAGGAATGGAGTTCCGGGTTCATTGTGCTGCTTGTCGACGGATCCGATTTCGCGACCGTGGAGCCAGACGCCGTAGGCGGTGAAGGTGATGAAGTAGGCGAGGGGTTGGGGCATGATGTCGCTTCTTCGCTTCGCTTACGCTTCAGGCTCGGTGGGTTTCGTGTCGAGTGCGCGATTGCTCACGCTGCCGCTCGTTGCTCGCTGGCACGCCTGGGCACGCGGACCGAAAACGTGCTGCCCAGACCCGGTCCAGGGCTCGCTGCTGAGATCGTTCCGCCGTGCTGGTTGATGATGCGATGGCTGATCGATAACCCCAGCCCGGTTCCCTGGCCCGCCTGCTTACTGGTATAGAACGGCTCGAACATGTGATCCATCACCTCCGGGCTCATCCCACAGCCGTCGTCCCGGAATTCCAACACCACGTGATCCGTCTGCTCGATCAGTCGCACTTCCATCCGCCCCCCCGGTCGCATCGCGTCCAGTCCGTTCGCCACCAGATTCAACACCACCTGTTTAATCTCCGGGCCATTGACCTCGGCGAAGCAGGCGGGAGTCTCAGGAAATTCGATCGTCTTGTCGCGATATTTTCCCAGGTACTTCACCATGGCGAGTACCTCGGTCACGATGTGCGTCAGGTCAGTGTTTTCACGGACCGCGTCACGTCCCCGCGAGAAATCGAGCAACCGTTCGGTGATCTGCTTGCAGCGGAATGACTCGTTCTGGATAAGCTGCAAATACTGCCGAACGATGCCTGCGTCGCCAGTGGGGAGCGCCCCCAGGACGGCGTCGATCCGATTTTCGAGCGACTCGGCCGCCATCGCGACCGCCGACAGGGGGTTGTTGATCTCATGCGCGACACCGGCGGCCAGGAACCCGACCCCCGCGAGCCGTTCCGACCGCACAAGCTGTCGGCTTCGTTCCTGCACCTGGCGATCAAGATCCCCCGCGATTTCCTGGAAGCGGGCGGTCATCTGATTGAACGCCTCGGCAAGTTCCGCCATTTCGTCGCGGGTCTTCAACGTCACTCGATAGTCGAAGTCTCCATGCGCGACCCGTAGCGCCCCCTGATGCAGCTTGCGGATCGGGTCGAAGATCCAGACATAGCCTTGCCGTAATAGGGATAGAAACAGCACCAGGCAAATGGTGGAACTGACCGCGACCGCGATCAGCGCGCTGCGATAGACCCCCTTTGCCCGCGCGAGCGAATTCGCCGGCCCATCCACCGGATCGGGTAGCTCCACCACCTGCGACAGCATGTCGACCGATCGGGCCTGCACCTCGGCTACGACGTCGGCACGTCCCTCCAGTTCACGAAGTCCTTCCGACCGCGCCTCCAGAGCCAGAATCTGTTCATCCAGTCCCGCGAGGATGGGATACAAAACCGCGAACTGACGCTGGAAATCCGGTCCCGAGGGAAGGTTCGCACACCGCCGGTGAAACTCTTCCAGCGACTCCTTGACGGCGGCAATCTGTTCGAGCAGCAGTTCGTGCTGGACCCGGGCTTTCACTACATCGCCCCGCGGCGAGTGCCGAACGGGCAACTGCAGCCGGCCAATCGCCTCGATCAGTTGGGCCTTTTGCGGAGCCTCGCTGATTTCGAATTCCAATTCCCGAATGGACCGACGATACGACGCCAGCCCCAATAGACTCCCCGCCGACAGGAACAGCAGCATGGCGAGAACCATGCCGACCCCCAGCAACAGCTTGCGACGGATTGTTCGCGTAAACAGCACTTCCACCTCCGTGTGGATCAACGGGCCAGCCGGCCCCGGCTACTTCTGGATGATCTCGGCGTCGTCGATATGGAACAGTTCGTAGACTTCTTTCACGTCGTCCAGGTACTCGACGTGAATCCGGAACGTCCCCACCACGTCGAACGGCCGCAGCTCAATGTACTTGGTCGACGTCCCCTTCTTGAGGGTCACTTCAATCAGATCATAAATTTTCCCCGCCGGCCCAAAGCAGCAAAGCCCAGTATCTTTCACAAAAAGGAATCGGCGAATCCCCTCGTTCAGCACGTCAGGCTTCATAAAGCCCCGGAGCCGAACCGGCTTTCCGTCGAGCGCCCGCAGCCATGCCGGCATTTTCTCGACACAGTCGGGGGTGACCGGATCCATTTGCAGCAGCTTGAGCAGGTCCAGATCGTCGTAGGTGATTCGCAAGGCACCGTGCGGCCCTTCCGCGCGAAATTGTCGTGTTGGATTTGTCTCCGCCACCTGGCCCCCGACTGCGGCAGTCGTCGTTTGGCTGGCGACACCGGTTGCCTGGCCCGCCGATTTCGACTCCGCCGATGCGGACTTTGTTCCTGCCGGATCGTTCTCCGATGCGGGCAACGAACCAGTCCCGGCAGGTTCCGCTTTTGCCACAGACTCGCCCGATGTCAGTGCGATCGGATTGGATTCGGATGTGCGTTCGGTCGCCTCCGAATCCGTCGGCTCTTGCCCGGCCACTGTCTGTTCAGTCCCGAAATCCTCCGGGGGCTGGTTCAGAGCCCGATCGGATCCCTTTTCAGGCTCTGACGCCGACGGCGAACCTCCTTGAGAGACAGGACGCGGATTGGTCCCGCTTTCCTGGCAGCCACACATCGCCAGACTCAGGAGACAGATCGACAACGATCGAATCAGCGTCGGGCGAAGGTTCACGGCAGCATCCTACTCAAAATGGGTCGCGTCGAGTGTGTACAACCCGACGATGTCGCCCGCCTTGTGAATTCCCGCGATGTGGAAGACGCCGGCGACCGAAACGAGTTGCTGTTCGCGGTATTTCACCCGCAAACCATCCTTCATGTGGACTACAATCATATCGGTCAGTTTGGGTTGCTTGCCAAAGCAGCAGTCCCCCGTGTCTTTCACCAGCACGAATTCCTTGAGTCCCTCCCGCTGCCGACTCGGAACCATGTAACCCTTGATGAAGATGGGCTTTTCCTTCATCTCGATGACTTCCGGGGGGAGCAACACGTCATTCCCCTCAATCGTCATCTCCTGTTTCGACAGCCACGAAAACGTCACCCGCTGATGCCCCTCGGGAACTTCGGTCGCGTAGGTGAACCCATGGTAACCCCCCGCCCCCAAAGTCAGCGCCAACGACAAACCCAACCCCAACTTCGCGATCAGCGCCCCACCGAGCGCCCCTTCCGACCGCCGAATCTGCCACATCGCCAGCAGACCGCACAAACTCCCGATGATGCCAATCGCCAATGCGGGAACTCCCAGGAATCCCGCGATGGCACAAATCCCCAAAAACATTGAGATTGGGGCCAACGGGGGAACGGGTCGGTAGGCAAATTCCTCCATCGCCTTGGCATCGACGTGCGACTTCGCCACCAGCTCGGAATCCTCGAACAACGACTTGGATTTCGGCAGTTCCGCCTCGACAACGGGAGTTTCGACGTTTTGCTCGCTCATGAGGACCACAGGCATCAGAATCACCTTCCGCGACTTGAGTTCCTCACCCACATGGGCTGAGGAAACACCTGTCCATAGAATACCACGACCGGGCGTTGAATCCAGCCCTGTTTGCGATTCAATCCGAGTCCGCCTCGAATTCCCGCAGCCAGCGCTCGAGTTCTTCCAGCGCCAATTCAGGTCAATCGTCCAGTTTCCACAACTCGGACAGATCCCCAAATTCTCGCAACCAGAACGCCAGATCACTGTCGACCGTTGGTTTGTCACCCGGCGGAGACCGCGAAGCGTTTCCCCGTGGTTTTCGCCGACCATGGGCTGATACGAGTCCCGGGTCAGAGTTGTTGGCCGGACTTTGCGATTTCGATGGATGTGCTGCGGTATCGGCGGGCGCGGTTCCCGTTTCCGGTCCCCGAGCCGAATCGTCCTCGGTCGGCTCAACGTTGTTAGGTTTTCGATCGGGCCGTTCCCGCCGAGTCTCACGCAACAGCTCTTCCAGTCCCGCCGACTGCAGATCCCCAAAGTAATGCGCCCACAACGCGGCCTCTTCCGGGGTCAATCCGTCGACCGGCTTGGCGTCATCCGACTTCGCCGTGGTCGCGGACTGTTCCTGTCGCCGTCGCAGCTCCTCCAGGAAGTCACGACTCTCCAGAAACTGCGCTCCCACCCGCCGGGCACCGCGCTGTAACTCGCGGTCACTCGACACCAACGTCACATGCCGGGGAGCCTGATGGGCCTCCAGCCATTTCGTGATCACCACGTCGGCGTCCCCTTCAGGCCGGGCGAAGATCACCCGCAGTCCTGCGTAGATCGTGCGATGCGGGCGATCGACCGTTGGATCGCGGGCGTCGAAAATCACCGTCGCCCTCGCCCGCTCGGCGAATGTCAGCTTTTCCGCCACATCGCGCAGCAGTCGTTCACGTCGACGCTGCATCTCCCCCTGCCGATAACGCGTCAGGGCGAGTCCCGCCGCATGCAGCAGGTTGTACCCGTCGATCAGCAGGAAGCGTGCGCCCACGACCGTTCACGCCGACCCTTTCTTCTTGTACGGAGAACAGCCAAACCGCAGTGCCGACTCTTCGTCGGCGAACAGCAGAATGTCGTCGGGAATCGTCTCCCAGCGGGTGCGATTTGGTTCGAATTTGTGAGTCGACTGACGCCCCACAAATTCGGGGATCATTTCGTGTTCGCAATATTGACAGCGCGCGAGCAGCCGGACTTCTTCCGAAATGATCAGAAAGTGCGACTTGAGATAGCGCTGTTCCGAAGCCAGTCCCGTGACACACTTGGTGTTCTCGCACGCCATGGTCCCCTTGGTGTAGGGAAGATGCTTCTTCGTCGGCGCGGGGCCGGCCAGCAGCTCGGGGCGGATCTTCAGCAGCGCCGCGATCAGCGCCATTCGCACCGGAACGCCGTACGCCGCCTGCTTGAAGTACACCGCCCGCTCGTCGTTGTCGAGGTCGTACCCAAGTTCTTCGACCCGGGGGAGCGGATGCATGACGCTGCTCGACTTGTACCGACGATCTTTCAGAAACGCCGCGTCAATCACCGGATACGACGAATCGACCACGGTTCCGTCTGCGAGCCGTTCGCGCTGCAAACGGGTGACGTAACAGGCGTCGATCTTGGCGAGCGCGTTGGGAGGAAGCCGGACGCCCAGAATTTCCGAGCCTTTTTCGGGGACATCGGAAAACAACGACCGTTGGTGCGGCTTTTCCGGCGTCACATAGACTGCGTCGACCGGAAACTTGTCGCCACGGGCCTTCACCACTTCGTCGTTGGTGAGCGGGGTGCAATCGTAATCGCGGAGCAGCCGGCGGGTGACATGCTCGGGCAATCCGAATCCCTCCGCGGGCATCGGGATGATGCGGGCACCGAACCGGGCGAGCCCGTAGACCAGTGAATGAACAGTGCGGCCATTGCGCAAATCGCCCCAGAGCAGCACGTTCAGATCGCGTAACGTCCCCTTTTCGCGTTGCAGGGTGTAGAGGTCGCATAACGTCTGCGTCGGGTGTTCGTGACCACCATCCCCCGCATTGATGATCGGCACGTCGGCATAGTCGGCGGCGACGCGGACCGCTCCTTCACACGGATGACGGATCGCGATCACGTCGGCGTAGTTCTGCAACACGCGGACCGTGTCGGCGATTGTCTCTCCTTTGGCCGCCGAGGTGGTTTTCGGGTCGGCCGACGACAGAATCAGTCCCCCGAGCCGATACATCGCCGACTCGAACGAAAACCGCGTGCGAGTACTCGCCTCGTAGAACAGCGTCGCGAGAATGAAATCCCCCGCCAGGTTTTTCCGACCGCGAATGCGGTGCGGAGTCTCTGCGGTTGCCAGATCTTTGAGGAACTCGTCGGCCAACCGGAAGATCGCCTGAATTTCTCCCTCAGACAGATCGTCAATCGTGATCAGATGTCGGACCATGTTCGTCGATGGGAAAGAGGGGGGATGTTCAGGCGGCGGAGTCACACCCTGGAATCTGGATTGCCGAGAGGCTCGTTCCACACCGTGCGGTCTGGTGAATGGACCACAAGGGGATCCTGTTGCGACGTCAACCCGCAGAGGAGTATACCGCGTTTGCACTCGTTTCGCACCGGGTAGTACCACAGTTCCGATTGCGATTTGGACTCCGTTCGGCAATCATCGCGGTCCGCGTCTTGTGAGAATCCGCTGTGGTCTTCTTCCGGAGTCGACATGATGACCCGTTCAACGAATGCCCGTGTGGGCTTTTTCCTTCTGACCACGTTTGTGACTGCGCTGTGTCTGTCCCAATTCGCACGTGACGGCGACGCTGCCGAGCCTTTGAATTGGGTGAAGGTCACGGGTGAAGCGGGGTGGCGACCGCGTGACTCGCAGGGGGAGGCGGTCTTTCGCGATCGACTCTGGGTTCTGGGAGGCTGGTTCGATTCGTTTCAGGCTCCGCCACGCGACGTCTGGAGCAGCGCCGACGGCAAGACGTGGAAACAGTCCCCCGGGGAAGCTCCCTGGAAACACAGTGACCTGCCGATGACGCTGGTGTTTGGCGATCGCATGTGGCTGATGGGGGGCTGGTACAACGGACGTCTCCCAGGACACTCGGCGAGCGCCGAGGTCTGGTCCACTCGCGACGGCGAGCAGTGGGAACAAGTGACCGACAAGGCGGGCTGGACACCCCGCATTGCCGCTGTCGCAGTCGTCTTCCAGGGAAAGATGTGGATTCTGGGGGGGACCGAAAACTACTACTTCGGCGACGATACCAGCGCGAAGAACGATGTCTGGTCGTCAAGCGATGGGAAGAACTGGGAACTGGTGACCGACAACGCCGGCTGGTCTCCCCGGGCGTATCACCAGGCGGTCGTACTCAACGACCGGATGTATGTGATGGGGGGTGGGAATTACGTCCCGAAATACCACGCGGTGAACGACGTCTGGAGTTCCGCCGACGGGAAAACCTGGGTCAAAGAAACCGCCGAGGCTCCCTGGTCACCCCGGTTGTGGTTTTCGTCAGTTACCTATCGCGACCGCATGTGGGTTTTGGGAGGCTGGTCGAACAATCCCTCGAAGAACTGGGGGGACGTCTGGTATTCGCGGGATGGCAAGTCGTGGAACGAACTGAAGACCGGAACCCGCTGGAAAGAACGTCACGAACACTCGGCGTACGTGTTTCAGGATCGGCTGTGGATCGCGGGGGGGCATGCGCAACCCCTGAGCAGCGAGGTCTGGTCGATCGACATTCCCACCGACGCGCTGAAGTAGCGGGAGTCGGGCGCCGCGCTGGCCGTTCGTGTCGTCTCCACGCGACCCGCTTTGAGACGTTGGCGACAAACCATTTTACCCCTGGGAATGTGAAACGGCCCCGTTGCAAACGCCCCTGCGAATTCCGGTTGTTGAAATCCTGAAGTTCAACAGAGCACGACGACTCACGATTCCGAGGACAATGAACATCGCCGCGAGTGGCTGGAAGACGACAATGTGGTCACCCACCGTCAGACACAGCGCGAACAGCGTGACGCCCCAGGTGACGGTCGCCCCCCACCTACGTCCTTCCGCCAGTGGATTCTGGGTGTCACCATTCTTTGGGTGCAACGTCCAGCGAACGAAGCGCGTCGGCCGTGCGAGTGTCGACGGACATTGTGGTTGGGATTCGGGTGATCCTCGCCCCGAAGCGGTCCGTTGAAGAATTCTGACCGAACTGCGGAGTGTGGTTGTGCGGCTCTGAGAGTGTGTACGACAGACGCAACGAATTTGACAGGATGAAGAGGATGAAAGAGATGAACAGGATGGAGTTGCTCGCCATTCCTGCTCTCTGGATAAGTGGCTGAAATCGAAAAACTCCCAGTCCCCGCGATCGACGGTCGCCTCAGCAATCCTGTCCATCCTCTTCATCCCTTTCATCCTGTCCAAAAACTCAACGGCCCATTTGCCGAGTACGGGTCGCTTCTGTGGAACTCGGATCGGTTGCCACCCAAAGACCGATTTTCGCCATTCGAGAATTGCTCCTGCATGCGCTCGCTCACCCCCTATCCAATCTGGATCGGACACGCCAACGACGGACGAGAGTTCCGCACGATCCTCGAATTGGGAATCGAAGCCATCGTTCAGTTGGCGATGGAAGAGGCGGCAATTCAGCCGCCGCGTGAACTGATCTCCCTTCGATTTCCACTTCTCGACGGTGCAGGCAACAACCGGAATGTGCTGCGTCTGGCAATCGACGGGGTCGCCAACCTGATCCGTCGCAATGTGCCAACGCTAGTCTGCTGCGGAGCGGGTATGAGCCGGTCCCCCGCAATCGCGGCCGCGGCCATTTCCGTCGTCACGCATTCACCCGTCGACGAGACGCTCCGGACCATCTTTCAACACCATTCTGTCGACATATCCGCAGCATTGTATTTGGAACTGCGGGCGGTACTGAGCGCACCCAGGAATGCTCTGGTCATAAGCGATCACGAAACTCAGTCGGGAAGCGGTTAGAGAGACTCGCTTCGAGTGGGTAACTATTTCCCACGTGTCGCGAGCCGCACTTTGTGGTTGTCGCTGTCGCCGATGTAGACCCGGCCCTCCCGGTCGACGAAGACGCCATGTGGCCGACCGAGCTGGCACGACTTCCCCGCTCCGTCCGGGCCGTCGCCCGCTTTCCCCGTACCCACGATCGTGTCAATGATTCCCGTCTCGGCGTTGATTACCCGAATCGTGTGGCTCTCGGTGTCGGCGAGGTAGACGTCTCCCTCGGGTCCGACCGCGATCCCCTTGGGACCAGCAAGCAGCGCGGTCTGCGCCGGGCCACCGTCTCCCGCGTATCCCGACTTCCCCGTGCCGGCGACATGCCGCATTTTGTTTTTTGTCAGATCCACCTGATAGACGGCGTTGCCCTCCCGCAGCGCCAGCCACAACGTGGTCTCGTTGGCGAAATCGAGCGCTCGGGGGCCATCCAGAGCGGTTCCCTTCCACGAAGCGCCGTCCGAGGTCTTGGCCCGTGCCCCGGTCCCGCTCACAGTGTCGATCCGGCCACTCTTCAAATCGACTTTCCGAACGCGATGGTTGCCAATGTCGGCGATATACAGCCCTCCCACTCCGTCCAGCGCGATCGAATGCGGAGACTTCAACGTCGCCTGCCGGGCGGGGCCTCCATCGCCTGAGAAGCCCGCAGTCCCCGTTCCCGCGACTGTGCTGATGATGCGCGTCTTCGCATCCACGAGACGGACCAGATGATTCTGCATTTCGACGAAATACATGTTTCCGTCGGCGTCAAATCGAACCTCGTACGGTTCGTTGCAGAGGGCGTCGGTCGCGAGGCCACCATCGCCGGCGTAACCTTTCTTTCCGCGCCCCGCGACGGTTGAGATCGTTAGAGTCGAAGAGTCAATCCGCCGGACGACGTGATTTCCGATCTCGCACACATAGATTCCCTGGTCCGGCCCCACCACGACCCCAAACGGTCCCGAAACCGCCGCCTCCACGGCCAGCCCGCCATCGCCCAAGTACACCTGCTGGCCATTCCCGGCGATCGTGCGCACAACCCATCCGTCGTCGGCGGCCGCTGCGGACGAAACGCAAAGCGCGAACGCCGCGACACAGTGTGCCAGTAACGACCGCCTGAGTCGAGCAGTGTGATGAACCGAGGTTTGGCAAGTGAGGGCGGTGCGTGGCATGATGGCAGGCTCGATTGGAGGAATCGGAATTATACCGTGAGCGGCACGAATTGAGACATTTCGAGTCCGAGACCCCTGCCTCCTTGGGGCTGTCGGTTTTGTAGCGACGACGCTCCGCGGCGACTCTCCGGTTGTGGTTCCCGCGAATCGGAACTGCGACGATTTGCGACCAATCGCTGTGGGATTCGGACGGGATTCAATTGACGTCGATCTTGTCTGACAGAGCGAGGATCTCATTCACCAATCCACACGAGATGGATGGGGTCTTGATCGAGGAAGGAGACCATTTTTCTAGCTACCGATCTCATTCACCATCCGGGCGAGCCGGATGGGGTCTGGGGACACGACTCATGATTCGCCACCCGGCGCGACATCGACGCACCAGAGTGACCGCGTCGCTCCAACCGCCGTCAGCAGCAGAATCGCCGTGTTGATCCAGCGCGACATCTCGTGCAGCAACTGAAACTGCTGCGGGTACGGGGGACGTCCCAGCATCGCCGCGAGTGGCTGGTAGACGACAAAGTACTCACCCACCGCCAGACACAGCGCGCACAGCGTGACGACCCAGGTGACGGTCGCCCCCCGCCGGCGACTTCCCGCCAGTGGATTATGGGTGTCCCCACCCTGAGTCCTATGATTCTGGGTGGCCCCATTCTTGGTCGCATTCGTTTTCGCCGGTCCGCTCCAGGCATCTCCACGAGCGGTGAGGTACCTCCCCAGTCCCGACACCGCCGCCATTCCGAGCAGGGTGAACTCCAGGGTGTAATAGGCGGGGAACAGAACCCTCGGATGATTGTCTTTCGTTTCGGTCGAAAACAGTGGCGAACCGCGGAGCGACATCAGCAGGGCGAGAAACATGATTCCCATCCCCAGCCAGCCGACGAGAGACAGGCGTTCGACAAACAGGCAGACGCGTCGCATTGGATCGCTCAATTCCAGTCGAGTGGGGCCTTCCAGGCGTTCTTGAGATCCGCGATTCCCACATCAATTCGCGTCGCGTTCGTCATGCCGCGCACCACCAGCCGGGGGAGGGCCGAAACCGTTCCCAGCTCCGCCAGCGGGAGGCCGGCGAACAGTTCCCGCACCCGCGCCGCCGCGGCCTGCGTCACTTCGATCACAAAACGCGTGTTGCTTTCCGAGAACAACAGCGTCAGGTCCTCTTCCAGCCCGCAGCGGGCCCCCATGACCCTCAAGTCGATCTCGGCCCCCAGATCGCCGGCGAACGCCATCTCGGCCAGGGCCGCCGCCAAACCTCCCTCGCTCAGGTCGTGGCAACTGCGAATCAATCCCGCGGAAATCGCCTGCGACACCGCGGCAAAAATCCGCGGGGCTTTCCCCAGATCGACCCGGGGAACACGCCCTCCCGCCAGACCATTCACCAGCGCGAAATGACTTCCCCCCAGCTCATCGTGCGTCTGCCCAACCAGGAACAGCAGGTTGCCCGCGTCTTTGAAATCCATCGTGACCGCGTCGGTCACGTTGGGAATCTGACCCAGGGCGCTCACCAGCAATGACGCGGGAATCGCCACCGTTCGGCGATGTCCCGCGGCGTCCTGATACGAGAACTCGTTGTTCAGACTGTCTTTTCCGCTGATGAAGGGGGTTCCATACGCGACCGCCACGTCGCGACACGCCAGCGCGGCGCGGACCAGGCTTCCCAAGGTCTCGGGGCGTTCGGTGTTGCCCCAGCAGAAATTGTCGAGAATCGCGATCCGCGACGGGTCGGCCCCGACCGCCACACAGTTACGCACCGCTTCATCGATCGCCGAGGCGGCCATCCAGTACGGGTCAAAGTCCCCGAATCGCGGGTTCATGCCATTGGCCACCACCAAACCACGCGACGAATCGAGATTCGGTCGGATGACGGCGGCGTCGGAGGGACCGTCGTTCTTCGCTCCCACCAGGGGCTTGACCACACTTCCCGCCTGCACTTCGAAATCGTACTGCCGAATGATCCACTCTTTGCTGCACACATTGAGCGAGCCGAGAATCCGCAACAGATCGTCATCGCACCGGTTGCGTGCGGGGAGCGAAAGGGTCACGTCGGCGGGGGGAGCATACTCAGCGTTTCGCACCACCGGGGGACGCCCTTCATGCAGAAACTCCATCGCGACGTTGCCGACCTCCTGTCCCTGGTACTTCAGAACCAGACGCTTCGTGTCGGTGAATTTTCCGATGATCGTCGCCTCGACCCCTTCGGCCTGGCACAACTGTTCGAACTCGGCCATCTTGTCTTCAGTGACAGACAGCACCATCCGTTCCTGGGCCTCGGAAATCCAGATCTCGGTGTACGAGAGTCCGTCGTACTTGAGCGGGGCTCTCTCCAGCCACACTTCCGCACCGGTCTCTTCACCCATCTCGCCGACCGCGCTGCTGAACCCGCCGGCACCACAATCGGTGATGGCCGTGAAGAGTCCCAGATCACGCGCCTGCAGGATCACGTCGAGGACCATCTTCTCGGTGATCGCGTTCCCGATCTGGACCGCTCCGCCGGAAAGGGTTTCGCTCTCCTGCGTCAGTTCCGCCGACGAAAACGTCGCGCCATGAATCCCGTCGCGTCCCGTGCGACCACCCACCGCGACAATGTACTCACCCGGACTGACGTGCTTCGATTCCATCCCCACGGGAATCATGGCCACGTTGCCACAGTACACCAGCGGGTTCCCGAGGTACCGTTCATCGAAAAACACCGCCCCATTCACTGTCGGAATGCCCATGCGATTGCCGTAGTCGCGGACACCCGAAACAACCCCGCGGGTGACAACGCGCGGATGCAGAACGCCCGGCGGCAGGTCTTTATCAGCGACATCCGGCGGGGCGAAACAGAAAACGTCGGTGTTGCAGATCGGACGGGCACCCAGCCCGGTTCCGAGGGGATCCCGAATCACGCCCCCCAACCCGGTGTTCGCACCGCCGTACGGTTCGAGCGCGCTGGGGTGATTGTGCGTCTCGACCTTCATGCAGACGTTTTGCGTTTCGTCGAAACGCACCACGCCAGCGTTGTCTCGAAACACACTCACGCACCAGTCGTCTGCGCCGAGCCGTTCCCGAATCTCGGCGGTGGCCGCGAACACCGTTTCCTTCAACAGGTTTTCAAACTGAATGTCGCGGGCTTCGTCGCGGTAGTGGACCCGGCCGCGGAGCGTCTTGTGCGAACAGTGTTCACTCCAGGTCTGCGCGACGGTCTCCAGTTCGGCATCCGTGGGGTCGCGTCCCTGCTCGCGAAAATAGGACTGAATCGTCTGCATTTCTCGCAGACTGAGGTACAACTGACCTTCCTTGCTTAGCCGGGTGAGGTCGGCATCGGTCATCGCCGCCATCGGCACGGTGATCTTGCGAAAACCGTAATCCGAACCGACATCCAGGCTGGTGATCGACAGCGCGCCCGGCAGCACCTGCTGAATCGCGTCGTTGGCGATCACTTTCGATGAAACCCGCTTCAACTCCGCAGGGTCGGCGTCGACGTTGAACCAGTATTTCTGGCAACTGCGGACGGCGTCGACCGAATAGCCGGCGTCGCGCAGCGCCGGCAGCACGGTCGCCGCCACATTGTCGGTGACCCCGGGTTTGAGCAGCACGTTGAACAATTGCCCGTCGGCAGTCGAAGTCCCGGTCGACGGGAGTGGCCGAACCTGAAGCGTCTCGACGACCAGATCGGCAAGCAACCCCCTCCCAAGCCGCTCGGCCTGCGAACGATCGACATCGCCTTGAACGAGAAACGAACGGGCCGACCGGACGTTGCGGATGCTCGAGAGTCCCAGCGCCTGGCACTGCGAGAGAACGCCCTGCGCCTCGCGGTCCAGTCCTTCGGGGCGGGTTTGAATCTCAACTTCCCAGAGCATCAGTATCCTCGACAGTGGTTGAAAGGTCGGTGGCTCCCGCCGGGGCATTGAAGACCCGCAGCCAGAGTGTACGTGTATTCTGTCCCGCCCGCAGCAGTTCGCACAGCGCGGTGGCGTCGCGCTGTTCAATCGCGGCCCGAAAAGCGGCGACTTGCGATTCCAATTCGCGCAAACCGGCGGCGACGTCGGTGTCGTTTTGCAGCAGGATCGAGGTCCAGAGATCGGGATCCCCCGAGGCGATGCGCGTCGCGTCGCGAAAACCGGTCGACGCGACGGGAAATGCCTGAGTGGGCAGGATCGCGGCGAGGGCGGCCGCGGCGATATGCGGCACGTGGCTCGCCCGTGCGACGGTCGCGTCGTGTTCCTCGGGTGACATCACCAGGACATTCCCCCCGATGCCGCGCCACAACTGAGACGCCCGGTCGACCGCTTCTGGTGGCGTGGATTCCACCGGAGTCACCACACACCGCCGTCCGACAAACAATTCGGAATTCGCGTGTGTGCAACCCTGCTGTTCGCCCCCGGCCATGGGGTGTGACCCGACAAACAGCGTCCCCGCGGGCAGACCGGTCGCCAGCGGACGGCAGATCGACTGTTTCACGCTGCCCGCGTCGGTCAACAGAGTGCCCGGGCGACAGACCGCCGCCGCCTCTCGAATGCCCGCTTCAATCCGATCGACCGGAGTGCAAAAGACCATCAGGTCCGCCTGCCGGGCGGTCTCTTCGAGCGACGTGGAATAGCGGTCGATCAGTTGAAGGTCGACGGCGCGACCCAGCCGGCCGGCGTCGCGGCCAACTCCCACCACTTCGCGCGCCAATCCGCGCCGCCGCAACGCCGCGGCGATCGAACCGCCGATCAACCCGACACCGACAATGGCAGCGGTTTGGTACAGTGGCTGAGATTTCGGAGGGGGAGCCGTCATGCGTGACCTGGTCGAATCAGCCTGTCGCCAGGGATTTTTCAAAGATCACGAGATTGTCACCCCGATCGGGATCCCAGCGGATGCCGACGATGTCGTAGCGCCGGGCGATCGCCAGGTGCAACATCGGGCGATGCTGGTTGTGACACTCAAATCGAATCGATTCGTACCCTTGTTCGTGCGACCAGGTGTGAACCGCGTCCATCAGTTGCGAGGCGATTCCCATTCGCCGAAATGGGGGCGAGACCCCGTAAAACCAGGAAAAGTAGACCGTCGGCTTCAGTTCGAACCCGATGTAAAAACCGACGTTCTCCCCCTGCTGGCTGGCCACCAGCATCAGCACATTGCAGCGCCCCTGAAAACGTCGGCGAAAGAACGCCGCGTCATGGGTCGGGCGGAATATCTGGTTGTACAACTCGGAAATCGTGGGGATATCCGCCGGCCCGACGATGTCGATCTTCACGTTTGACATGGTTTCTCCAGTGACCGGTGATCCCGCCCCTCTACTTGAGGGTCGACAGGTATTCCACCAGATCCCGCAATTCGAATTTCGACAGCTTCTTCACGAGGTCTTCCGGCATTGCCGACTTGCCTCGCGCGCGCTCATCGATATCGGTCTTCTTCACAACCACGATGTTCCCCTCCGCAGTGATCAGCTTCACCTGATCGGCGTCCTCTTCGCGCAACGTTCCGTTGATCTGCTTGCCGTCGGTCGTCAGGATCACCACCGGCTCGAATCCCTTGGCGATCGCCTTGTCCGGGACCACGATCGACTCCAGGAGATAGTCGCGCGGATGTTGGCCGGCGACCTTGGTGAGATCGGGGCCCACCTCGCCTCCACGGTTCGTGATCTTGTGACAACGAACACAGTAGACGTCGCCCTTTTCATAGAAGAGCCGACGGCCCCGCTCGGCGTCGCCACCAACGAGCGCCGGCTTGAAGTCGGCGAGGGGATCGTTGGCGTTCGCTTTCGCGATCGCTTCCAGTTTCGCCGACAGGGCCGGCTGATTCCGACGCTTCCCCGCCTCCAACAAATCGAGGATCAAGCCGGCGGGAACGTCGCCTCCCGGAATCCGATCCAGCCACTCTCCCAGGAGTTTCTGGGCCTCGTCCGCATTCATTTCCCCCAGAGTGGCGGCGGCCGATTGCCGTTCCACGAGTTCCCCTTTTTCAAGCGCGACGGGCAACCGCCGCAGCGCGGCGGGAGCGTCCTGTTGTGCCAAAACCCGCAGACCCGCGGCCCGGACGATTGGCTCCGTGTCGTCCAGGGATTTGGGAAGCGCCTGATCGAGTCGGCTGTCTTTCAACAGCGCCAGCGACCGGACCGCGTCGGCCCGAATTGCCGGCGGTTCTTTTGCGTCGAGAACCAACGCCAGCAACGTCGCCCCGATTTCTTTGATCCCCAGTTTCACAGCCGCCTCGGTTGCGGACCTTCGGACGTTTTCGTCACCCGAGAGCATCCCCGCGAGATGCGAACGAATCGCGGCGACGGCGATCTCGGCATCACGCGGTGGCACGGGACGCCACAGGCCCAGGACTCGATCCCGTCCCGATGGCTTCGCCCAATCACCGAGCGCTTTCGCCGCTTCGATTCGCAACGCGGCTGGCACATCACCCCGGCTTGCGATGGACGCTGTCGCCACGGCGGCGGCCGGGGTTCCCAATCGGAAGTTCGCCGCGATGACCCGATACAGTGTCGGTTCCGTCAATCCCGTTCGTCCCGCCAGACCGGCCAGTGCCGTCATGCCATCCCCGAGCGGAACGTCGTAAATCGCGCGGGCCGCCTCTTCCACGACTCGGGGTTCCGCGTCGCCCAGAAACTGCGCGACGTCGGCTCGGCGGAGTTTCCGTAGCGCCAACACCAAGCCCAGTCGCACGCTGGCATTCGGATCTCGCACATGGCGGTTCAATTCCAAAGCCGAATTTAACCCTGCCAAACCCATGACCGCCGCGTGCCTCAAATACGGGTCACGGTCGGCGTTGTCACGCAGCACCGTCACCAGCGCGTCGGCGACTTTGGAGAGTGAATTGGAATCCAGACGGGCGACCTTTCCCAGCGCGATCGCCGCGAAGAACCGCACGCGGGATTCCGGGTCTCCCAGTGCCGCCATCAACGGCGCAATGGCGGCGACTTGGCGACATTCGCCCAGCACTTTCGCCGCCTGTGAACGCACTTCGACATCGGGATCGCTCAAGAGCGCGATCACCGGGCCGAACAGATCCTGTTTTTGTCTCGCGGAAATCGGCCCGTTGGCGCGGACATGAGCACGATACGCCTGGCCCAGTCCCCAGATCCCGTGCAGTCGGGCCAGCCGATCGGGGCCGCTGGTCGCAATGGTATCGCGAGCGCGATTCAAAAAGTGGCCGGCGGCTTGCGGGAGCGGCAGCTCGGCGATCGCGAACTGCGCTTCCTGACGCACCGCCTGGCTCGGGTGCGACAACAGCGACTCCAATTCCGCCGGGGGCCGACCTGCAAATCCCGCCGACATCAATTCACGCGTCTGATTCGCGATCGGGTTGGAGGCCATGCTGTCGGGCGAGATCCGGTAGATTCGCCCCTTTCCTGGTCCATTCCAACCTTCGACCCAGTCGGTGAGGTACATCGAACCGTCTGGCCCGAAATCGACGTCCGTCGCCAAAACCTGCCACGCAAATTCTTTGTTCTCGACCACTTCAAATGCGGCTCCCTTCGGTTCCAGCCGAACGCTGCGGATACCGCTTCCTTGAGCCGCGCCGCGGAAGTCGCACAGATAGAATCGCCCCTGGTACTCACCGGGAAACCCGATGCCCGGCGCATAGGTCAAACCTGAAGGGCCGTCGGCGAGATTCGCCAACGGGGGGACGATGAACGCGGCTTGCCCGTCATGCTGCGGGTGCCACAGCTTTTCGCGATTCCACGGGCCCCGATCGGCCAGATATTGCAGGCTCATCCGCCAACCACTGTCGGCCCCTTCCGTGACATAAACCCACCGGGCGCGGTCGCCGCTGTCGGAGTTGTTGTCGCCTGTGAACAGATTGCCAAACTCGTCGAACGCGAGTTCCTGCGGATTTCGCAACCCTGCGTGAACAACCTCCAGTTCCGTACCGTCGGGATTGCAGCGTAACACCGCTCCCTGGTCGGGATAGAAAAGCCGCTCTTGCTCTTTCGTCTGAACGTTGAAGCCGCGATCACCGATGCTGAAGTACAACCGCCCGTCGGGGCCGAAACGCAGTCCATGGGAATCGTGGCCTCGAAACGCGACTCGCACACCATACCCAGTGTGCAGAGCCGCGCGAGTGTCGGCGGTGCCATCCCCCGTGTCATCGCGCAGCGACCAGACGTTGGGAATGTTGGTGTAGTAGACCGTCCCTTTGCGAGCGAGGACGCCGGCTCCGGTTCCTTCCAGGATCCCGCGAAAACCGCCGGCGAACAGCGTCGCTGTGTCCGCCTTGCCATTCCCGTCGGTGTCTTCAAGCAGTCGGATCTGATCGTGTTCCTTGCCGTAGGATTCGATCTTCTGGCCCAAGTGCTTTTTGAAATAGTCGAGCCGATCTTCGACCGTCATGGCGGCCAGATCATCATCGAGCCAGTTCATGTGGTCACGATTGTCTTCGACCCCTTTCAACTGGCGAAACGTCTCGGCGACGTAGATCCGCCCCTTCTCATCAATACACAACGCGACCGGATTCGCGAGCAACGGTTCCGCGGCCCACAGTTCGACCTTGAACCCCTTGGGGACTCGAATCTGCGGAATCGCCCGTTCCCCTTCGTCCGACGCCGGAGCGATTTTCGGTTGGTACGCCTCGTCGGGTTCGGCCCCTCTGAGTGACGCGCCCACCGTCACCACCGAAACCATCAGTGCGGCGACAACTGACAACACGGGCCGCTTGGGGGATTCAACGTTCACTTCGACACACACTGGAGAAGTCCGATTCGTTCGGGGGGAATGACTGCCCGAATCTGGTGGCGAGTCTAATGGGTGCGGAGACATTCCGACAAGCAGCGACGGCTTTCGGCACATGCCGAAAGCCGTCGAAAAACCAACCGAATCGAACCCGTTCCAACCGGAACGGGCCGAGCCGGGGCAGACTACTTCGCGAACATCAATCCGGGATCGTTGGGAGGGCCACCCACCATCTCGAATTTGAACTTGTTCGGGCCGGCGTCACTGACCCGGGCGATCATCGTTTGACCCTGTTTGTTTTCCAGAACCAGCATGTCCTGGTTGACTTCGTACTTGCCGGCAAATTCGGTCTTCTGCGGACCGTTGGCGAACTTCCAATCGAACGTCCCATCGTCCTTCATGGCGAGTTCAATCTCACCACCCCCAATGCCGGGAGCCTTCCAGTCACCAACCAAAGTCGCAGGCGCTTTGTTGGGGGCAGCCTGAGGAGCGGGTTGATCCGGCGTGGGGGCCGCTCCGACAGCGGCGGGTTCCTCTGCGGGCGAAAGCATTTTCACCAGTTGAGAACTCAACTGATCGCCTGGTTGCAGCGCGACAACCTGCTTGTACTGCTTGAGTGCCGCGTCCTTGTGCCCGGCACACAGGTAGTGGTACGCCAGAACGAAATGTCCGTCCGGAGCGTTCGGATTCGCCTTGGTGTACGCTTCGAGTTTGCGAAGCTGCTCGGTATAGACCGCGACCGAGGGATAGAACGCGCTCAGGCTGGTCCAGTCCCAACCCGGTTCCACCGAGAGGACCGCGAACAACGTGCCGGCGGTGTCGGGGTACTTTCCGAGTGCGAACAACGACAGGGCGCGGAACTGGTGCAGCGTGCTGTCGCTGGGCAGTTTGGCCAGCGCCATCTCCGTCTGCTTCAACGCGGTCTGGTAGTCGCCTTGCTTGAACGCGTCGGCACCCGCCGCGTAGGCGGCGTTCGCCTCGTCCTCGGCCGTCGGAGCCTGGGCGACTCCGGGCGCAGGGCCTGGGTTCGCAGGATCGTTCGCGGGAGGTGTCGTGGTCGCCGTCTGATTGGGGTCGTTGTTGACGATAATGGTCGTGTTCGACGGCTCCTGGTAATACGCCTGCGTGGCGATCGGTTCCGAGTAATTGACAGCCGGACTTTCGTAAACAACGTACTGGGTCGGGGCGTAGTACGGGTTCGAATACGCGGCGTACCCGCAGTTGTAATACATCGAACCGAGCGCCCAACTCCCTAAGCCAACGGCAGCCGTGGTGGCGGCCCAGGCACCCCAGGGATGACTGTACCAGCCGCCCCAGCGCCCGTAGCCGGCTCCCCAGCCACCGTAACCATAGTGGCCGCCACCCCAGAAGTTGTTGTTGTTATTGATGTTGACGTTGTTGTTGCTCCAGTTGTTGTTATTCCAATGGCCACTGTTTCCCCAGTGGTTGCCATTGCCAATGTTTCCGTTCCCAATGTTGCCATTTCCCCAATTCCCGTTACCGGGGCGGTTACCGTTCCCCCAGTTTCCGTTGCCGGGGCGATTCCCATTGATGCCGTTGTTTCCCCCAGGACGGTTGATTCCGGGGAGTGTCGCCACCCCGCCAGGTCGATTTCCATCTCCCGGACGGTTGCCAACGCCGGGGCGATCACCGACGCCGGGGCGATTGCCTCCTCCGATGTTGCCAGGCAGCGTTGTCGCACCGCCATTTCCAATGCCAGGACGATTGGCGATGCCGGGACGATCTCCCGCGCCTTGACCGGGGCGATTGCCACCGCCAATGTTGGGACGATCACCACCCCCTTGTCCTGGTCGATTGCCACCGCCGATCGATGGTCGATCACCACCAGCGCCAGGACGGTTTCCACCGCCGATTCCAGGACGATTGCCTCCCCCCACGTTGCCGGGAAGTGTGGTCGCTCCGCCGCCGGGGCGATTCCCAGCGCCGATTCCGGGACGGTTGCCGCCGCCGGCTGTTCCCGGAAGCGTGGTCGCTCCGCCGCCAGGTCGGTTGCCTCCGCCCACATTGGGACGATTGCCTCCCCCGACGTTGCCGGGCAGAGTCGTCGCACCACCACCGGGACGATTCCCCCCACCCAACGCGGGACGATTGCCAGCGCCGGCACCTCCATTCGGACGATTGATCCCCGGGGCACTTCCGCCGGCCGGCCGTTGGGCCGGTCGATTACCGGCCATGTTGCCCCCACCCGGCCGATTCATCCCTTGACCACCAGCCGGCCGCTGCATACCAGCACCGCCAGCCGGGCGCTGCATTCCCCCGCCCCCCGCAGGGCGCGAAGGCATGCTGGGGCGAGCCCCACCTCCTCCACCAGCAGGCCGAGACGGCATACTCGGGCGGGCCCCGCCTCCACCACCTGCAGGCCGGGAAGGCATGCTGGGACGAGCACCGCCCCCGCCGCCACCCATGCGCGCTCCACCTCCTCCGCCACCGCCGCGCATCCCCCCACCGCCGCGGCCGGCGAAACATTCCGGTGAAGTCATCAACAGGGCGAGACCCAGGGCCACGCCCCGTGTCCATGTGAGTTGCTTGTGCATCGTGAAAAACCCGAGATGGTGCTGTGCGTTGGATTGTCGCGCGGAGGCCGCGCACTGCGAACGATGTGTTGCGACGAACTGCTATTTGCTTTCCGACACTTCTTCGACGACCACGACTTCCTCGACGTCGGGCTGTGGCCCTTTGCGCACCACCTGAACTTCCGGCGTGTCGTCCAAAAGCTCATCCCCCGCGATCCGGTCTCTCGATTGCCAAGTCCAGCGTTCGTCACTGATCAGCGTCATCACACTGGTGCCAGCGGTCACTTCCCCTTCGCCATTGACGCCGTGGTATTTCACCAGCCACTGATCCCCCACGCGGGTCCACACTCCCTCTTGGAATCCGCCATTCGAATCGAAGACCCACGAGCGAATCTTCTTCGCCATCGGATCCCAGCCAATCCGCTGCGTTCCCGAAAAGGCTTCTTCTCCAGACATTTTCACCGAGAATTTGCCCACGATGAACTTGTCGCCGTCCGACCATTCGTAGCGAGTCTCGACCACCGCGTCGGGGCTTTCGTCGACCCAGTCACCAATGAGAAACACCAACGGCAGCAGATTTTCGGCATGATCCAGCGTCTGTGCCGGCGTATCGCGAGCGAGCGCCATCAGCCACTTCCCCTCACGGGACTTGACGTGGACAACGCTGTAGTCGTTCAGGATCGCGGTATCACCGGGCGAAGGAATCAGTGTGGTCCGACCGGTTTCAATCGCGAGATTGCTGCCGATGTACTTCAGGTCGCTGACATCCGTGACGATGACCGCATCGGGATTCGCTTCGAACAACTCGACGAAGACCTCTTCGATCGCCTCGCGCCCCTGAACCGTCGTGCCATCCTCGTCGATGATCTGCGCTTCGGGAGTGAACAGGGCGGCGATCGCTTTCGCGTCGCGGTCGTTGTACGCCTTTTCAAACTCGTCGATCACTTTGGTAATCGCCTCGTCGTCCGCCGTATGATCGACTTCGGTCGCGCTCGGTTTTGCCTCTTCTTTGGACTCTGGTTTCGCCTCGGCTGGCTTTTTGGTTCCAGCGGCGTCGGCCGGCTTCTTTTGAGCGACCTTTTGCGCTGCGGCCGTTTTGTCGGGGGCAACCTTTTCGGCCACTGCCTTCTCAGCAGAAGGCTTATCGGTCGCGGTCTTTTGAGCGGCGACCTGTCGCACATTGGACTTCGCCGACTCAATGGCCTGTGCTTTTCGAGCGGCGGGGGCAGCCTGCTGCGCGGAAACCGCGCTCGCGAGAAGGGCTGTCAAAACGACCGCCGCACCCACCAGTGTGGAGCGAATCATCAGTTGTGTCTCCGGAGAAGTGAACGCGAAGAGTGTAGTTCCCCGGTCAATTTCCAGCCCGGAATTCCCGGCCCGGAATCCCCACGGGGCGTCGATGATCAATTGGCTTTGAACATGCCAGAGAGGAGGCAGGCGAAGCCGCCATCATGTGGCCCGACCTGCGACACGGCCCTGGCAAACTCAGTACACCCGGAGGGAGTCGAACCCCCAACCTATGGATCCGAAGTCCATTGCTCTATCCAGTTGAGCTACGGGTGCATGAGATCAAGAATTAGAAAATACGCTATCGGAACGATCCTGACAAGGAAGTGGTCACGCGAAATCGCGGTCAGCCCGCATTTTCTCCCCAGATTCCCCGGTCAAGTCCGCCGTCGAATTCTTCCTTCGCTTGCGTTCTCGCGATGGGCACGAAACACTGGCATGCGACAAGCATCCGCCGGTCGGTTTTTCGTGATCCGAGACACCACTCGACCGTGGGTTTTGACTCCAGTACCCCCGGCCTTCTCCCGCCCTCCAGGTTCGTCCCATGTCGCTCTTGCGAACTCCACTTTATGACTGGCATGCTTCCCACGGCGCACGCCTGGTGGATTTCGCCGGCTGGGAAATGCCCGTCCAATACTCGTCGATCGTCCCCGAACACAAGGCGGTGCGCGGGGCGTGCGGATTGTTCGACATCGCCCACATGGGCCGGTTGCGATTCACCGGACCCGACGCCGCCCGATTTCTTGATCACCTGCTGACGAACGACGTTTCATCGCTCGCCGTCGGACAGATTCGTTATTCGCTGGTGACCAACGACACCGGCGGAATTCTCGACGATGTCCTTGTCTACCGCCTGCCCCAGTCTCACATGCTGGTGGTCAATGCGTCCAACCGCCTGAAGATTGTCGATTGGATCGAAAACCACCGGTCGGGGTTTGATGTCGTCATCGAAGATCTCACCCTGTCTCACTTCATGCTCGCGCTCCAGGGACCGCGAGCGCTCGAACTCCTGCAACCGCTGGTTCCCGTCGAATTGTCTCAGATCCGCTACTACCACGCCGTCGAGACCACGATTCTCAGTCGTCCTGGACTGGTCAGTCGGACCGGTTACACCGGCGAGGACGGGGTCGAGGTGATCGTGCCGGCGGCTGACGCCCTGGCTCTTTGGACCACACTGTTCGACCAGGGGACACCCATCGGCCTGCTTCCCTGCGGGCTCGGCTGCCGCGACACCCTCAGGCTTGAGGCGGCGATGCCCCTGTATGGGCATGAACTCAACGAATCGATCGACCCCTTCTCGGCGGGACTCGCGTTCGCCGTGAAACTGGAAGGTCGCGAATTCCCCGGGCGGGACATCCTTGCCGCCAGACAACACGATCCGCAGCGTCGCAAGCGAGTCGGACTGAAGCTCGCCGGCCGCCGGATCGCCCGCGAAGGGGCGACCGTCTGGATTGGCATCCAGAAGGTGGGAGACATCACCAGCGGCACATTTTCTCCCACGCTTGAGCAATCGCTCGCCATGGCGTATGTCGACCCCGGCTCTGCCGTCGAGGGGACCGCCGTCGAGGTCGAAATTCGCGGGCAACGCGAATCGGCGACCGTTGTCAAACTGCCGTTCTATCGGCGTCCCGTCACCAAGTGTTGATCGCATGAAACTGCTCGATACCGGTTCCATCTATTCGCCCGACGGTGCGCCCGCCAACGATCGTGTCGCCGCTTTCACCAGTCTGTTCGTCGCCGAATCGGGCACGATTGTCGCGGGATTTCAAATCGGCTCCGCGAAGCACGCGGTCGATTCGTCCCTTCGGCTGTGCCGATCACGGGATGGCGGGTGTCATTGGGACACGCTGATCGCTCGGTTTCCCACAACGCTCGACGGTGTTCCCGGTTCGCTCGCGGGGGCCGAGATTGTCGAGTCGACCCCCGGACGCTGGCTGCTGTTTTCCACATGGTTTGACCGCTCGGAACCCGAGCGTCCGCTGTTCGATCCGGAAACGGAGGGGATTCTGCGGAGCAAACAACTGGTGTCGGTTTCGACCGACGACGGGGTGACCTGGAGCGATTGGCGGGTGATTCCGACACCCGGGCTGACCGGTTGTGCGGCGACGGGGCCTGCGCTCCGATTTCACGACGGCTCGATCGGGTTCGCGTTCGAGAGCTTCAAGGAATTCTACGACCCGGCACCGGCGCGACATGGTGCCTGGCTGGCGATCTCCCACGACGGCGGCGAGTCTTTTCCCGAAATGCACCTGGTCGCTCAGGATCCCGCGCACCAGGTTTATTACTGGGATCAGCGGCTCTGCACGACGCCGGCGGGGGATGAATATGTCGCGCTGTTTTGGACGCACGACCGCAAGACCCAGAAAGACCTGACGGTTCACGTCGTCGCCGGCGCACCCGGGGGTACCGAACGGGCGACCCCCTGGGACACACGGGTAACCGGGCAGATCGCCGCCCCGCTTTTGCTCGATGATGGTCGGCTGTTGATGTTCGTTGTCGATCGAGTCTCTCCCGCGACGATGTCGCTGTGGATCTCGCCCGATGGAGGCCGATCGTGGCCGGCGAACCAGCGACTGGTCGTGTATCGCCACGATGAACAGGGTCGAACGACCCAGGGGACCGACAACGTCGACTTCGCCGAGTATTGGGAGGACATGCGCAAATGGACCTTCGGCCACCCCGCGCTGCGCCGCCTGAGCGACGGTACGGTGTTGGCCGTCTGGTACGCCGGGGTTCCCGGACTGATGGGGATTCGCTGGGCCCGGCTGACTGTGGATCCGTCGGGAATCTGAGTCGGGCGAGTTCACCCCGGCTTTGACAGACGCGGTGAACGGTTTCAAGATGCCGTGACTCGGGGCGTTTGTGTTGCGACCACTGTTCACGAGGTTCGAATGCCAAATACTCACGCACCTATCCGTCTGCCAAAAGTCACCAATCCAAAAAACGGGTTCGCCGTCGGAAGCTGGCTCTGGACGGGACTGATCCTGGCGAGCTTCTTGGCTGGTCCGGTTCGGGCCGATGTCGAGTTCGTCAATCGAAACGCGGACTTGGGGTTGCAACCGGGAGGCGAGTCGGCCTGCTGGGCCGACTTTGACAACGACGGCTGGGTCGATCTCTGCACGTCGGGCAAGGTGTGGAAGAACAACGGCGGGAAGTCGTTCACGCCATTGGGCGAGGTTTCGAACGCGGTCGCCGCCGACTTCGACAACGACGGTTTCGTCGATTTGTTTTCGTGGTCGCACCTGAAACTGTTTCAAAACGACGGGGGCCAAGGGTTCCGCGAGTTCAAACTTCCCGAGCTGCCCAAAACGGTTTCCCGGGGGGCCTGCTGGGGCGATTTCAATGGGGACGGGTTTGTCGACCTATACCTGGGGGGATACGAAGACTGGGACGCCGGCATCACCTGGCCCTCGCTGGTGCTCATCAACGAAGCGGGAAAATCGTTTCGGCTGGGGATGACCGATGCCCGGTACCGCGCCCGCGGAATCACGGCGTGCGACTTCGACCAGGATGGGGATCTCGACGTGTACGCCTCGAACTACCGTCTGCAACCGAATGTGCTGTGGATCAACGACGGCAAAGGACAATTCGAAGACCAGGCGGCGAAATACAACGCCCTCGCAACGTCCCCCGGCTTTGATGGAGGGCACTCGATCGGAGCGGCCTGGGGAGATTTTGACAACGACGGCTTGTTCGATCTCTTCGCGGGAAACTTCGCTCATCAGGACAATCGCGGGGACCAGCCCAAGTCGCGGTTTCTGCGAAACCAGGGTGGCGAACACAAATTCCACTTCGAGGACAAAGGGGAATGCGGGGTGTTCTACCAGGAATCGTACGCCTCACCGGCGGCCGCCGACTACGACAACGACGGCGATCTCGACCTGTTCTTCACGACAGTCTACGGCGTCGCCTCATTCGGCCGACCGAACAACCCCGTGCTGTTTCGGAACGACGGGAACTTCGTCTTCGCCAACGCGACGGCGGAGTCCAAACTGGCGGGCCTCGGACCGACCTATCAAGCCGCCTGGGGCGATTTCGACAACGACGGCGATCTCGATCTGATCAGTGAAGGAAAGCTGTTTGAAAACCGGACCACCGGCAAGAACTGGTTGAAAGTCCGTCTGGAGGGAGACGGAAAATCGGTCAACAAGTCGGCGATCGGAGCCCAGGTGCGGATCCGGCTGAAAGACCGCACAGCCGCCCGACAGGTGGAAGCGGGAACGGGCGAAGGAAACCAGAACGAGCTGACACTGCACTTCGGCCTGGGGGACCACGCCGACCCGGTGACGCTGGAGTTCGTCTGGCCGACCGGGAAGCGACAGGTTGTGGAGGGGGTGAAGGGGAATCAAACCCGGGTGATTCGGATGGAATAGGGGAGGCAGAATAGATCAGATCTCAATGGCTTGTCCGACCGCGGTCCGTAGACTATCGCAATCATTCCGCCCGGATTCAATTCATGACTGAAAGCGAATGGCTAGCCTCTGCGGACCCCGAGGAAATCTACAGGCCTTGTCCGACGATCTCGCCATCGGTGATGGTCGGTTCACTTTGTGAGGATTGGAAAGTGCACAAGACGAAACAAGGTCGTCGGAAACTCCGACTATCCGCAAAGAAACACTTGACCAAATCCCAGCGATTACGTCACGCGTGCAACGGACGCGGCTGCCACGCGTGCGTAGCCCCAACGGGGCGTCATTCGATAGCCCAGGGTGGAGCCGGGGGTCAGGGCATCGCCCTGACCCTCGGCGCAGCCCTGGGTCGCGTCCCACCACAACATTTCCGTTAAGCCCCAACGGGGCGCAACCGTATCACTTTCCTCGCACACGATGTCGTAGGATCGTTTCGAAACCGCCTGTTCGCAGAATATGTGATACGTCGCGTCATCGTTGTCGCGGCGTACGGAGACCATGGAAATGCGGATTGCGCCCCGTTGGGGCTTGATGTCGGTGTGCGGGCGTCGAACCCAGGGCTCCGCCCCGTTGGGGCTGCCGACGGCGGGGCCACCCTGTTGGATTTCGGCACCTTTGGGAATGTCGACTGAGTCCAGGAATTCCTCGACCGTCTTTTAGGTCGCGACTATCCAAATGCCACGCCCGAGGAATGTATCTCGCTTGCCCAAGGGTGCCTCTCCACGTCGCCGGACTGGAGGACGCGCAGGCGCGATCTCGTATCGAGTAGGATCTGCGATGAACATAGAAACTGTCGTCTTCTGCGACGGATATTACGACCGGGCGTTCTGAGCGGGAATGTTGACGCACCTCGGGTGTACCGACCCTGGATTCCGACCAGGAAAGTTCTCACGAAGTCAGTTTCTGGATCCGTGGGGAAAGTCGGTCACGTCCAGTGACAACGAAACTGAAGTTGAACAGAAGCCAACGAAGGAAACGGAGAGTGCGAAACGACCGGAATTCAGCGCACCGGCATAGAATTACCCCGACCCCCTCCGGCTTTCTTCGTTACCTTCGTTCCCTTCTGTTCCAAAACAAACGCTCGAACGAATCGCCTGTGCGGCGATCGTGAAGGCGTACCCGGACCGGGGACCGCTGGTGGATAAATGGCTCCAGTCACTCGCCAACGTATCTGACAGTGTCAAATCGCATGCTTGGTCGTTCATGGCGGGTTGGTGTGCTGAAAGCGGTTGCGAGCGATTCTACGGTGGTCGATGGGGCGTGTCATAAGGGCCACTGCTTTCGATGAACCTCAGCCTGCATCGTCAGATCTTCCGCGCGACGACCTGAACCACCGACGCCATTCCGGTATGGAGCCTGCCTTCCGTGACATTGCGTACCAGGGCGGCCTGGTGTTCGATTTTCAGGCCGTGCAGTTCGCTGACGAGGGTTTCCAGCGGCGCGAGCAACTCCACATCCCGCGGACCGCCGGTCCCTCGTCCAATCTGGTCGGGCGGGTACGCTTCCAGCACGAACACCCCGCCTGGGCGGAGCCATCCGGCGACCCGCTGATGAACCGTCGCGCGGAGGGTGGCCGGCAGATGAACGAAGATCGAGCTGACAACATCCACGGAATTGGGTTCGACGTCGAAATCCGCCAGGTCGATCACCCGGGTGCGCAGCCTCAGGCCGCGTTCGTCCGCGAGTCGCGCCGCCTTACGCATTCCCACGACACTCTGGTCGACCGCGAGAACATCCAACCCGAGTGATGCCAGGAACAGCGCGTTTCGCCCCTCGCCAGCCCCCAGATCGACCGCGGTTCCGGTCCGGGGAAGCTGGTTCGACCAGCTCAATAGAAATTCGTTCGGTGGTTCGCCATAGGCAAGTTCGTCACCTGAATAGCGCTCGTCCCAGAATGAATTTGGCATGTTCGACAGTCTAAACGCGGTCGCGACCAGGGGCAAGTCGCCTGTGTTGAGAAGCGCGCAGACAGACCCGGTATGGGGACCAACCGGGGCGTCTCATTGAATTGGACCCACTACCGGCGCAGCGCTTCACGGACCCGCAGCAAAATGCGGTCGGCCGTTCCGAGTCCACGGATCTCGTCCAGTCGGGTCCGCAGGGTGGCGGGATCGTCGGTGATGATGTTGTCGACGCCAGCGTCTACCAATGGGGCCACCCATTTTGTGTCATTCACCGTCCAGGCGTGAATCGTGATCCCCCGGGTGGCCGCCCGGTCGACGAGTTCCCGGGTCGCCATTTTTGTCTCCACCATCAGAAAGTCGACGTCCAGTCGCGCCAGATCCCCCACCGACTTGGCGGCGATGAAACCGATCTCCAGGTCCGGAGCCTGCCGTTTGGCGAACTGGATGCTGTCGTACGACTGCGAACAGATCCGCGTGCGGCCGGTCAGGCCACGCCGTTTCAGCTCGGCGACCACCAGTTCGGTCAACGGTTCTTCATCGGCGCGGTTGTGCGGTTTGAGTTCGACATTGAGTCGAATCGACTTGCCGGCGGCATCGAGAAACTCGGCGAACGTCGGAATCCGCTCCCTCGCGAATTCTGGCATTTTCAGTGCGGCCCCCAAGTCGAGAGCCTGAATCTCGACCAGTGTCGCCTGGTCAACCCGGCGTTTGCCCCCGCCGGAGCGAGCCAAGTCAATGTCGTGCATGACCACCAGTTGTCCGTCGGCAGTTCGCTGGACGTCGATTTCGGCCCATTCCGCCCGATCGACAATCGCCTGTTTGACGGCGGCGACACTATTCTCTGGCGCACGGGTCGCACCGGCCCGGTGCGCGGTGAATTCGACACGGTCGTCGAGACGTTGCGATCGGACGTATTCTTTCGCCCCCGAAAGTGTGACCGCCAGACCAATCGCCAATCCGCCGACCCACAACCACCCGCGCGACATCCGTCGTACCGGGCGGTCCGGGGTGTTGGTTGTCGGTGCCACTTGGACCATGTCGGGCGAATCGATCGGCTCACTTGTCGACTGTCGGTACAAAGCCATCACCAACGCCGCGAACGAAACAGTTCCAAAAACCGACAGCCCCCCCAAAAGCAATCCATGCGCCAGCACAAGTGTCGCGGTGACCGGCAGCACGACCGACAGGCGTTCTCCCGTTCGATCAAGAATCCATTCGGAGCCGGCGTCGAGACCCCACAACACGATGACCGAAATCAGAAAATTGACGATCAACCAGGCACCAACAGAGCGAATCAGCAGGATGTATTTTCCCGCCGTCAACGACTCGCTGCGGACGAGCGCCCCGGTCACCGAAACTCCCGGCTCGAACAACATCACGGGGACCGCGAACAACCACCCCAGGAACCAACGGCCGGCGACAATCAGGTAGGCCCCGCCCAAGGCGCAGGCCAGACCGCCCCCCAGCCAGAACTCCCTCGGTCGCAGAATGATCATGCCATTCAGGTCGCTGCCGCTCCAGAACCACCAGTAGACAATGCCGATTCCCGCGAGAAACGGGAGCGACAACGCCAGGTACACCACCAATTGCCGCATCCCCAAAAGGAACAAGCGGTGGAACTGACGGGCCGCCGTCCGTAATCCCCCCGACCAGTCCAGCGTTCGATCGGCAAGCAGCAGTTGCAGTCCCGCGAGTTCAAAGTACTGGGTCGCGAGCAGAAACGTCCCGCCGCACACGAGCGCTGTCATGCCAGGCCAAGTGAGTAGAAAACTCGCGATCTCGAAGTTTCCGACAGACGCCTTTCCATAATGGGCCAGCAGTTGTCGCAGTCCCAGCGTGAAGAGGGGCGTCAACAACAGCGCGTCGAGGATCTTGAACGCCAAGGAATAGGGGATCACACTCCGCAGACGGCCCAGGCTGGAGTGGTATGCCGACAGGACGAGATGGGGAACACGGCTCATTCTTTCTCGGGCTTTCCAAGGAGACGGACGAGGTTGTCAATGTAACCTATGGTTCGCGGCATCGACCATCCGCACTTCGCGTTCGTCGGATGTCAGCCCGGTTCCGTGACTGGGGCACCCGTGACGTTTCAACGGGCCCGGTTGGGAACCCGCGACCTCGACCCGGTACCGGTTCTCGACAGTTTCCAGTTACCCAATCCGATTGCACTTGCGATACCTTCCGCGCGGCACGACGGAACGTCCCTCCGCGCAAACACAACGACCCGGCAGCCCAAAATTGAGCTGTCGGGTCGGGTCGCGATCCTTTCACAAGGCTCGCCTGCCGACGAGCGTTAGCGGTTGCCCGCCAGCCGTCGGCCGTCGCACGCGAGACGCCTGCGGGTTAATACCCGTAGTTGTAATTGATGCTGTTAATCCGCTTGACCGGAGTCCAGCGGGGAGTGTGGGAGTAATAGAAGCCAGACTGCGTCGTGTCGGTCTGCTGGTAAACCATCGGCGGTCCACCAGGCAGTCGTCCGCCCGACTGGGTGAAGAACTGCTGCGGGTAATACTGGGTGTAGGTATTCCCCACCTGAACCAGCCGGCTGGAGGGCATTCCCCAGCCGTATTGGTACTGGTACTTCACAACGGGGGGCAGCGGTACCGTGACCGGCACGTTGTATCCCGTGGCCGAATAGACTTCGGAATCACGGGGGTCGGCATAGTAGCCTTCCACAGGGCGGTAGCATTTTCCGCCCAGGCACTTGCCATTCCCGCAGCGGCCATCGCGGCAGCCGTTGCCGTCGCAATTGCCGTTGTTGCAGTCGCCATTGCCACCATGTCCATGTCGGCCATGCCAACCGCGGCACTGGTCACAAAAGTAGGTGCCGTTCGAGCCATTGCCGGCACCGGCGTTACCGCCACGTCCCACGTGGGCGGCGTGGGTGAACAAGCCGTTGACGTAGGCACCGCTGCCAACCCCGCCGTTTCGGCCGTCGCATTGGCCATTGGGGCAACCGTTCCCGGATTGGCCATTGCCATTCCAGGCACCGTTTCCGTTGGCATAGCGGCCGCCATGCCGGCAACCGGAAAGTCCGTGGCTGCGGCAATAATCGCAAGCGCCACCAGCGATTCCCTGCGAGCCGTGATTGGCGTAGCCCTGGCGATTGGCCGCTCCGCTGTCGGATCGACATTCGACGAGTTGCACGTCGCCGGCCCGCGTCGCGGAAGCGCCGCCAACCGAAATGAACAGGCTGATCGCCAGCGCCGCCTGTCCTATGTTCCACGAAGTTTTCATCATCGTTCTCATCCTGAGAGGGGGGGCCGGGTTATTTGTGCGTCCAACCCGAGTTGGCGTACCACGTATGGCTCTGGTTGTTGTGGAAATGATGGGGAGCGGAGAGATAGGGGAGTCCCGCGCCGAACTTGTGGTGGCTGTGGTATTTCACACGCACTTCGGTGCCAATCAGGTGCGGCTTCGGGAAGAACGGCAGGCACGAGAGCCCGTGGGTGTTCTTGTAGTAGTACGGGGGATACATCGCCCGGTAGGAATGGGCGTAGGTCATTTCCTGCGGGCTGAACGCGGGGTTGGTGATCATCGTCCAGCCAACTTCCGCGGGAATGTCCGGCCGGGGGCACGGGTTGAGCGCGCCGCTCACCGGGGGCCGGGCCACGGGAGTGAGATCCTGGGCGCTGGCCGGTCGGATCCCCGCAGACGAGAGTACGAGACAGGCGGCGACCGCCGACAACATCAGACGTTTCATGAGAGTCTCCTTCCGTGGATGCCCGCGGCCGCTGCCGTTGGGGCGGGGCCACTGTGGATTCCTTCGCCAGCGACGCGATGTGCCGGCCTGCATCAAGATTCGGCCTGAAACCATGGCGACGATCACTCATCAGGGGACCGGAATGCCCGGGAGTCGCGATTTTCCGAAGGGTCTGTCGGCAAAGGCGTTACGAACGGACCGCCGACGGTCGCAGGCGCTTGAATCGGCATCTTCGGAGAATCGTGCCGCTTGAGTACGACCGGAATAAACGCTACAGTTTCCGCCCGTCAGGAGGGACGAACGTAGCGATTATGGCAGAGTCACAGGATTCCACCCCCGAGTCACCGGCCGAAGCCGGTGCAACCGCCCTAACCGGCGACCGAACGCAATACGTTTCCATCAGTCAGGAGACGCGGCGGCGGTATCTCAACTACGCCCTGTCGGTCATCACCTCCCGCGCGCTCCCGGATGTTCGCGATGGATTGAAACCGGTCCAGCGTCGCTTGCTGTTCGCGATGTTCGATTCGCTGCGCCTCACCAGCGACAGTCGTTATGCCAAGTGCATGAAGATCTGCGGCGAAACAATCGGTAACTATCATCCGCATGGTGACATCGCCTGCTACGAGGCGCTGGTGCGGATGGCGCAGAATTTTACCCTGCGGTATCCACTCGTCGATGGCTGGGGCAATTTCGGGGTTGTGATGGGGCTGCCCCCCGCCGCCTCCCGGTATACCGAAGCCCGCCTCACCCCGCTCGCCGGCGAGATGATGAGCGAGCTGCGGTTTGAGACCGTTCCCTTCCGTCCGACCTACGACTCACAGCGCGAGGAACCGGTCGTTCTTCCCGCCCGATTCCCCAACCTGCTTGTCAACGGCACACAGGGCATCGCGGTTGGCATGGCGACCAGCATCCCGCCGCATAATCTGGGCGAGGTGATCGACGCCTGCATTCACCTGATCGACGATCGTCAGGCGACTGTGCCGCAGGTGATGAAGTACATCAAAGGCCCCGACTTCCCCTTGGGGGGGCGGATCATGACCGAACGTCGTGATCTGCGTCAGATCTACGAAGAAGGACGCGGGTCGATCAAGGTGCGCGGCGAGTGGGCGCTCGACAAGGAGAAGCGAAAGGAAGTTCCCGACCGGATCGCGATCACGTCGGTCCCGTATGGTGTGGAGACGGGGCCCTTGCTGTCGGCGATTGGGGAGATCATCGAGTCGCGCAAACTGCCGCAGTTGATTGATTGCTTCGACCACACCGACCAGACCAGTGGCATGCGGCTGGTGCTCAAGCTGAAGCCGGGAGCTGATGCCGCCTCGGTCATGTCGTACCTCTACAAGCACACGGCGCTGGAACAGAACTTCGCGTACAACTCGACCTGCCTGGTCCCGGACGAGCAGGGGGCGCTGATTCCCCAGCGAATGAATCTGGTCGACATGCTGTTGGCGTTTCTCGACTTCCGCTTCGACGTGGTGAAGAAGCGATTCGAGTACCAGTTGCGGCAGTTGCAAAAGCGGATTCACATTCTGAACGGATTCAAGATCGTCTTCGACGGTCTGGACAAGGCGCTGCGAATCATCCGCAACAGCGATGGCAAAGCCGACGCGGCGAAAAAGCTGATGGCGGCGTTTCCGCTGGATGCCGAGCAGACCAACGCGATTCTCGAGATGCAGCTCTACAAGATCTCGCAACTCGAAATCAACGACATTCTGAAGGAACTCAAGGAGAAAAAGCAGCAGGCGGCCGAGATCGAGGCGATTCTGGCGTCGAACCGCAAACTCTGGAAAGTGGTCGAGACCGAGTTGAAGGAGGTCTCTGAGAAATACGCCGACAAACGCCGGACCGCCCTGGGTTCGAGCGACGAAATCACCGAATTCAATCCCGACGCCTACATCGTGAAAGAGAACACGAATGTCGTGATCACGAAGGAGGGGTGGGTCAAGCGGGTCGGCCGGCTGGCGAGCGTGGAAAGCACGCGCGTCCGAGAGGGGGACGAAGTGCTGTCGGTCGTTCCCGGCAGCACGCTCGACCATGTGGTGTTCTTCTCCAGCGAGGGAATCGCCTTCACGCTGCGGATTGATGAAGTCCCGGCGTCGTCGGGATATGGCGAACCGCTCGCGAAGCACTTTCGCATGGGGGATGGAGCCACGATTGTGGCGTCGCTGACCACTGACGCACGATTCACGCCAGCCGACGCGCCAGTGAAAGACCAGGAGCAGCCCGGTCCCTACTTGTTGGTCGCGACCGCGCGGGGACAGGTGTTGCGGGTGGCGCTGTCACCGTTCCGGTCGGCGTCGACGAAAGCGGGACGCAAGTTCTGCCGACTGCATCCGGGAGACAAGGTGGTGTACGTCGAACTGGTGCGGGAGGCGACGTCGATGTTCCTGGCTTCCGCCGACGCCCGCATTTTACATTTCGCGATCGACGAAGTGCCGGTGTTGTCGGGAGCGGGCAAAGGGGTGCGGGGCATCAAGATCGCCGACGACGATGTGGTGATTGGTGCCGCTCTTCTGGCACGTCCCAGCGACTGCCTGCGGGTGATCACCACCGGTGACAAGGAGATGACGTTTGGCCAGCAGAAGTACGAAGTGACGGCCCGGGGCGGAAAGGGGATTCGCACGGTGCAGCGGTCGGGGTTCGTGAAAGTGCTGCGACCGTCGATTGAACTGGTGGACTGGCCGACGATTGAAGGGAAATAGCCCTGTCGAGTGGAGCAGCGCCTACTTCGCAAACACAACGGGATTGACGACGTTTTCCGGCCTCTCTCCCCGCAGAGCAGCCGCGACCTGGTGTGTGACGCGGGTTCTCAATTCGACGATCGATTCCGGTGAGACAAACGCCGCGTGGGGAGTGACGATGACCCGTTCATCGTGGAACAGCGGCTGGCTCAAATCGGGAGGTTCGGGATCGAACACATCCAGTGCCGCTCCGGCGATCAGATTCCGCTGCAAGGCAGTCCACAGATCCGCCTCGGAGACCAAGGCTCCTCGCGACGTGTTGATCAACCAGGTAGTCGGTTTCATCCGCTCGAGTCGGCTCAGGTCGATGAAATGCCGGGTGGCGGGAGTCGCCGGCGCGTGCAGCGACACGTAATCCGACTGAGTGAGCAATTCGTCCAGCGGAACGATCGGACAGCCCACGCCATGGTCGCTCCCCGAGGCGGTCTGTGCGATGACGTTGAGCCCAAAGGCCCGGGCACGCAGGGCGACCGCACTGCCGATTCGCCCCAGGCCAACAAGACCCAATGTCTTTCCTGCCAGCCGTTCTGGCGGTGTCGCGGCCTGTAAACGGTATTCCCCCTGTTTGGTTCGTACTTGAAAGAACGCCACGCGGCGGGCGCACGCCAACAGCAGCGCGAGCGAATGGTCCGCGACCTCTCCCACGCAATAGTCCGGCACATTCGTCACCGGAATTCCCCGCGCGGTCGCGGTGGGGATGGCGATATTGTCGAGCCCGATTCCCGTGCGAGAGATGATCTTGCAGCGTGTGGCGGCTTCGATGACCCGCGCGGTTACGGGAGCCCAATTACACGCGATTGCGTCGACCGTGGCGGCCGCGGCTGACAGCGTCGCCTCGTCGGTCGCCGATGCCTCGACGACCTCAATCCCCAACGGTACCAGAATCTGACGTTCGATCTCTGTATCGGGCCATGCCCGATCGGTGATCAGCAGTCGCAGGGAACCGGCCATGACCATGGTTTCCGTTTCCAGACAGGCTCAACTCACAGCACCCGGCCGACGGGCCGGGCTGAGTCGCCACTTGGGTCGACACACACCGGGGAATTCTCAGCGCCGCATCAGCCGGAGGCGGCCAGTTCGGCCATCCGCTGGGCGGGGACCACCAACCGGTCCCAATGCCGATCCATGTAATCGGGTGGCCCCCCCTTCGAGGCGACCGCCTGAGCGACCAGATAGGTTGGCACCAGCTCAATCGCGTTCCAGGGACAGACGGTCAATTCGTACGGATCGGACTTCTTCGTCGGGATGTGAACACACACCTCACACCCCACGCACCGCTCGACGTCGATCTCGCACCACGATTGCAGCACCGAAATCGAGTCACCGGGCACTTTGACGATGCAATCCACCGGACAGACTTCCAGGCACGCCTCGCAGCCTGTGCAGTTGTCGGCATTGATGACAGCTACCTCCTTGGGCAGCTTTTTCCTTGATCCCGCTTTAGCCATGGTCGTCGATGAATCGTGATGAACGGCTGTTCCCGCTTGTGGGGGGGCCGATGTAGCGCTGGATATCGGGATTCTAGAAGACTCGTGGTCGATCAACAACTGGATTACCGATCGGCAATCGGAATCGCGGACAATTTTCGAGGCAAGATACTAAGCGGAGCGTGGGGACGTCGGTCTGAATCCGAGAGTCTGGCCCCATCGAATTCCTCCGATAACACGCGAAAAAATGACGTGCCTGTGCCCGTCCAATAGTCAATGACCGGTCCCCGGCGACTCGCGCCATGCCGCCAGTTGACAATAGTCGGGACGGTCGGCGGAAGTGGCGTGTCGGAACGCTTTCACAATCTTCCCGTCACTCAGCAGGAACGCGCCGGGAAGTTGCAGTACGTCCCCTTTCGGTGTTCCGACAAGATTCCCCGTGAGAATCGCCTTCAGACCACGTAACCAGACGCGGGGGCCGGCGACTTGGCTCACGCTGCCGCGCGACAGTTCAAATTCCTGATACAACCGGCGGTCGGGATCGGAAATTCGCGGCAGATCGGCCAGCCCAAACCGCGCCGTCAGCGCCTGCCCTTCCTCTTCGGTTCCCATATGAACCAGCGCAATGCCCGTGCCGGCGGCTTCGATAGTGTGTCGCGCCTCGGCGAGGTCGGCGAGCGCCTGCCGGCAAAATGTGCAGCCAGCATGTCTCAAAAAGACGACGAGCGCTGGCCGCTGTCGGCTGAGATCCAGAAGACTCACGCCGTTTTGATCGGTAAAGGATCTCAGCGATTCAGGGGAGGGTTGCAATGGACTGAGCTTTCGGGTCTAGGGATATCATTTGGAATCCATTTGCTGACCGCGCACGATCGCACCGGACTGCAGCGTCGCGTTGGGCCGCGTGATTTTGGAGATCGACGCCGTCGCGAATTCTCCCGGGTCTTCCGACTCGGCCGCAGCGGGTTCGCGTGGTTCATTGACCCAGCCGGAGATGTGCCCGGCCACCGCGCCTCCCACCACCATCAGGGATTGAGGCCCGGCGACACTTCCCAACGCTCCCCCCACGCGCATCCCATAATAGGGATGCAGAATCCGGACCGCCTCGGCGTCGAGTTCGTAGTCTCCGGTCGCGCGGGCGTAGACCAGGGCGTCGTTCGTGTTGATCGTCTCGTGCCAGATCGACACCAGCGGGAGTTGATTGACCGCGGCGTAGGTTCCCGGATGAGTGCGGCTTTGCACATCTTTGGCATAAGCGGCAGCCTGAATCGCCAGCGCAGGAACGTCGGAATAGACGTAGACGCTGTTGGTGTACGGATTGTAGTGGTCCCCACCGATCAGCCGACCGGGGATCAGCGTGTACCCAATCAGACTCATCGTTCCCAGCGTGTACCGCCAGCCGGCCGACACATTCTCGTTGTCGCGCAACCGACGCCATTCTTCGCCGGGAGCGTATTGATTCACCCGCACGCAAACGTCCTGCAACTGGTTTTCTTCAATGTAGCAGGTGACCGCTTCGGTCGTGTCGTCCGAAACATCGTGGTTGTTGACGCGACGATCCCACAACAGAACCTTCCCGGGAATTCCAAGTACCCAGCCCACGCCATCAATGAATTTGTTCGGCTCCCCCTCGCAGATCTGTGGCGTCGACTCGGAGCCGGCTTCGCAGTCGACGGGAGGCGAATTCCGCCAACCCTGCCCATATTCGTACGGCCCCGACGCGCAACCTGTCACCCAAAACAGGCAGACTCCGCAAATTCCCAAAACCCCCGCGCGAGTTGTCGACATGCGTGGTCTCCAATTTGGGTTCGAACTGCTGATGGCGATTCTCGATGCCATCCAGACCGCCAACAGGAGTATTATCGAATCAAGGACGGGACCGACTGTATCAATTGTAGTGGATTCCGCGTTGACGCCGGGATGCCGCAGGCTTCCAGAGATCGGGCGAAGCCCAAGGGAATTGACAGCGCAGCGCCTGTCAGGAAGTGGTTATCGACAACCACGTCCGAACGGGTGCGGCTCAACGCCAACATTTTCTACTCGGCCGCGTGGAGTACAAGTCAGGACCGGCGAAGACGATCACTTTCTCGGCGCTCGTTTCCATCCGGACGAGTTCCTCAAGATCTCCCCAGTTGTCGACTCCTTTCGAAGGGCGGTTGAATTCCGAAGTTTGAGGCGAACAGTTTGTCGTATGACAGGAGTCTCCGTTCGACAGTTTCAGGAATCTGGGGTCGAATCCGCGATGATGTTCCAAATTGCCGTGAATCGTCGGTTATACGCCCGTCACCGCCGCCCCGGTTTCCGCAGCTCCCAATTGGGTCACCAGCGAAAACCGCGGAGTTTATTCGAGCGAAACCGTGACATTCAACGGAATGGTAATGGTAATCTTTCCACTGTGGCTGGCACGGACGTCGACCGGTCTGGGCAATGGACGACTTTTTTGGGGCTCGTCATCGGCGGGAATCGTTGTTTGCGACGCGATCCCCTCGGCGGAACGCCAGGCCAACGCCCATTCCTGTGTCAGGGGAACTTTGCCGACGAAGTTCACCCCGGCGTCCACAACCCGGCTGTCGCGCGCCAATTCCCAGGTGGGTACGGCGTAGTTCGACTTGAGATAGATTCCCGCGAAGTGCAGTCCCACGATCTGGCCCGATTTGACGTCGAGTACCGCCGAACCGGAATTGCCCCCCAGTGTTGAGCTGTCATGAGTGAGGGCGTTCACTTCGTTCGAAAAGCTTTTGATTCGATCCCGCTCGCGAAGCTTGCCGGGATGCAATCGCTTGACATTGTACGTACGCTCAAAAATCTGGTCTTGCAGTTTGATGTCGTTGCGCACGTCCTTTGCCGGGTATCCAATCACCGCCACGTCATGTCCAACGAGATCTTCAGGTGGCACGACAGAGAGCTTCAATGGAGAGTGAGTCGTCGACAATCCCTTGATTCTTAGCAGCGCCATATCCCAATAGGGGTGGATCATCACCACGGAATGGACCACCAGTTCATTCTCCTTGGCTGATGCGCGTTGGTGTTCCTCTCGAAAATCGCATTTGGCCGACTGCCCCGGCTTGAACCGAATCCGCTCGCCAAGGCCGGACGCGAACAACTCGGCGACATGCCGGTTGGTCATCAGCAATTCGTCGCCGACGACGAAACCTGTCCCGCCGTAGGGAATCCACGGACTGTCGGGAAGTTCGATTCGTCCGACTGAGGGAATCGCCGCGGTGATCTTGTCTTTGATTTCGCGTCGACTGAAGTGCTGCCAAGGTGTCGGGGGCGTTTTGAATCCGTTGTCTTGAATAAACACCACCGGGCGTTCTCTCGGGAGGACGATCGCTTCCAACGCGTTCAATTGCGAGTCCGAAATATCGTCATCGTCGGCGTTCTCGGCGACTCGACGAATTCCCGATTGCGCCGACTCGAAATGCTCGTCAACGCGCTCGCCCCCCAGAGATTCCAGTCCTCCCCCCAGGTAGCTCTCGGCGGTGGCACGCGCGGCGACCCGTTCCAGTCCTTCACCTGGTGCGATTGACTTCAACATTTGACGAAGTCGGTCGAGCTTTTCTTTGCGATTCATGGCCGGGGCCTGCGTTGTTCAGTTGGCGATTCGGATTTGATCGGCGTTCACGTGGAAAAACCAAGAAGTCGAACGTCGGTCATTCGTTTGATTGGAATGATCTTCCCGACTTCTTCCTCCACTTGTCCATGCGCAATGAACAATTCGCCAAAGCGGAGTTTCGTCAGGTGCGCGACGACGTCGAGTGAAACCTGGTACAGAAGTGGCTTGGATTCGGCTGGCACACTTCGGGAATTTCGAACGAGATCCGAAACGGCAAATACGAACGCCGTAACCAAGAGTCGACCTTCGCGTGGAGCGGCGACCAACTTCCACAGGAGTTTGGGCACCGCTATTCCGCTGATATTCGGGTCTGTCTCGCCTCGCTTGAAAAGATCGACCCGCGCATTTGCCTTAACCTCGGGTCCGTCAAACACCGGTCCGCAAATCACACAAAGTCGGCGATCTTTGGAATCGAGTTGGCTCAGAATATGCTGTTCGATTCCATTCCACAGCGAGCCGGGTTCATCAAGCCTCGCCGCCACGGGGACGAGATGAGTGATAAACGTGGTGTCGGAAACACCAACCTCCAGTCCCACTTTCGTCAGCGGCTGAAAAAGCACCTCGCTGCGCGCATCGCGGGACGAACGCCCCGATTGCTCGCCCAGCCGGTCGCCTGGCTGATCCTGTTCGTCGATGCGCGGGTCGAGTCGCCAGGTTGCGGACGAAACATCGCCTGCGTCACCCGCCGGTATTTCGTTAAGATTTGCCGCGACGAAGAACGGAAGCTTACGAACCGAATTGACGACGACGCTGAAATTCTCGTACGTGAGTTCCGTCTCCCCTGCATGTCCTGCATCGCGACGATGAGCGATCTGGCTCGCGAATGCGTCGGAAATCGTAGGAAATTCAACCGTCAGATGCCCATTACCCAGGAAGTGGCAATTGTAACCCGACCGCTCATTTAACCCGGGTGGCGTTTCCGTGTCATCGACTCGCGTTGACTCGAAACTCTCGACTTTTGGCGGGCCTGCCTTGGCTCGTGTGTCCGTGGTGGACGGATCGGGTCCCGGATTCACGGCGGGTCGCCATTCGGTCCCAGAAGTCGTTCCTCGCAAATCGAAAGCTGTGGTTCCGTCACGTTGAATCATCGGTAGCGGAATTCGAATCGGTACGACCAACGCCGCTCCGTCTGGATGAATCTCAGCAAATAACTCACCGCCGTTGACGCGACCAGAGGCGGTGGAACGGTGCGGAGTCGAGTAGGGATTTGAAGTGAATGGAGCGCAATCGGACTCGTGTTCCGGTGGCGGAGCGGCTGCGAGAACCCGCTGAATCAAAGGATCCGTTGCAAGATTCTCGCGGAGATAATTGACAATCTGGCTCGCGCGAATCCCTTCGTTCGCGATCCATTGGACTTCCTTCTCGTCGGTCGTGGCCGTCGCCACCGTACCACGAACCGTCAGGATTTGTCCCTTAGCGTTCTTCTTGGGAATTCCCGCGTGGTGCAGCGCGACAACTTGCCAGAACGGATTGAAGACCGGTGATCCTGACGACCCCGCAACAGTGTCAGCCTGGTACCACAGCGTCTGATCGCCGTATTTTAACAGCTTGTTCTCTCGCACACAGACTTGCTTTCTCTCACCGGACGGGTGCTGGATGATGGAGAGAAATTCCCCAACGATCGCCTTGCCCGGCTCACCCAAAAGCGGCAGCCACCCGAATTGGTCAAGTCGAACTCCACCCGCCTGAGCGACCGAGTCAACCGCCACCACTGCGAAGTCGAGTTGCGGATTCGCATGAAACAGCGTCGCGGGTCGCAGAGAATATCGAGCGGCAGGCTTCTCGTTGCCGTGGGAATCCAGTTCGTAGTTGAATTCCACAGTCGCCTGAGTGGCCTGGCGTTCGTCGGGGAGCACATGGTGGTTTGTCAACAAGACGCCGGGAGCGATCAGAAAACCGGTTCCAAAGAGTCGGGTTCCATCAGAAAACGGGATTTGAATTCGGCAAACGGCTCGCGCGGCACGTACGCCCATTTCGAGATACGAGACGGGAGTCAGATCGTTTCCGTCGAGGATCCGCTCGAAAACCGCATCGGCGCGGCTGGCGTTGGGAAACTGCGATTGAAGTTGCTTGCGACGCGCGTCGAGCTGTTCCTCTCGCGGATTGTTGGCACGTCGGTCAACAAAACGAATGGTGTTGATCAACTGCTGCGCGGCTGCGCCGGTCAGCCGGCGTTCCGCGTCTTGGATGAGATCGGTGCGGATGTTCGCCATCTATCGGACCACGAAACGGGAGTTGAATTCGGCCGATTCGACTGTCGCGCCACTTGATGACAATCGTTTGTCGCTCAATTCGAATGCCGAATTTCACCCAAAGAGATCGTGACTTGAAGTGGAATCGTGATTGTCGTCCCTTCAACGTGCGGCACCGCCGCGGAAGAGGTTCGAGGACGCGGTCGGATGGATTCAGTCGCGGAGTCCGCACTGTTCCAGGCGGAATCCCATTCCCTGGTTTTTGCCACGCTGCCGCGAAAGTTGAGTCCGGCGTCGACGACTCGCGAGTCTCTGGCGAGTTCCCAAGTCGGTACGGAATAGTTGGCCTTGAGATAGATGCCGGCGAAATGCAGACCCACCACGTCGCCATTGGAGATGTCGATGACCGCGGAGCCGGAATTTCCGCCCAACGTCGAACTGTCGTGGGTCATCGCCCGGACCGTCCGTTCGCCGGAGATTTCAACTTCGGCACTGTCGCCGATTTTTCCGGGAGCCAAGCGCTTGATTCCATCACCCCCCTGGAAGATCTTTTCCTGAACTTCGCGGGAGTCGTCATTGTTTCGCACCGGATAACCAATGACGGCCACATCCCGCCCCTGGAGTTCGTCGGGGGGTTCGATCGACAGATTGAGCGGTGTATGCTTCGCACCAATGCCGCTGACTTCCAGTATCGCCATGTCCCAATGGGGATGAACCATCCGCACGGAAACAACTTCAAAGAACTCCTTGAAGACGCTGTTCTGTTCTCGCAGAAAGTCGCACCCCACCGGCGGACTGGAAAGGAACTGAATTCGCCTGCCGCGCCCACGTGAGAAGAACGCGGCGACATGTCGATTGGTCATCAACAGGTCACGGCCCACGACGAAGCCAGTGCCGATCTGGCCGTGTGCGTCGTCGTCACCGAATTCGACTCGTCCGATCGAGGGGATCGCCGACTGAATACGTAACGTGTTGTTCCGCGAGTTCAAATGCTTCCAGGGGGCCGGCAAGTCCCCAAACCGACCGTTCTGGATGACTGTCACTGGTCGCTCATTGGGAAGGATGATCGCTTCCAGCGCGGCGACCTGAGCTTCTGTCAATTTTTCGTCGTCCTCGACGAGATTACGAATGCCGTCGTTCGCCAATTCGATCTGTTCGATCGCTCCTGACCCGCCGACTGATTCGAGGAGGGAACCATGCACCCCTTCGGCGGGGTCCCGTTCCGCCAACTCTTCGATCCCACCGTCGGGAGCGATTCTGCCAAGCCATTTACGAATTCGCGCGATTTTGTTCCGGTGGTTCATTGCGGTACAAGCTGGCTGGTCATTGAGTACGGAACTGGCCCGACCCAACGTCGGGCCGAACTGGGCTGTCGAATCGCTATTTTAACTTCACTTTACCCGTGCCGTAGTTGGTATCCTTTGTTGTTGGATCGATAAACCGAATCAGGAATTCATCCTTCGAATGCGGACCGAGAATGACGATTTTGTCATTTTGATTCAGTTGCACCTTTTTGGGATCGCCAAACAACGGCTCGATTTCGGTCTTCTCCGCCAACTCCTTCTCACCTCCTCCCGGATTCGCATCGAGGACGGTTCTCACCAACTGCTCTGTGGGGACGCTCTTTAGTTTGTCCACTTCTTTATTAATCTCGTTGATCTGCAGTTGAAACTTACCCGTGATTTCTGCAACGATCTTGGGCCGTTCTTTTTCAAAAACCTTATTCAACATCTCCTCAATGTCGGCCTTAGTAGCGGACGCTCCTCCCTGATCCACCTTTTCTGTGACAACTTTCAAACGCGAGTCCAGCGCACTGATCGATTCCTGCCGCGTCTGCAGATTCTTCACGTCCGCCTCGACGTTCGCAAGCCGCTTTTCGATCAATGTCTCCAGCTTGCCGAGCTGCGTCTCGATCCGATTAAGCGAAGCGTCGGCTGAACCCGAGACGACCTCGCCACCACCCCCACCACCCCCACCACCCCCGCCCCCTCCGACCGACGAACCGAGGCGGTCCAACGCGATGTTCAATAGGCGGTCGATTACCGTCGCTCCGATCGCCGACCCCAAAATCCCCTGCTGGGCACCGTTGTCCTGCGGCTGCAGGATCGCCTGCTGCCCCCCGTACATCGGCGCCGACCCGATCTGCAGCCGAATTGCCCGGGCTTGGCGACATCGTTCACACGCATTCAACTGGCTTGCTGAAACGACCACCAGCAGCCCAATCATCACACCAGGCAGCGATCGCATTTGAATTCTCCGGATAATTCCAGTACGCAATTGACAGCCTGAAGGTGCGTGAGCGACATTCCCACACAGTAGATACTTCCCAGAGGCTCCAGATTATCCAGGATACCACTGTTATCAGTTGAGTCAAGTAACGATTGTCGAATAAGGTGGTGGCTTGATTGGGATTGGGGGGATGGGTAGGATTTGACGCGAGGCGTTGCTGGTGATCGCAGCACATGGTGCGTGCGAAAAGCCGACTCATCCGTGTTCGAAAGTGAGACCAAAATGTCGAATCCGTTGGGGACTGGGAACTCGTTCGATCGGCGTCACTTTCTCGAAGTCGCCGCGGCGATGGGGTCTGGGTGGCTGTTGAACCGGAGTGCGAGGGCTCAGGGGCTGGGCGCTTTCTACAACTGTGTGCAGGTCGAGCCGTGGTATGCGGACGCGATGGCCAACCCCAATGACGACGAGAAGGCGAATTTGCCGAAGCGGGCATCCTCGCTCAAGAATGCGGTTGAGAATATCATCAAGGAAGCGAATCTGGCGAAGGTTCCCGTTGGTTCAGTGCTCCAGGCGAAAGGGGCGGCACCCTCGCCGCTGGAGAGTGTATCATCCGGAGTCGGCGAAACTGCGCGCCGGTATCTTGAGAGTGTCGAGAAAAGCCTGGGCAAAGGCGACGCGAGCGAGATTCTGGAGGACGCACGAGCGGGGCAGCCGCGCGAGGATCTGCCGCGCCTGGAAGCCGTGTTCGCACGCGAGAAACGCTGGCGCCGCAGTACCGTGAACGTACAGTTTCTGCACTCGTCCCAGCGATTGCAAAATGCCGTGCGTGAGGCTGCGAGACAGTGGGGCAGTCACTGCTGCATCGATTTTCGCGAGACTCAAAACGTCGGCGACATTCGAGTCAGTTTTGATCAGAGCATTGGCCATTGTTCGTTGGTGGGGGTCGACTCGGCGAATGGAACGATCGGGGGACGATTCAGGGCGTCGTTCAATATCAACCCGGGCGACGTCGCCAGCCGACCGGACAGTTACTTGCTTTCGATCGCACTCCATGAATTCGGCCACGCCATCGGATTGCAACATGAACATCAGAATCCCAATGGAAATTTTCAATGGAACCAGTCTGCTGTAATCGCGACGCTGTCCGGTCAAGGCTGGAGCAACCAGATGATTCAGCAAAACGTCTTCACGAGAATCACAGACCGGGTCGCGAATGAGATCACAAGGTTCGACCCCGACTCGATCATGATTTATCCGTGGCTTCGTGGCACTGTGATTGGCCCAGACCAGCCCCCGACCGATTGGAATCCGGGGATTTCTCCCACCGATGAATCTACCGTTCGGAAAATGTACGGTTGCGCGCCATCTGAGACTCCCGATCCGAAACGAAAGGACCCTGCGGAAAAGATCGTTGTTCAAACCGATCCTCGAAAGAAGTTGGACCCGAAAAAGGCAAGAACTTTGGAGATCAATACAATTACCTCGATTGAATTCCAGTGGAATCACGAATTCGCGTTGTACAAGTTCACGGCACCTCGGAAAGATTCGACGAAGTCTGGGACTGACGAATTCATCTTTGAAACGGTCGACGGTTCGCTCACGGGCAAGGAACGGAGTCGGTCGGTTCCGGTTGTAGTCGAGTACTTTAGCGATTCTGCTGATTTCTCAGAATCGAAGAAGATCGACGATTCCACACTGGGTGTTTCGCCGAGCGACGACGATCTCGGAAGCATTGGCGTCGAAGACGCGTATTTGCGACACCAAATCGTCGCCGAATCAATTGCCTACCTGCTCATCAGGCCGCTGCGACGTTTTAAGAAGGGCGATGCAGTCGCTCGATGCCGGCTGCTGGCACGACGAGTGGGAATTGAGCGGCCGAATGGTCTTGACGAGCGAACCTTCGGAAAGCTCCTTCGCAAGAAGAAATAGCAACGTCAAGCCGAACTTCGATGATTGACGGTCGCTGGCTGGCCTGTCACTGAAGTACTGAACAATCGAGAATCTGGACGCGAGAATCGAGCCGATTTCGATCGACGCCATCCGGCAATAACTCGCTAATCGGAAAACTCGCATCAGTCGGATTGCTTTTCACAGTTTTCCAAATCGGCAAGTTGCTGGGTGAAGTCTTTGCGGGGCCGGTATTTTCCCATTATCCGCGCTGAACACATCACGGTACGGTCGATGAAATTCCGGGGGGGGTTCCGGCCACGGTGGTCGAGGAATCGATAGAACCCCCGGCGAATTGCGCTCTGACGCACTTGCTGGTTGGTCCAAACGGCAGTCGTTTTCTTGAATCCCTGGCTTGGTGGTTCCATGCTCCTCAATCGTTCCGCTCGGCTGATTCGGTGGGGGTGCCTCGCGGCGGCTTGCGCCTCGGCCTGTCCCACGCTGACCCTGGCGCGTGATCGACACGTGGCACCTGGATGCGCCTTGCCGCCTTGGTGCAGTGCGCCGAGCTCGGCCTACGAAACGCCGACGTGCAATCATCCAGAGCCTTATTGCGCTCCGTCGGCCCCGTCCGCGCCGATGGCACCTTCTGCGCCGTCCGCTCCGATGGCCCCTGCGGCGCCTCAAACTCAGTACATGGTGCAGCGAACGTACATGGCGCCGACTCAGGTGATGGCGCCGATGACGGTGATGGTTCCGACCACGGTCTATCAGCAGCGGTCGTACTTCGAACGCGTCGCCGCACCGCAGGCACCGCAGGCGCCGCAGGCCCCCCAAACCTTCGAACCCGTGCCATTGCCGGCAGCCAACTTCGCCCCACAGGCCCCACAGGCACCTCAAGCATCCGCCGCGCCGTCTTGCTCCGGAAGTAGCCAACTCAACACAGCGCTTTTGGCATTGGTGCTTCAGAGCCAGCAGAACTCCTTGTCCGCACCAAACTCCGGCGCAGCGCCCGCCGCGCCGCAAGCGAAGAAGAAAACGTCGAAGAAGACGTTGCAGCGCATTTCCGATTTGGAGAAGCGCGTTGATCGTCTTGTGAAACTGCTCGAAGACGAGAAGAGCTGACCCCATTTTTGCCGAGCGCACCCAGGGAGGGGTGTTGTCATGGTACGCATTCATCGTTTCTGTCTCGTAGCCATCCTATTTGCCGTCGGTTGTCACCACGGCCAGCGCCAATCGTGTTGTGCCCCGGAGGGATGCGCTGAGCGTTGCGTTTCGGAAGAAGCACCTCGCTCCTGTTCCGGAGCGGCCCCGGCCGCGCCGTCGGCACCGTATGAATACGCAGCCCCGCAATCCCCAATGTTTGCGCAGGCTCCCGTTTATGCTTCCGCTCCTGCCTACACTGTCATGGCAGCGCCGGCAGCTCCAAGCGCACCGGAATCGGGCGTCGCACTAGGGATGGGCGTCCTTCGGCTCCCGATTCCATTCCCCAAACTCATCGCAGTCCCCAAGGCTCCCAGAAATCAGCCGATGCAGGCGATTATGGTGCAGCAGCAGGCACCGATGATGCAGGCTCCGATGATGCAGGCTCCGATGATGCAGGCTCCGATGATGCAAGCGCCAGTCATGCAGGCACCGGCCGCTCCCCAGATTTGCCAGTCTCAGGATGCTGAGCTGTTAGCAAAACTACTTTTGCAGGGGCAACAGCGCTCCGCACCGTCAGCGGGTTCCGCTGCTGCTGCCCCAATTTCGGACGACGAACAAGAAATCGCCGACCGGACCGAAAAATTGGAAAAACGCGTGAACGCGTTGATCGACAAACTGGAAGCGAAGTGACGCGATACCAACGAACGCGTTCCGGAGATACGCTCCCGAAATTGTTTCGAATGTCGACGGTCCGCGACGCCCCATATGCTCGAAAGGCGGAGCTGACCCTGGCGGATCTCAGCCAGCGGTTTGGCCCGATACCTTCGTGGCGAATTCGAACCACTCTGCCGCCTGGGACAGCGACCGGGGTGGACGTACTGCGGATCTACAATGACGAGTGCCGTTTGTGCGAATTGGTCGATGGCATTCTGGTGGAAAAAGACGCTGGCTAAGAGGATTCGGTAATCGCCGGCTGACTTCTGACCGGAGGAGAAGTTCTCCCCGGGTTTCGTGTGAAGGTCCAGACGTTGGGCGCCGGGCTGGACGACTGAAGCGGGAAGCGGCACAAAAACAACAGAGCCGTGGCAAACGCCGGGCTGAGGGTCCGCGAAGAAATCGCTTGTTCAAATTCCAGCTCTGGGTAGAGGCTCTTTCTCGACAGAAATCGGCGGCCGTCGTGGGATCGGGAATGCTCGCAGTGCCCAGCGCGTAACGATACGGCTTACTTCAAAACCCGCTTGGATTCAGGACTAGGAGCGCCGGGCAGGAGTGATTTCAACAGTCGACATTCGGTGCGAAGTTGCCAGGAACGGCTCGCATGCGGTATTCGTTTCCAGCAAGGCTCCGTACTTTTCACCGCGACCCAGAGACTGGACTTCACAATGCTCTCCACACCACCCATCCACACCACATCCCGACGAATCGTGTGGTTTCTGTTCCTTGTGGCGGTGTGCGCTGTGTCACATTCGGCGTTCGCCGGGCCTCCGCGGAAAACCGAGAACGTTGTGCTGGTCACGCTCGACGGTCTGCGCTGGCAGGAGATTTTTGGCGGCTGCGACGAGAGCCTGCTCAATAAGGACGGGGGCGGGGTGAATGATGTCCCCGCGCTCAAGGCGAAATTCTGGCGCGAGACACCGGAGGAACGCCGCGAGACGCTGATGCCGTTCTTCTGGAAGTCGATCGCCCGCGACGGGCAGGTCTTTGGTGACGCGACCCGCCAGGCGAGCGCGCGCGTCACGAATGGAATGAACTTCTCATACCCGGGTTACAGCGAAATCCTGTGCGGTTTCGCCGACCCGCGGATCGATTCCAACGACAAAAAGAACAACCCCAATGTCACGCTGCTGGAATGGCTGAACCAAAAGCCGGCGTACAAAGGGAAAGTTGCCGCCTTCACTTCCTGGGATGTTTTCCCTTGGATCATCAACAGCGAGCGAAGTGGGATCCCAGTCAACGCCGGCTGGCAGCCGATCGACCCGGCGGTCGAGTTGGCCCGGTCCAAAGTTCTCGGCGACGTATCTCAAGACCTCCCGCGGCTCTGGGACAACGTGCGGTATGACACCCTGACCTATCAAGCGACAATCGACCACCTTCAAAAGCATCGCCCGCGCCTGTTGTATGTGTCGTTGGGAGAAACCGACGATTTCGCCCATATGGGACGGTATGACCAGTACCTGGGGTCGGCGCAAAGCAACGACCGGATCATCGAAAAACTCTGGAACCATCTGCAGACTCTGCCGGAGTACGCGGGGAAGACGTCGCTGGTCCTCACGACCGACCACGGCCGGGGTGACGACCGGGTCGCCTGGAAGAGTCACGGCCGCGATCTGGCAGTGTCGCAATTTCTGTGGATCGCGGTTCTGGGGCCGGATACGCCGGCGCTGGGGATCCGCGAAGGTGTGGAAACAACCCAGAGTCAGGTGGCGGCGACCGTGGCGCAGTTACTGGGCGAGGACTACGTGACGGCGGTGCCCAAAGCGGGTGCGCCCCTGCCGGGCGCGGTTGGCAAGTGACGTTTTCGTTTGGATTGGGAGTATTTCGATTTCAGCCACCTATCTAGAGAGCCGGAATGGCGCGCAACTCCATCCTGTTCATCCCTTTCATCCTCTTCATCCTGTCCAATTCTTACCGTCGGGCGTACGCACTCTCATAGCCGCACAACCACAATGTCCGTTGACGCTCACACTGCCGACTCCAGTTATACTCCGCACGGAGTCAAATCAGACGATTTACGTCCCCAGACCCCATCCGGCTTGGGGTCTGGACCGCGCAATGTGGTTTGGGGCTAGCCATCGATCTTTCTCCCCATCCCCTCAATGCGGATGGGGCCGTCGCCAGCACCAGCCGTCATCAGGCTTGCCAAAGACCCCTTCCGGCTCGGGTGCAATGTCGCGTTTTCGGCCGCGCTGAGTATAATCGCCGGCAGCGGCACCCATCTATCAATGGAGCGGGGGTTGTTCCCGTTCCCGTCGCCGGACAGATCTGCCGAGTTCGCATGGCGAATCTGCATCGGAGTGGTTCGCGTCCGCTGGTCACCGTAAGATGCGCAGCACCGGGGTGACAGCGCGTCGTCAGATTCCGGGCCGTTCCCTTCGAGTTGTCGATTCATGCCCGCATTCACCGATCACTTGTTTGTCTGCTGCAACCAGCGTGCCGAGGGCCACCCACGCGGATCGTGCGATCCGGAAGGGACTGAGGCGCTCCGGAATGCCTTCAAAGCCGAGCTGAAGAAACGCAAACTCGGACCACTAGTCCGGGCGAATAGCGCCGGCTGCCTCGATCAGTGCGAACTGGGACCAACCGTCGTGATCTACCCGCAGGGAATCTAGTATGGCGGGGTGCAGTTGAGCGACGTACCGCGCATCATCGAAGAGACCGTCGTTCAGGGAAAAATCCTCGAAGATCTGCGGATTCCCGATGACCGGTTGAATTGCCTCAAGGCAAATTCCGCTCCACAGTCCCTGGGAGGGGCCTGATGAGTACGAGATCGAGCGTGCCGCGATGGATCCGCATCGCTGCCGGTTTCGCTGTCGTATGGTTGGCCACGCTGGCGCGACCCACCAGCGCCGACGAACCGCTCGCCCCCGTGAAGGAGGAAACTCCGGAACAACGGCAATCGCGTCACGACCGCGTGGCCCGGCGGCGGGCGGGGTTGATGGTGATCTGCCATCGCGGCGCGTCGGAATTTGCCCATGAAAACACACTCGAAGCATACCGGGCGACGTTTGAACTCGGGGCCGACGGCAATGAGATTGATATTCGCTCCACAAGCGACGGCGTGCTGGTCTGCTTCCACGACGACATGCTCGACCGACTCACCGACGGTTGGGGCGATCTGAGTGACGTGTCCTGGAGTGAACTGCGCCAGTTGAACCTGACCCATCCCGGCCCGTTCGGAAATCAGACCCGCATTCCAACATTGCAAGAGGTTTTGGAACTCCACCGCGAGTACGCGGGACTGCTGCACCTGGATATCAAACGTCCCGGGATGGATCGGAAGATTGCCGACCTGCTCGATCGGCTCGATATGTGGGATCACGTTCCTTTTTGCAACGGCGACAATGGAGGTGTGATTCTGCGTGACAAACGGTATCGCCCCGGGCGGTATCGGGGTGGCTTGTACCAGGATCGGTCGGAGGTGTTTCCCGAGGCGATCGCCGCCGTCCTGGAAAAACCGGGCGATGGCGTCATCGTCGACGACCCGCGCGGCGTCGTTTTGCAACTGGGACGTTCCATCGGCAAACCGTCGTGGGAACCTGTCGCGCCGCGTGCAGCGAATCCACGCTCAAGTGAAGTCGCGTCACCCCTGAAGCCGACAGAAATCCCGCCGCTGATCGGCACCCTGCGGGATGCCAGTGACTGGAAGCAGGTCGGGCAGACAGTTGACGAACAGCGGGCGTTGGCAACACGAATCCGTGCGCGGGCCCAGGCGGCACGTGCTTTGGCCCATGCGACCGCGCTCTCCTCCGACGACCGGACACTGCTCGCCGAACGGGTTCGCAATCGCTCGTTGCACCAGGACTGGATGTGGCACGGTCTCGATGGAGCGTTCGCGTTTCAGACGCTGGTGGCGGTCCCGGGAGGTTCAATCGACCAGGAAGTCGAATTGGCCCGGTTTGTACTGTGGCGCGACGATCCCGCTTTGGAACCGGTCGTGAACCCGGAATTCAAGAACCCCCGCGCCTGGACCGACTTTCGCGTCAAGATGGTGATCTTGCCGACGCTGGCGCGGTTACGCGACCAACCTGCGGCGGCCAACCTCTGCCGCGAGTATCTTCAACTGTCTGACGCCGACGCGCGTCCGCTGGGACCAGACCAGTTCCGCGAAGCCGCCGTGGCATTACTGCAAATCCGTCCCACCACCGAGACTGCGTTGGAACTGCTGCGACACCGCCTGCAAGTCGTTCGCGGCGAGACCATTCTGCGCTGTCTTCAACATTCCGACGAGAGCTGGGCGACCGCCGCGCTGGAACAAGCCGCGCCCCACGCGCTGCGCTACATCGTGACCGGCAAGTGACGATCTGACGCGTCCTGTGAGGTCGCGTCCTGCGAGGAATTCTGGAGAGTCCTGTGTCGAAACGCTTCTGGCTGCTTCCCGTAGTGGCGGCTGCCCTGCTTGCGGCGTTGGTCTACAGCCAGCGGCGGAGCGTCCCTCTCAAGGTCTCGGGCTTCGTCGAGGCGGACGAGATTCGCGTCGGTTCGCGTGTCGGCGGGCGCGTCGAGCGGGTGCTGGTTGAAGAGGGAGATTCCGTCGTCGTCGGGCAGGCGCTTGTGGTCCTGGAACCGTTTCAACTCGAAGAACTTCTGGCACAAGCGCAGGGGCAACTCGCGCAGGCTGAGGCGGATGCTACCCGATTGGAAGCGGGGTTTCGCCCCGAGGAGATCGCCCAGGCGGAAGCCCGTGTGGCTCAGTTGACCGCCGCCCGCGACAAACTCGCCGACGGTGCCGAGGAAATCGCGGCGGCACAGGCGTCGCAACAACTTGCTCAGGCGGAACTCGACCTCGCCAAGCAGAAGTATGAACGGACCGAACGGTTTTTCGGCCAGAAGTCCGCATCGCAACAGGATTTGGACATGGCCACGACCGAGGTCCGCGTCGCTCGCGCGACTGTCCAGGTCCGAACCGAGCAACTCGGCCGACTGGAACGACTCCGTCCAAAAGACCTCGCCGAGGCCGAGGCACGCCGCGAGGAGGCCGCTCAGGAGTCAACATTGCGCCGGCTGGGATATCGCCAGGAAGACCGTACGCGGGCGGCGGCGGCGGTAGCAACCGCCCGGGCGTCGGTCGAGGCGATTCGCAAACAGATCGCGGAACTCACGATCCACGCGCCGGCGGATGGCGTCGTCGAGTCGATCGATTTGCGACCGGGGGATCTGGTGGGCTCAGGCACTCCCGCCGCCTCGATCGTCGAATCGGGCCGACTTTGGATTCGCGCCTACGTCCCTGAAAATCGTCTGTCGCTGGAACCCGGTCACCCCGTACGTGTCACAGTCGACAGTCTGCCCGGCCAGTCCCTTCGAGGCAAAGTCACATTCGTCGCCCGTCAGGCCGAATTCACGCCGGGCAATGTGCAAACGCCAGAGGAGCGATCCAAACAGGTCTTTCGCATCAAGGTGACATTCGAAAATCCACCCGCTCATCTGCGTCCTGGCATGTCGGGGGATGTCTGGCTGGACACCGAGGAGGGACGATGAACCCACTGGTCATCGACCTGTCACATTTGGGGCGAAACTTTGGTTCACTGGTCGCTGTCAGCGATGTTTCGTTTCAGGTTCGCCGGGGGGCGATTTTCGGACTTCTCGGCCCCAACGGTTCGGGCAAGTCCACAATCATCCGCATGCTCTGCGGCGTGTTGGAACCAACCTCGGGGAGCGCGACAGTCCTGGGACACGACGTCGGTACCGATGCCGAGCGGATCAAACGCCGGATTGGATACATGTCGCAGAAATTCAGCCTGTATGGCGATCTGAGCGTGCGCGAGAACCTCGAGTTTTACGGCCGAATCTATGGACTGTCCCCCGCGAAACTCGAAGAGCGAATCGCCGCCGTTGTTCAATTGACGGGTATTGGCGACCGCATGTCGCAGCTCGGTTCGACACTCTCGGGTGGCTGGAAACAACGGCTGGCGCTCGCTTGCGCATTGATTCATGAACCCGAGGTCGTGTTTCTGGATGAACCGACCGCAGGGATCGATCCGGTCGCCCGCCGGGAACTGTGGGATCTGTTGTTTGAACTGGCAGGACGCGGCGTGACACTGTTCGTCACCACGCACTACATGGATGAAGCCGAGCGCTGCACCGACGTGGGGTACATCCACATGTCGAAGTTGATCGTGTGCGGCAAACCCGAAGAACTGAAACAACTCGCCGCGGTCACCCCCGCGGGCACACGCCGCTTTGAATTCGAAATCGCCGAGCCAGCGACTCGGCTGGGGCGACTGCGATTGATTCCCGGAGTCGTGGACGCGACGTTGTTTGGTCAGTCGATTCATCTGCTGATCGACGCGGCCGTCACGGTGGAAACACTGGCGGTGGCACTGAAATTGCCGGCATCGGCGATTTCGCTGCGTCCCATCGCTCCGAGCCTGGAAGATGTGTTCGTAACGTTGACCCGGTCGCAGGAGAGACTGCGGTTGGCCAACGGGAGTCAACCGACTGTCACCTTGTCGGAGAAGTCCGGTACGTCGACCGTTCCTGCCGGGAGCGGCCAGCCCCAGCGACAGGTGACATCGGAACCACTTCCTCCGCAACCACCGGTGGTTTCCCGCGACGAGCCAACTCGCATTGTCCCCACGTCCACAGCGGCACCGCGCGGCAACCCGTGGTCGGGTCTCGTGGCAATGCTGGTGAAGGAATTCCAGCATATACGCCGCGAGCCGGCGACGATCTTCTTCATGCTGGTTGTTCCGGTGATGCAGACGATCATTTTCGGCTACGCGATTCAAACCGAGATTCGCAATATCCCGACGGTCGTCTATGACCTGGATGGCCGGTCCAGCGCGCGTGAGCTGGTCGAGGCATTTCGCAACACCCGCACGTTTGAAATCGTCGAACGGGTCTTGGATGAAGAGTCGTTTCGCCGCGCGATTACCTCCGGGCGGGCGCGAGTCGGCGTGCGCATTCCCCCCGACTATTCCGATGGTCTGTTACGCGGCCGACAGGTGCGGATTCAAGTCTTGATCGATGGCAGCGATTCCCAGGTGGCGAACGCGGCGCTCAACGCGGCGAATCTGCTGGGCGTCTCACTGTCGCGCCGGCGAGCTGGCAGTCTCGCGGAAACCGCACCACTGGTCCCCGCCCGCGACGCCACCGGTCGCGCCGTTCAGCCGATCGAAGTGCGGCCCCGGCTGCTGTTCAATCCCGATCTCGAAACCTCACATTTTTTCGTTCCGGGACTGGTGGGGATCATCATGCAGCTCGTCACCCTGTTTCTCACATCGTTCGCGATTGTGCGGGAACGGGAAGTCGGTACGCTTGAGCAGTTGTTTGTCACCCCCGTGGGCCGGCTGGGATTGCTGTTCGGAAAACTGGTGCCATACGCCCTGATCGGGTTTCTGGAAATGCTGGTGGTCCTCACCGTGATGGTGTACGTGTTTGGTGTGCCGATCCATGGTGACCTGTCACTGCTATTCGGGTTTTCGGCGATTTTCATCGTGTGCGCGCTCGGGCTGGGGTTGTTCGTATCGACGGTAGCCCGTACCCAGTTGCAGGCGATGCAGTTCGCGTTTCTGATGATGCTGCCGTCGGTGCTGCTGTCGGGATTTGTTTTTCCCCGCGATGAAATGCCGCTGCCGATCTATCTGTTTTCGTACGCGATTCCGGCGACCTATTTCATCGAGAGTCTACGGGGGATCGTCCTCCGCGGTGCCGACCTGACCGATCTCTTGCCCCAGGCGGCGGGCTTGGTGATCTGCACTCTGGTGATATTGTCCCTGGCGGTTTCACGATTCCGGAAGCAGTTGGCATAACCGGAGTCATGGACTAAACCAAGATCCATTCCCACATTGGCGCGTCTGCGGAAAGCTGCTACGAACCGCCGGGAAGTTGTCCGCGGATTTGACATGGATCGCGCAGGGAGGCGCTGGAAGAGATGGTCGTTCGCAATTCGGGCTTTCGCGCCGGCATGAAACTGAGTGCCGTGATCCTGGCGCTCTGCACCGCGATTCCAGCACTGTCGTCGGCTGACGAACGCGACGCCGCGACACCTTCAAAGGTGACGGCGAACTCCCCCGCAGTTCGCCCCAGTGTCATGGACCGCCATGCGTGGCTACAGACGGGTGTTCCACAATTCCTGGCACATGTCGAACGGCTGTACGAAGCATTGGCAGCGGGCGAATTTGAATCTGCTATCCGCGGTGCCCGCAAGCTCGCCGATGTGTGTGCCGAAGGGTTCGGACCGGACCGTCCCCGGACGAAACTGATGCGGTTGCTGGCCGATTCGTTTGGCGATCTGGAACGGCTTAACCCAGAACAGCGAAAGATCCTGGTCAGCGCAACCCAGTCATTTCTGCGTGGGAAGACACTGCTGCGGGAGAAGAACCGCGAGGGAGCAATCGCCGCCTGGCAAGAGGCTGACTCGAAGTTTGGCGAGGTTCTGGGGAATCGTCGGGTTCTGGCGTATCCTTGCATCACCTATCTGGCCGAACTGGAAATTGGCGCCGCCGAATTCTCCCGCGCGCACGAGCGTCTGGACCGACTGCTGACGGAGTTGACTCCGCCCCAGGAGGGAACGGAATCGCTGTTCGGACACTTGTGGATTCTAAAGGGGAACCTGGGGCTGGTCGAAGACAGCGCGACAGCGGCAGAGGAAGCCTTCCGCAAATCGATCACCATTCTGAAGCCCCTGGCGCTGGCCGAACCGAACGGTCCCTTCGCACAAGACTATGCCCGGGGCTGTTACTCGGTTTCAATTCTGTTGAACGATCGCAACGAATCGGGTGAGGCGCTTCAGTTCGCGAGAGAAACGCTGCAGCAACAGTTGGTTTTCGATCCCGAGAATCGATTGCTGGCGTTGGGGGTTCAGATCGAGATCGCCAGAAGCCTGAGTCGACTGCGCCGAACGACAGAATCTGATCTGGTGTTCATGGCGATCATTCGCCAGTTGATTCAGTTGCCGATGACCTCCGAAAAGCAGCCGGCACATTATTCGCACATCCTGCTGCGGTGCTGGGTCGCCCATGTGGAACACCAGCGGTTGTGTGGTCGGGATGAGCTGGCGGCCACGCAACAGGCTGCGATCGAAGCGTACATTCAACGTCCCATGTGCGGCATCGCTCTGGGCAAATTCCAGGAGTTGAGCCGGCCTGACTTTGTGGCTCAACCACAAACCGCCGCTGGCATTTATCCCCAGGTTTTCGCCAAGGTCATTGTGGAAACCGCTTTGGAAACCGTAAACAAACGGTACATGGAGCAGATGGTTCTGGGCAGGACCGAAGAGGCGCTGGCGACCGCGCGCCTCGGTTTGCGGGAAGCGTCCAAAAGACTCTCGCCCGATGACTGGAGCCTCGCGGGGCTGACTCAATTCGCCAGGACTTGTGAAGAGACGCTACGACTACCCGAGAAATCGCAACAACTGGTCACTGAAGCGTTTCGGCTCCAGGCGCTGTCCCTCAGATCGCCGAATCCGCGGGACATGGCCGTCGCCACACGCGACTCAGTGTCCAAGATTGAAGAGGCATTTTCGCCGCACCATCCGCACGCGATCCTGCTGCGGTATGGACTGGCGACGCACGAATTCAAATCGGGAGATTTGAATTCGGCTCAGGCGGAATTCGCGGGAATCGCTGAGCCTTTGGAACAGATCTTCGGCACCACCAGCCCGCTCGTCGCGGATTATTGGTTGTGGAGCGCCCGGGTGGAACAGTTGACGGGGGAACCTGTCATCGCGGAGCAACTCGCGCGACGAGCCCTGGCAATTCTGGAGCCATTGATCGTCAAGGAAGGAAATCCCAAGCAGATTGTTGGCTATGTGTTTGGCAAGTCGATTCTGGCGGAAATTCACCGGGCGCGCGGGGAAATTGAAACGGCGCTGGAACTGACCTGGCAAGTGTCGGACCTTCTGTCCATCGTCAATGCCCCTTTCGTAGACCGTGCCGACATTTCGCAGTTGATGGCGAAATGCCTCGTTCAAGCGAGCCGCCTGGAGGAGGCGACGGTGCTGTTGGACCGCTGGAGTTTTGCCGCCCTGGCCCAGATGAAGAACAAACGATCACCCTGTCCACCTCAGGTCGCCTTCGGAACCTACGCCACGTATGCGCAGCACCTGCGCCAGACGGGTCAGACCGACGAGGCCGACGCGCTCCAGAGATCGCTGGATCTGATCACTCAGTCGATGGAAAAATTGCAGTCCAAACGCGACCTGGTGACCCCCGCCGCGGGTGTGGCGGAACCGCCGGGTTCTACGAGGCGCTGAAATGCAGAACGCGCGGCCGTGGTGCAAAAAACACCCCGTTTCGATTTGACCGAGCGAATGGCGATCCTATGGCCAGGGATTCATCACCACCGGTTTTTCAAGACACCAATTCCGCATTGGCGCGTTCACGGAAAACTGCTACCAATCGCCGGGAAGTTGTCCGCAGATTTGACATAAACCGCGCAGGGAGGCGACGGAAAAGATGATTGTTCACCATTTGGGCTATCGAACCGGCAGCATTCTGTGTGCCGCGATCCTGGCGATCTTCTCCGCGCTTCCGATCCAGTCGTGGGCTGACGAACCCGGCGCTTCGACATTGTCGAAGGTGACGGCAGAACCCTCCGACGTGCGACGCAGTGCCATGGGCCGGCATGGGTGGCTGTTGGATGGCGTCCCACAGTGCCTCGATCAGTTAAACCGGTTATACGACGCGGTGGCGGCGGGTGAGGTGGAGATTGCAATCCGCAAGGCCCCCAAAATCGCCGCTGCGACCGCCGCAACCTTTGGTCCCGATCATCCCAGGACGAAATTCGTCCGTTTGCAGACCGCTCCCATTGGCGACCTGGAACGGCTTGATCTGGAACAGCGGCAGACCATTGTCAGCGCGGCTCAGCAATGTCGACGTGCCCGAACGTTTTTAAGTGAGAACGACCGCGAGGGGGCCAAAGCCGCTTTGTTGGGAGCTGTCGCGAGTCTTGACAAAGTCTCGGGAAACCGCCGAGTTCTGGCTTATTCCTGCATCATCCAACTTGCGACTTTGGAGATGGAAGACGCCGAATACTCTCGCATGGGGGAGCGACTGGACCGCTTGCTTGTGGAATTGACTCCACTCCAAGAGGGGGCGGAATCGTTGACGGGGTATTTGTGGCTGCTGAAAGGATACGTGCGACTGGCTGAGGACAAGTCGGCAATGGCGGAGGAGGCCTGTCGCAATGCGATCGCGTTACTGAAGCCACTCGCCCAAGTTGAACCGAATGGCACGTTCGCACGAGACTACTCCCACGCGTGTCACATCCTTTCGATTCTGTTGAACGATCGAAATGATCCGGCTGGGGCACTCCAGTTCGCGAGAGAAGCGTTGCAACAGCAACTTTGTTTCGATTCGGAGAGTCGCCCGCATTTGCTGCGAATCCAGATTGAAATCACCAGAAGTCTGAGTCGACTTCAAAAAACAGTCGAGGCCGATCTGGTGTTCATGGGGATTATCCGTCAACTGCTGCAGATTGCGGCGACACGCGAGAAACAACATTCCGAGCATTCACAAATTCTTCTTCGTTGTGCCATTGCCCATGTGGAACACCTGCGGTTGTGTGGTCGGGATGAACTGGCCGCCACGCAGCAGGCCGCAATCGAAGCGTGGATTCAACGTCCCATGTATGGGATCGCTCAGGCCAGGTTTCAGGAGGTGACACGGCCGGGTTTTGTGGCTCAACCAAAAACCACCACCGGAATTTATCCACAGGTTGTTGCTCACTTCACCGTGGAAGTCGCTCTCAAACAAGCATCTCAAAGATGTATGGACAAGATGGTACTGGGCAGGACCGGGGAAGCACTGACAACCGCGAGAGAAGCGTTGAGCCAGGCTTCGAAGACGCTGGCTCGCGACGATTGGTCCCTTGCGAACCTGTCACATTTCGCCCAGACCTGCGAAGACACTCTGCGACTTCCCGAGAAGTCGCAGAAACTGGTCACCGAAGCGTACCGTCTCCAGTCGCTGGCTTACAAATCGAAGAATCCGCAGGACACGCTCGTGGCGATGCGAAACTCGCTGTTCAAGATTGAAGAGGCTTTTTCCCCGCGCCATCCGCACGCGATACAACTTCGGTTTGGATTGACGGGACTCGAACTCAACTCGGGGGATCTGAAGGCGGCGCAGGCGAATCTCTCGGGACTCGCCGAGCCTCTGGAGCACGCCTTTGGCGCGGCCAGCCCGATTGTCGCGAAATACTGGGTGTGGAGTGCCCGGGCGGAACTGTCGGCGAGAGAACCAGTGATCGCGGAACAATTCGTACGACGGGGCCTGGCGATTCTCGAACCGTTGATTGTTCGAGAAGGAAATCCGACGCATATTGAAGATTACATTGTCGGCAAAATGGTCCTGGTGCAAATCCACAAAGCGCGGTGCGAATGGGAAACCGCGCTCGACCTGATCCGGCAAGTGTCGGATCTTCAGTCAATCATCAACTCGCCGTTTCAGGAACGGGCCGGAACCTCGCTGGTGGTCGCGAATTGTCTCCAGCAACTGGGACGCATGGAGGAAGCGACGGTACTGTTGGACCGCACAAGTTTCTCCGCCCAGGCTCAAAGCAGAAACAAAAACGCGCCTTGTCCACCAAAGGTCGCGATCGACACCTATGCTGTGTATGCGCAGCACCTGCGTCTGACGGGTCAAATCGACGAAGCGGATGCCTTGCAGAAATCACTGGATCTGGCAGTTCAGAAGATGGAAAAAAACCAAACCAAGGGGGAACTGGTGACCCCTGCGGCGGGCGTGGCACCTCCGTCGGCGTCTTCGAAACGCTGACCGTATACCTTCACAATCTACGACGTGGCGGGTCACTCCGCCGGCACCAACCCCACGCGGACCGCTTCGCGTTCCAGTTCCCGTTCAACCGCCAGAACCCTGTCGGTGAGTTCATCGATCGCCGCCTCGTCCGCCGCGCTCAGTCGGCGTTGCGGCGCCCGGGGGAGGCCGAAATCGAATCCCAGCCGCTGCATCGCGTGTTTCAGCATGCTGATGTTGAAGCTGTCCTGCTCGCGGGCGCGAAAATCCTCGATTGGCAGAATCTGCTGCTGATATCGCATTCCCTCGGCGTACGCACCTGCCGAAAAGGCGGCGTGCATCGCCAGTGTCAGATGCGGGCAGATATTCCCCGCGCCGGTGGTGTAGCCGGTTGAGCCGGCGAGCAGATAATACGGCGCGAATCGCTCGGCCGATCCACACAACCATTCAATCCGGTCGCCGTCGGCCAGCACCACTTTGCGGAAGTCGTGCAGATTATTCTCGGCGTATTTGATTCCCACGACGTGGGGATTGTCAGCCATTTCCAGGAGAAGCTGGTCTGATGGAATGGGGCTTTTCTTATAGATCAGCGTGGGACAGCGGAGAGCGTCGATCACGGTGCGGTAATAGTCGGCGACCCCGACATTGCACAGATAAGGGTGCGTGAACGGCATGAACATGACACCGGTCGCACCGGCCTCGAGCGAACGCCGTCCGACATCGATCGCATGGTCGAGCTGCAATCCGACCGGGGCGAAAATCTGTGCCTCAAATCCCGCCGCCTGTCGGGTGACTTGAACCAGCGAGACGATTTCGTCGGCGGAGAGGCTGTGGAATTCGCTGGTGCCGGCGGCGGGCATGTAGACCCGAATGCCCGCCCGCCGCATGCGGTCGATATGCTGGGCTTGCACATCGAGATTCAGTTTCCCGCTGGAATCAAACGCCGTCAGGGGAACCAGATGGACGGTGCGCAGCCGGGAGCGATCGTAGGTGGAAGACATGAAGTGCGGAATCCGATAAGCGGTAGCGGTGAGTCAGACAAAGTAAAGGGCGAACCGCGAGTGGGCACGGCGCTCGATCGAAAAGTGCGGGAACGGTCAACGGCTCGATCGGGCAATTCCCCGCTCACATGGTCCGGCCTCCATCGACCACCAGGCACTGCCCGGTGGTCAGGGTGGTGCCGGTCGCCAGATAAAAGACGGCGTCTGCAATATCATCAGGCATCGCGGGACGCTGCATGGGGTAGTTCGCCGTCCGCTGTTCCAGTTGCTCTTCGGTCATCACCGCCCGCAGCCAGCGGGTGTCGACCGGACCGGGGCAGACCGCGTTGACGCGAATCGCCGGCCCAAGTACCCGCGCCAGCGACTTGGTCATGGTGTTGAGCGCCCCTTTGCTGGCGGCGTAGGCGATGCTCGATCCCTCGCCCCCGATCCCCGCGACCGAACTCACGCTGACAATCGACCCTCCTCCGGACTTCTTCATGAGCGGAGTGGCGGCTCGCACGCAGAAGAACGGTCCTTTCAGGTTGACCTGAAGAATCCGATCCCACTTCTCTTCGGTCAGCGCCTCGAAGTCGGCGTGGTCGATGAACCAGGTCGTCCCCGCGTTGTTGACCAGCACATCCAGTCGGCCGAACGCCGCTTCGACCTGCTGCAGCATGTCGCGGACGGCGGCGTCGTTCCCCACGTCGGCCTGCACCAACAGCCCCTTCACATGGCACGCCTCGACCAGCTTCAGAGTCTCGCGCGCCTCGGTCTCGCTGCGGGAGTAGTTCACCACCACGTTGTAGCCATTCCCGGCGAACCGCAGGGCGCACGCCCGGCCGATCCCGGTCGCGGACCCTGTAATCAGGACCACCTTGTGTTTGACTTCAGACATCATCGACTCCAGGTTTTCGGAAGGAGGGCATGAGGCGGGAAAGGGTGGGGCCAGGCAGGAATCGGACCGCAGGCTGCCGTTGGGACACGGATTCGACTATAGCGTCTCCAGTTTCCTGAGAGTACGCTCCGACTCGTTCAGGTGCGGCAACTCCGGAAGACATCAACCGCCGTCAATTCAACAAATTCCAAAAATTTCTCACATTTTTTGTTTGCATTTCCAAAAATATCGTTTATCCTGATTCCAACGTTCGCATTTCCCGGCAACTTTCACTCAGTTTTGCGCTTCGCGTTTCACGTCACTTTCGGTTGGGTTCACGAGGGTTGTTCAAACAGCCGGCGTTTGTGGGTTCGGGCGTTTTGGCAGCGTGGTTTCGTTTCGTTCCTCTGAGATTACGGAGAGCGCTCATGCTCCGTCGTTCGTTTTGGCTTTTGGTTCGCAACTGGGTTGGTAGACTGGGCGCTGTGCAGGGGGGGGGGCATTTTGCGCGCTCGGCGCAGGGCGGCTGTTCGTCTTGAAACACTTGAGTCGCGAACGATGCTGGCGGCTCCCGTCGCCGCCGGCGACTCCTATTCTCTAATCCATGATCGCTCGTTCTCCACCATGGCGGGCGTACTCCAGAACGACAGCGACGCCGACAACGACCCGCTCACTGCTTCGCTGGTCACCACCGTCTCTCACGGCACGCTGTTTCTGTATCCCAACGGGAATTTCAACTACACTCCAAGCCCTCATTACGTAGGCGCGGACTCGTTCACCTACAGGGCGTACGACGGCACCAGCTACAGCAATACCGTCACCGCCAATCTTACGGTATCCAACACCGCGCCGGTCGCTTACGCAGACAGTTACACCGTCGCTAAAGACCAGTTTGATTCCGCGACCGAATTCGCCGCCGCGCTCACCTCCAACGATACCGACGCCAACGGCGACACCCTGGTTCCCGTTCTGGTGGCCGGCCCAACACACGGCACGGTCACGCTCAATTCCAATGGCAGCTTTCTCTACACGCCACATACCAACTGGTTCGGTGTCGATACCTTCACCTACAAGGCGAATGATGGTGTCGCCGACAGCAATGCGGCCACGGTTACGCTCACGGTGACGTCACCCTTCAGCGCGCAAACCAATCTCAGTGACGTTCCTATCGCCGGCGCACAGTCGTTCGGCTCATTTTCCGCATCAATTCTGACGGGAGAAACGCAGGTCGCCGCCCAGGCGGGACAGCGAACCTTGCTGTACAATTCCGTCACCACCGAACTGAAACCCGTGATCGGCGTTGAAACTCAATTCGTCGGGTCTTCGACCCCCAACAGTGTCGAAGCTCAGTTGACGTTCAACGGCACCCAGTCCAATACCGTCTATTACTCGACCGCGAATCTCATGCCGGGTGACCCCTTGCGGTTCGCGCTGCAGGCGAATGCCAGCGGTCTCGCCACAGGTCACTACAACTGGACGGTGCGACTGGTCGCCCGCTACGGCACAAAAACCGCGACCCGCGATTTCACGGGCAGCTACGACATCGTCAACCGCAACTCCAGCGAGTTTGGCCCCGGGTGGAATCTCGCGGAACTTGCCCGTCTCTATTCGACGGCGGGGGGGCAACTCCTGGTCAGTGGCTCCGGTGCCAGCCTCTTTTTTCCTGCGACAGGTGGCGGGGCATTTTCCAGCCCGGCTGGCCCGCTCGCCTACTCCACTCTGGTTCAGTCGGGATCGAATTTCACCCTCACCGCCAAAACCGGCGAAGTTCAGAACTTCAACGCGCTGGGCCTGTTGACGTCGACTGTCGACCTCAATGGCAACACGGTCACCTACGCCTACACCGATGCGAATTCGGATGGCACCGCTGCGGAACTCGCCTCAATCACCGACCCATTCGGCCGAGCGACGTCATTCGCCTATTCCGCGGGAAAAGTCCCGTCCGTTACCGATATCGCGGGGCGCGTCACGGCGGTTTCACGTGACGGGATATCGCGCATCACCACCGTCACAAGTCCCGATCCTGACGGCGCGGGACCGCTTTCGTCCCCCGCGACCAGCTACGTTTACGACGCGTCAAACCACATCACCAGCGTTTCCGACCCGCTGGCGCACGTCACCCAATTGCAGTACGCCTTCTCTGGCCGACTTAAGACCATCGTCAATCCCAATTCCACGACGCGCCAGGTTTCCCCCCTTCAAACTCTCGGCCTCGTCGATACGGGAAGCTGGCAGGGAACGCAGATGTTCCCGGCCACGCTCACCAAACCGGGGCAGTCGAGTTTCATGATGACCGATGAACTCAACCTCCAAACGGTGGTGCGCGTTGATCGCTTTGGCAACGTCGTTTCGTTCAAGTCGCCGCTCGGCAATACCACCCTCACCACCCGCGACGCCAACGGCCTCCCCACTCAAATCACTTCTCCCGATCCGGATGGTGGCGGTCCGTTGTCATCCCCCGTGACAACCATTCAGTACGACGCGAAAGGGAATCCCACACTGGTGACCTTTCCCGATGGAACCACGCAGTCAGCGACTTACCACGCGACGCTCAATCGCCCGCTGACCGTGACCGATCAACGCGGAAAGACCACCACGCTCACCTACGACGTCAAGGGGAATACTCTCACGTCGACCGATCCCAATGGAAAGGTGACCACACTCACCTACAACGGACGCGGCCAGATTCTCACCATGACGGCCCCCGATCCCGACGACGCCGGTCCCCTGTCGGCGCCCACAACGAGCGCCCAATACGACTCTCTCGGTCGACTCACCCGCATCACCCATCCCGATGCCACCTATCAGCAATTCACCTACGATTCGGCGGACAATCTCCTGACTGCGGTCGACGAACTCGGCCGAACGACGGCGTTCGCGTACGACGCGCTCAATCGGCAAATCTCGACCACGACCCCCGACCCCGATGGAGCGGGTCCGTTGGTCGCCGCCGTCACATCGGTTGTCTATGACGCCGCCAGCCGGGTCACGTCGACCATCGACCCGCTTGGCAAATCGACAATCTACGCCTACAACGCCCGCAACTGGCTGACCGGTGTCACCGCGCCCGACCCCGACGGGGCCGGCCCGCTGGCCTCCCCTACAATCAGCACCGGGTATGACGCTGGCGGTCGGCGGATTTCTCAGACCGACCCATTGGGGGCCGTCACCACCTTCAGTTACGACAACGACAGCCGACTGACGACGATCACCGCCCCCGACCCAGATGCCACCGGCCCTCTCACCTCCCCGGTCACGACATTTGCGTACGATAATCTCGGCCGAAAAACTGGCGAAACCAACCCCTTGGGCAAGATCGCCAATTTCAAGTACGACGCGCTCGGTCGCGTGACCGAAGCCTCCACGGCGCTCGGCTTCAAGACCCTATTGACCTACGACGCCGCTGGAAATACCCTCACCGTCACCAGTCCCGACCCTGACGGCGCGGGACCACTCGCCGCCCCCGTGCAATCGTTCGGGTACGACAATCTGGGTCGTACAGTCACCAGTACCGACCCGCGCAGCAACACCACGACCTACGCCTACGACAATCTCAGCCGACTGATCCAGATCACCGAACCCGATCCCGACGGAACTGGCCCCTTGTCTTCTCCCGTGACCACCAACGCGTACAACAGTCGCGACTTGCTGACGTCGACGACAAACGCGCTGGGCTACGTCACGCAATATGCCTATGACTCCGCCGGTCAAGTGAGCAGCGTGACCGACGCCGACCCCGATGGCGCGGGACCACTGAATTCCCCCGTCACAAGTTATCTCTACGACGCGATGGGGCGGGTGACCCGCTTGACTGACCCGCTCGGTCGCCAGACGAATGCCGTCTATGACGTCGCCAGTCGACTGACCAGCGTGACCGATCCCGCCGGCAATGCGACCACCTCCAGCTACGACTTCCTGGGACGCACTGTCGCGATCACCGCCGCCGACCCCGACGGGGCCGCACCGGCCGGTCCACTCGCCGCGCCGGTCACCGGTTTTGTGTACGACGTCGCCAGCCGACTGACCGCGCGGTTTGACGCCGCCGGCAATTCGCATACGTGGTCGTACGACCGACTTGGTCGGCCAATTTCCGAGACCGACGAGGCGAATCGCACCACGCAGACGGTCTACGACGCCGCTTCGCGGGTCACCAGTGTCAAAGATCCGCTGCTCAATGTCACCAGCGTCCAGTACGATGACGACAATCGCACCACGCGGGTCACCCAGCCCGATCCCGACGGGGCCGGACCGCTGGTCGCCCCCTACGTCGGCTATGCCTACGACAATCTCGGTCGACTGAAGTCACAGACCGACGAAAGGAATGGCGTCACAACGTATGCCTACGATGTCGCCAGCAACCTGACGAGCCTCACCGATCCCGGTGGGAACGCCACGACGTTTAGCTACGACAAACTCAATCGACTGACCACCGAAACCAACGCGTTGAGCGCCGCCCGGACCTACGGCTACGACGCGCTCGGCGAACTGACGACGCAGACCGACCGCAATGGTCGGGTCACCAACTACGCCTACGACGGGGTGGGTCGACTCAAGCAGGAACAATGGGTTGTCGGCGGTTCGACGGTGAACACGCTGGCGTACACGTACGATGCCGGCAGCCAGTTAACCGCCGCCAGCGACAACGCCTCGGCGTACGCCTACACGTACAACGCCAACGGTCTGGTCACCAGCGTCGACAACCAGGGAACGCCGAACGTGCCCCGTGTGGTGCTGACCAGCGGTTATGACAGTCTCAATCGGCGGACACAGTTGAGCGCGAGCGTCAACGGGACCGCCGACTTCCAGAACAAATACGCCTACGACTCTCTCTCCCGCATCACCCAGATCACGCAGCAGAGTCAGGCCGGGGGGAACGCCGTCGCTGCCAAACGGGTCGATTTCGCGTACAACGGCGTCGGGCAGTACACCAGCGTCACACGTTCCGCTGACCTGGCCGGCACGCAAGTTGTCGCGACCAGCAGTTACGGCTACGACGGTGCCGGTAGAATCACCAGCCTCGCGCACGCCAAGGGCTCCACGACCTTCAACTCGTACACGTGGTCGTACGACGCGCTGAGCCGCCCAACGCAGCAGACCTCGAACGACGGAACCGACGCCTACACCTACGACGCCTCGAGCCAAGTGACCGGTGCCACCCACACGTCGCAAGCGAACGAAAGTCTGACGTACGACGCCAACGGCAATCGCACCTTATCGGGCTATAGCACGGGCACGAACAATCGACTGAATTCCGACGGCGTGTACAACTACCAGTACGACGCCGAGGGGAACCGCACCCGGCGAACGGAGATCGCCACCGGCAAATACGAACTGTACGCGTGGGACAACCACAATCGGCTGACCAGCGTGGCGTCGTACACCTCCGCCGGCGTGCTGACCAAGCAAGTCGCGTACACCTACGACCTTTTCGACCGCCGGATCGGCCGGCAAGTCGATGCCGACGGCAACGGCACGTACGACACGACGCAACGCTTCGTGTATGATGGCGACGACCTCGTACTGGCGTACAACGCGGCCGGCGCATTGACCAACCGCTACCTCGTCGGCCCGAACGTCGACGAGATTCTGGTCGACGAAAACGGTTCGGGAACGGTCACCTGGAGCCTCGCCGACAACCTGGGGTCGGTGCGCGATCTGGTGCAGTACACCAGCGGCACGAACACGACGACGGTCGTCAATCACGTTGTCTACGACACGTTCGGGCAGATCAAGAGCCAGACGAACACCACCTGGCAACCCCTCTTCGCCTACACCGGCCGGGAATGGGACGCCGACGCTGGCTTGTACTACTACCGTGCCCGTTGGTACGACGCCCGTGTGGGACGATTCCTGAGTGAAGACCCGCTGGGCTTCGCGGCCGGGGATGTGAATCTGAGCCGATATGTGGCGAATTCGGCGACGATGTTTGTGGACCCGAGTGGACTCGAGGAGACGCCGGTTTATGAGGATCCATCGACACTTGTCCTGAGTACGGGAAAAACACCGTTTCGAACGGATAACCCATTTTCAATTGGTGGATTGGACCCCAATCAGCAAACTACGAATGTACCCCCTTGGCCTAATGCAGGTGCTGCGGCGATGACTGATCACGGTTTCGAGCAATATACACCACTCTTTTCTAGCCCCAATGGCATCACAGGAAGACTCTTCCTGCCGATGTCTGCGTCCAATCCACCCGACTATTCAAATGCCGACATTCTGGACTTTCTAAAGTTGTTGATGGACGCCGATGGCCGCACATTAGCCACCAACACTGGAGTGCAAATGACTTGGAATCTCACCTCAGAACCGAGTGACAACCTAGAATTACGTGTGGCGGGACAGGTACGACAGCCGCTATCCGGACCAACAACCGCCAATGCGGCTGCGACATTCAATGTGGCTGACGCGATTTTGGCAGTTGGATATCTCGACTCCTATCTTGAACGGAATTTTACTGTTCAAGGGCAAATCGGTAGCACGAACGGCACATTCAGCACATTTTTCGTTGATCAGCACACCGCACATGTCGACCTGTTACTACCTGGCATCGAGGATCCCGATGAGTACGAACGGCGAATGTTGCGTGGCCAAGGCGCTTCAATTTCCGGCCGATTTGACTTCCAAAAGGACGGCCCAAACACCGCGCTTGGTTTTGATTCCAGAGTTACGATTTGGGATCGACGCGGTGTCGATACACAAGATCCGCCTTACCAATTCGAGATGGGCGTCGGGATTCATAGCTGGAATTCGCGCGATGTGAAGCATCTTTTAGATGAGTGGAAAATAGAGTTCGGACTCGACTTCCGATTTTGACGGTTCGGATTGCCTGGTCGAACGAATGAGCAGCAGTCACATCTTCGTAGAAAGGCGAGAACATGAGTAATGTACACACTGGGAGACCCAGCACATTTGTGGCCATCATGTTTATGGCCACATTCCAACTCATGCACTCACCTGCAAGTGGGAACGAAGCTGACAATCAGGCCCGGTTTGGAAATAGAGTGTCTGTCGCACTTGACGCGATTTCGCAATCGGATGCTCCGCGAGCTGAAAGCACGATTAAGGAACTTGATCGACTTCTTACAGCCAACCAAACATTATCTCCGTGGCGGAAGGAGCGTCAGCGCCGAGCAGTGGATGAATTGCGTTTTCTGTCCCGCCGGTTAACTACCAACCCAGCGAATGTAGCGGAGTTCGCAAGTCAATCCGCACTCGCGCGTCGTGCCGCCGCGCGCAATCAGATGGCAGTGTCGAAATGGCACGGATCACGTGCGTTAAAGGCACTCGCCTCGTTTAAGTCAGACACTCCTGAATTCTATTTTGACACTGCTCGCTACTATGTCGGCGCGTGTTCATCGCTGAATGTGTTTGAGCCGGACGATTTTTCGTTCGACGAGTTCGACATAGTCGCCACCGATGTATGGGGCCACGAAAGTGGTCATGCCGGCGTCGTCAAATCATGGCAACTGTTTTTGCGGATGAAGATGTCAAACGGAGACGGTGTCGATTTGACCGAATTTGTCACAGTACTGCGAATGATGCATGAAGTGCGAGATGTGTATTCGGATGACTACTCTATTGCGGCAGGGTTATACGCGCTGCGACTCATACAATTGCGGCGTTTTCAACAAGCATTGGAATTGTGCAACGAAGTACTGACTGATTCCGTGGTGGACTTGGCGAACCGGTCACTGGGTTGGGGTGGATCATTTGTGAGTCATCGCATTCGTGCCGCCGCCTTGTCGGGACTGGGTAGAATTGCTGATGCACAAAATGAATTGCGGAGTTGTCAACGTAACAGCTATGGGCGCATTGGGATGGAACACTGTTTAAAGGCCTTGATCGCTCTCGAGAGCGAGCCATTCGGCGATACGGACAAATCCCGAACAATGTTGATCTGTGACTGGAAGTGTCGCAAAGAATTGTCCGTCAACGATGGTTTCGTCGACGATGCCACGACTACCGGTAATTGGGTAGAGACGGGTTTTGTGACCACATCCGAATTGAAACGAGTTGTGAGTCGCCTTAAAGAGGTCGGGAATGTTCAATTGGCGCTGCGGGGTGGCGACTACTCCCGAGCGACGGAGTTATTGAGTGCGTACGTCCCGCACAGTGGTGAAAGCGCCCATTCGAAGCTGTACCCTGTTTGTGATCATAATTGGCTTAGTCAGGACAGTGCCGCGCTCCGCGAATTGAATCGCGCGCCTGCGACAAGCAATTCACGACGCGCGATTCAAATGGCATGGGCAGTACTTGCCAACGACGCACCGGCAGTCGCGCTACTCTCCGAAAACCTGGCGCTTGGTTCGACCGCGCTCAAAAGGGATTTCGGACCGAAGTCTGCGAGTTTGTGGTACTTCCATCGGGCGGCCGCAAAGGCGCTGCGCGAACGTGGAATGTTTCGCCAGGCGAGCGAGCAACTTTCACAGGCGCGAAGTGTATTGAGCGCGGCTGGCAAAAATCAGTCACCGTTTGGTGTCGTTCAGTCAACTGAAGAAATGGTCCTGGCCGCTCTAATGGGGGACGATTCCGTCGATCCGAAAGAGTATGTTCTGTCACGCGAAATCAGACTTCCGCGCACTATCGCCTTTCTGCCGCTCCGCGCCCATGAGGCGATGGCGATGGGAATGAACTGCGTTGTGGGAAAAGACTTCGCTGGTGCTGAAGCGTTTGGCAGTCATGCCGACTTTCTGTGCCGCCACGAACACCTTCAGGAGTACAACGGGCCAGATTTCACGACGCCACTGGCCCAGGCGATTCGAGCGACCGCCTACGCCCATTACGGCGAAACCGAGCGGGCGGAAAAAGAGTTCGCGTCGATGAAGGTGGCGCTCGAAGGCGGAGAAGGGATCCGCGCCCCCGAGTTGCGCTGGTTCGCGCTCAAGCTGTACGCCGACTTCCTCGAAAAAGAGGGAAAAACCGCCCGGGCCAAAAAGATCCGCCAGCTCTCCGAAGCGGAACTGCCCGACCGGGAGGGGCGCGAAAGGATGAAGGATGAAAGCGGAAGGATGAAAGGGACTTGCCTCGTCGTGGGTGATTTTCGATGGCGGGACCGGTCCGTGGTTGTGCATGCTGGTAGCCAGTTGACCGTCGCCTGCGACATCGTTTCGATACGGCAAAAGAGCCGCGC
>CAMATH010000005.1 GCA_945860955.1 Planctomicrobium piriforme
CGTCTGCTCCGCCGCCGGGATCTCGATTCCCGCGATGACGATCGGTTGGATTGGCTGGGGGTCTGACTGGCTCATGCGCCATACATTCCCCGAAAAACCGACTTTGAGTAAATACCAGTTTCCGAGGGGTTATTGAGCAGTTACGATCATCCGACGGCGCGAGTTCCTGCACCTGGAGTTGAAGAGCGAGCAGATCGCGGAATTCAGTTACCGGCCGTATGCCTGCACTCGTGACTACCGGATGATCATCATTCGGAAGAACATCTCGCGAGAGAAGGGTGACAAGGTTCTGTTCGATCAGATCGGGTATTTCTTCTACATCAGCAATGATGACGACAAGACGTCGGCGGAGGTGGTGTTCGACTGCAACGACCGCTGCAATCAGGAAAATCAGATCGCCCAACTCTCGGGCGGAGTGGGCGCATTGCAGGCCCCCGTCGACAACCTGGTCAGCAATTGGGCGTACATGCTGATGACGTCGTTGGCCTGGACCCTCAAGGCGTGGGCCGCACTCCTGGTGCCGGTCAACAATGGGTGCGTCCAGCAGCACACGGAAGAAAAACGCAAACTGTTACGCATGGAGTGCAAGACGTTTGTGAACGCCTTCATTCGCATTCCCTGTCAGATCGTCCGACAGGGGCACCGCCGAATTGTGCGGGTACTCAACTGGAATCCTTACCTCCCGGCGTTCTTTCGGCTGGCTGCCCTTCTGAAATGTTGAAGAATTAATCGGCGGATCCCGAAACGGACCGCCATTAGAGCCGTGCCAGTGGATGGGTGCGGCAATCCGCTCAATCACCGCCAAACCGGTTCGCAGAACCAACTGACACCAAATCGACACAAACATCACCGTCCGTACACTGCGTTGCCAAAAGGCCGGCGCCGGGTGGGGGCTGCGCGCTGACGCGGTGCCCATTTCGCCCTAAAACTTCACTTGTTTTAGGCTTAACTTGGACCAAGTCAGCGGCCCCGTATCTTCCAGGCCCCAGGATCGCGGTGCGCCTTCGCGAGGTCTGGCCAGACGTGCAGATCACCGTCTGCGGCGATTCGGGATTCGGCGTGCCGATGATGTACGACGTTTCCCGCGAGCTGAAGGCCGACCGGTTAAGCGACCACCGATTCATGACGAACTCCTTCCGGTTGTACCTGCATGTGACAGCGCTGAAATTCATGATTCGCCTGCGACGGGCGACAGCGCGTCCGGAACCGGCTCCCGCCGAAGTGAGAGTCTATACGCCAGAAGAGTTGCCCGCCGAATCGCTTGACGAGCCGCAGCGCAGAACCTTTTTCAACCGTCGTCGCGAGCGAGATGTGATGGCGGAAGGCTTTGCCAGCACTTGGCGAACGCGACTGATCAAGGTCGACGCCGAGGTCGTGGTTCGCGCTCGCCGCGTATATCGTGCGGCTGTCCTCGAGTTGGCCACACCTGGACGAACTGACCCGAATCACCGAGATCATTTCGCGGATCCCTGTGCTGATCCTACCCACAACTCGACTGCCAATTTGACAATATCCACCTGAACCCCGACATCACTGAAATGGTGAAAACGCGGGGCGCGGATTTTCACCCAAACTCGATCGTTTTCGGAATCGGAGAATTTGGGTTTGCATTCCGAAGATTCCCCTGAGGAACTCCAGCGTGACATCATACGAAACAAACAGTCTCTCCGGACGCCGTCCCGATAGATGGATCAACGTGGGACCGGGGAGGATTTCCCACAGGTCGGCGACCCGCGCCGTCAACAGCCGCCCGGGGAGTTGTTCCAGAATCGACAGCGATAGCGAATCCATCCCTCAACATCGCCATCTCTTCCCGAACCAGCCGGTTGAAGTGGACGAATTCGTGATGGCGAAGATGGAGCGCGCTGATTTCCTATCCCATGTGTCTGGGAAACGCGTGGCAAAGAACTGGCAACTGCACCAGGAGGCGAGGTGACGGTTGTCGGGGACCGGGTGCCCGCGATCCTATCGGATCCGCGCTGGCGTGGACCGCTCCGTTCTCTATTCGGCCCAATGACGTCTGGACCGTGGATCAATCGCGACAACACGGATTGATCTTGAACAGAAACCTAAGCCGCCCGCGCGAGCGGCGAACCCTGCGCGATTTCCTGCTCCATTTGCAAAACCTCACCCACGAGCCCCGCGTAATCCTCCGCTCCCGGACATTTCGGGGCGTAGTCAAAGATCGACTTGCCAAAGCTGGGGGCCTCGGCGAGTTTGATATTCCGCCGGATGCGGTTTTGGAAAATCCGTCCCTGCGACCAGGGTGCCTCGGGGTCGCTGGACGAAAGGAATGACTGCAAGTCGCCCGACACGTCGGCCGCCAGTCGAGTGTTCGTCTCATACATACAGAGGACGATCCCGCTGACCCGCAGCTCGCGGTTCAATCGACGGGTGACGAGGGCCGTTGTCTCCAGGAGTTTCGACAGTCCATGCAGCGCCAGGAAGTGTGGCTGCAATGGAATGAAGACCTCCCGGGCGGCGGAGAGCGCGTTGATCGTCAGAACGCCCAACGAAGGGGGGCAATCCATGATCACGTAGTCATACGGTTCGACGACCAGCAGTTGTTCGAGTGCCTGACGCAGAATCAACTCGCGTCCCTGCGTGTCGGCCAGCTCCACCTCGGCCGCCGCCAAATCAATGCTGGCGGGGGCCAGCCAGAGTTGTGGCCCCACCAGTCGGCGGATCTGCTGCATAGTCCGCTCGCCGGTGAACGTGTGGTAGATCGTGGGCGCGTTGCCCGGCAATTCGACCCCCAGATGCAGCGAGGCGTGAGCCTGCGGATCCAAGTCGAGCAGGCAGACCCGCTTCCCTTGCCGGGCCAGGCCGGCGGCCAGATTGACGCTGGTGGTGGTCTTCCCGACCCCACCCTTCTGATTCATGATCGCGATGCTGCGCATGGGAACTCCTTTTCCCCGAAACGCCCCCGGGAGTTCCATGCTCCCAGCGAACGTCGGTCGGGAGTATAGAGAGTGCCTTCGAATGCCAGAAGACAGATTTTTCGCGGGAATTTCCAGATATCGGCGATTGGAACGGCCCCACGGCAAAAATCTCCCCTCTTGCCGCTGGATCGCGTTCGACGATAGACTCACGTGCGTTGATGCGAGTCGGTGTCGCGATCTCGTTCCGCGCGGCGCTCGGTCCACGACCTTCGCTTTGTCCTTCAGTCCCGTCCCGAACTGCGATGGAATCCATGGCTTCAAACAGCACCGTTCATCGGCACACTGTCGGTTTGTCGCGCCGTGAGGCGTTGCAGGTGGGATATTCCGGGCTCCTGGGACTGGGGCTGCCGGCGTTGTTGGGGAAGTCGGCGAACGCCGGGGACGAACCTCAGGCGAAACCGAAGAGGCGCAACAAAAGCGTCATCCTGATTTTTCTCACCGGCGCTCCGAGCCATCTCGACATGTTCGACTTGAAGCCGGAAGCGCCCGCGGAGGTGCGGGGGATCTTCAACTCCATCGACACCAGCGCACCCGGGGTCCGGATTTGCGAACACCTGCCGATGCTGGCGGCGCGGGCCGAGCGATTCGCCGTGATCCGTTCGATGACCCATGATCTTCCCGGCCACGAGCAGGCGACGCATTTCGTCCTGACGGGAATCGATCGATTGCCGTTGGGGGCCACCCACATGGCCTCGCGCAACGACTGGCCCTGCTACGCGTCGGCCCTCAATTTTCTGCGACCACGAAATGACGGCATTCCCAACGGGGTGTTGCTTCCCACCTACCTGCACAACGGGTACGGATTTTCGGGTCAGGACGCTGGCTTTCTCGGGGCGAAGTTCGACCCGTTGCATGTCAAACAGGATCCGAACGCGGACGGATTTCGAGTTGACAGCCTGAACCTGCCAGCGGGGTTGACGGTGACGAATCTCGACAACCGCCGACAGTTGCTGGCCGAGGTCGACTCTCAGCGGGCTGGCATCGACCGGGCCCGGAACCTGAACGAATTCGACAGCTACCAGCAGCAGGCTTTCACGATGCTGTCGTCGAGCGCGGTTGGCAAGGCGTTCGCCATCGATCAGGAAAAGGCGGAAGTTCGCAATTGTTACGGCCGACATCCCTTCGGGCAGTCGCTGCTTTTGGCCCGACGATTGGTTCAGGCGGGAGTCCCGATTGTCCAGGCGAACATGGGGACCATGAACAACTGGGATACGCACAACAGTAACTTCACCCAATTGAAAGATCGCCTGCTCCCTCCGCTGGATCGCGGAGTGTCGGCGTTGCTCGACGATCTGCAGGAGACGGGGCTGCTTGAAGACACGCTGTTGTTGATGGTGGGAGAGTTCGGCCGGACTCCCAAACTGGGAGGAAACGTCGGCACCCCGAGTTACGTTCCCGACGGGCGCGACCATTGGTCGGGGGCATTCTTCAGTTGGTTCGCCGGCGGTGGTGTGCAGGGGGGCCAGGTGATTGGCGCGTCCGACAACATCGCCGCCTACCCGGCGACCCGCCCGTACCGCCCTTCGGATCTGGGAGCGACGGTTTATCACGCGCTCGGAATCGATCCCGGGAGCGAGATCCGCGACCGTGTGAATCGCCCGATGCGGCTGAACGATGGCGAAGTGATCGAGCCGCTCTTCAGTGGGGCGTGAGCGATGCACATCGCTCTGATCACGGCAGGGGGGGCGGGGATGTTCTGCGGATCGTGCATGCACGACAACACGCTGGCCCGCGCCTTAATGGCCAACGGACATCGGGTGACACTGATCCCGCTGTACACGCCGATTCGAGTCGACGAACTGGACGTCAGTGAACATCGTGTGTTTCTGGGGGGGGTCAACGTCTACCTCGCCGGCCTGTGGCCCTGGTGGTCGAAAGTGCCACGGTTCCTGCGTGCCTGGCTCGATCGACCAGCCGTTTTGCGTTTCGTCAGTCGGTTCGCTGTTTCGTCCGACGCGAAGGATCTGGGAGGACTGACGGTCGCGCTGCTGCGCGGTGACGACGGGCCGCACCGCGCTGAAATCGAAGAGTTCGTGAAGTTTATCGGGGACGAGTTGAGGCCCGACGTGGTGGTCCTGAGCAATGCGCTGTTGGGGGGCGTGGTTGCATCGCTGAAACGGAAGTTCTCAGGTCCGGTCTGGTGTCTGTTGCAGGGGGACGACATCTTTCTCGGAGATCTGGTCGAACCCTATCGTTCGCAGGCGTTTGAACTGATGTACCAAATCGTTCGGGAAATTGATGGTTTCCTGGTGCATAGTGAGTACTACCGCCAATTCATGGCCGACTATCTGCGCTTTCCCGCAGACAAAGCCCAGGTCGTCCCCTTGGGATTCGATCTGGCGGGGCATGATGGTGTCGTCAAGACCGCGCGGGAGTCTGGCAAACCATTCACGGTGGGCTACTTTGCCCGGATCTGTCCGGAAAAAGGTCTCCACAACCTGGTTCAAGCGTTTCGAATCCTGCATGCGAAGCATCCCCAGAGCCGGCTGGTCGCCGCGGGTTATTTGGGAGCCCGTGATCAGGCATGGTTCGACGATCTGAAACGCTCGGCCGAGGATCTGGCGGGGGCGTTTCAATACCAGGGGAGTCCGCCCGATCACCACGGAAAAGTCGCATTCTTGAAATCCGTGGATGTGTTGTCGGTTCCTACGACCTATCGCGAGCCGAAGGGGTTGTACGTTCTAGAGGCGCTCGCGAATGGCGTTCCCGTAGTCCAGCCTCGCCATGGATCTTTTCCGGAACTGATCGAAGCGACCGGGGGGGGATTGTTGGTCGAGCCCGATGATCCTGTCGCGCTGGCCGCTGGACTGGAGCGGCTGTTGCTGGATGACGAACTGCGACACCGTCTGGCGGACACTGGCCGTCAACGGGTCAGGGAGCAATTTACGATGAGTCGGATGGCAGAAGAGACTGCTCGCGTTCTGGGTATTCGTCCAGGATCAATACCGTGATTTAGCCCGGCGCGCGACATGTGGTGTAGAGGAACCCCCGGCCAGCGAACGGGCCGTGAAGCCGAACTGCCGAATGTGGTTGTGCAGCTCTGAGAGTGCGCACGACTGACGGTAAGAATTTGACAGGATGAAGAGGATGAAAGGGATGAAAGGGATGAACAGGATGGGGTTGCTCGCCACTCCAGCTCCCTGGAAAAGTGGCTGAAATCGAAAAACTCGCAATCCACACGATTGACTGTCGCCTCAGCAATCCTTTCCATCCTTTTCATCCTGTCGAAAAATTCAACGGCCCATGAGCGCAGTGGGCCGGAAGTGTACGCATAAGCGGTAATTGCGGCTGGAGTTCGGGCGATCCTAGTCCCAAAGCGGGCCGTTGTGAGTGAATCGATCGGTTGACCGGGGCTACCAAATCGAACTTTCAGCCGATAGCATGATGACCTTGACCAATTCCCCACTGGACATGCGATGATGGCGACATCGATGAAGAACCGATTCGGACTGCTGGCGGCCGTGGCGTTGATGGCGGCGGTGGGGATGGAACAGGCACAGGCCGCTCCGGGCTGGATTGAGGGCATTGACGCGGGGGTGGCCCGGGCGAAAGTGTCGGGCAAGCCGCTGTTTGTGGTGTTCCGCTGCGTGCGGTGACCCGAATGCTGGATTTGGGATGGGCAGGTTGCTCATCAAGACCCCGATATCGCCGCTCTCCGTGCGCGCTTTGAGTGCGTCCGTGTGACGCAAATGAACGGCGTCGACCTGGCGCGATTTGACTTCGATTATGACAACACGTGGCAGGCGTTTTTTCTGGACGCCGACCTGAACGTGTACGGTCGCTACGGTGGGCGGGAAGCTTCGGCCCCCGAAGCCCGCCTCTCAAAAGAGTCGCTGGTGCAGACGATGGGGGAGGTGTTGGCGGCGTTCGAACGCAGGAAGAAGAACCCCGCGGGTCCGACCGACGACCTGGAGGTACATCCCGCCCCCGCCCAATCCAAGAAGCCAGCGGATTTTCCGTTACTCAAGGCGAATCACTCGGGATGTGTGCATTGCCATCAGGTCCAGGAATTTCGGTTGTTGCAGTCCTTCGCCGACGGGGCTTTCGATAAGCAACTGCTGTTTCCATTTCCACTACCGGAAAACATCGGCCTGCGGTTTGACCGCGACCACGGCCATAGGGTGAAGGAAGTTCTGCCCGAATCCCCCGCGTCACGCGCCGGTGTGAAGGTGGGAGACATTGTCGCGCGGGCAGAAAATGTTCCCATCCGTTCGGAAGATGATTTTCGCTGGTCGTTGCATCGGTTGCGTGACCAGTCCGAAATCGCGATTCAGGTCACACGGGAGTCGGTGCAGGAACCGGTCGCCTTGAATCTCAGTCTGCCAGCCGGTTGGCGCAAGGGGGACATCAGTTGGCGAAAATCACTCCGCAGTTACCCAGTTGTGTGGGGATTTCTGGGGTATCCGGTCGGTCAGGAGGAGCGCAAGACCACCGACATTCCTGAACACGCCTTGGCGATTAAAGTCGTCTCGCTGCGAGGACAATCGGGCGGGATCGCCCGGGCACTCGGGTTGCAGAAGGGGGATGTGATTGTCTCAATTGAAGACAATACGAGGGCCAGAACACTGGAACAGTTCAAATCGGAACTGCTGGGACGTTACGGCCCGGGCGACACGATGCGGCTCCGAATCCGTCGGGGTACGGAGACAATCGAGCTGACGGGGGAATTCCCGGACTGGTTCACGAGCGATCGGACCGTTCCCTAAGGCTTGACGCGTTTGGCAATCGCAACTAGGATCGCGCACTTACCCGAACCAACGCCGGGAGTTGTGTTTAGAGCGACAACAGAATGACTGCCCCCACTCCAAGCCCCGAAGAGCCTTTCGATCTGGTCAAACTGCGCGAACTGGTCGCGCTCATGGAGCAGCACGGCTTGACCGAAGTCGACCTCCGCAGCGGCAGCGAACGGTGGAAACTCCGTCGCGGCCCGAAAGAGGTGACCCAGGTTGTCGGCGGAGGGGGCTTCTCTGGGAGCGGCTATTCGATGATGCCGTTCCCGGCGCCGTCAGCAGCACCTGCCATGGCAGGCCCTGCGGCGGCACCGGTCGCCCCTCCAGCGGCCGAATTGCCCGCGATTGTCAGCCCGACCGTGGGAACCTACTACGAGTCGGCGGCTCCCGGGGAACCGCCGTTCGTGAAGGTGGGTTCGCCCGTGACCACCGATACCGTGGTCTGCATCATTGAGGCGATGAAGGTTTTCAATCAGATCACTGCGGATGTCAAAGGGACCATCGCTGAGGTTCTGGTCAAGAACGGCGACCCGGTCGAATTCGGGCAGCCGTTGTTCCGCGTCCGATTGGGCTAGATGACATGTTTCAGCGCATCCTGATTGCAAACCGGGGGGAGATTGCGCTCCGCGTGATCCGCGCGTGCAAGGAGATGGGGATCGAAACGGTCGCCGTCTTCAGCGAGGCCGACCGCGGGGCTCATTACCTCGATCTCGCCGACGAGGCGTATTGCATCGGCGGCCGCCCGTCGAACGAGAGCTACCTGATGATCAACCGGATCATCAGCGCGGCGGAAATCGGCAACGTCCAGGCGATTCACCCGGGGTACGGTTTCCTCGCGGAAAACGCCCATTTCGCCGAGGTTTGCCGAAGCTGCAATATTGAATTCATCGGCCCGACCCACGAGGCGATGAACAAGCTGGGCGACAAGGTGTCGGCGAAGCAGATCGCCCGTGAAGCCAAGGTTCCGCTGGTTCCGGGCAGCGACGGCTTGATCACCTCGGAAGCCGAGGCACTCAAGATCGCCGAGCAGATCGGCTACCCGGTTTTGATCAAAGCGACAGCGGGTGGGGGTGGCAAAGGAATGCGGGTGGCGATGAACGGCATTTCGCTTCAGGCGGGCCTCAAAGGGGCGGCGGTCGAAGCGGAGAAGGCGTTCAAGAATGCGGGGGTCTACCTCGAAAAGTACATCGACCGACCGCGGCACGTGGAAGTTCAGATCATCGCAGACAACCACGGGAATGTTCGGCACCTTTGGGAGCGGGACTGCACGTTGCAGCGACGGCACCAGAAGCTGGTCGAAGAGGCTCCCGGGCCGACCCTTCCTCCCGAAGTGCGAAAAGAACTGTGCGAGTCGGCGGTCCGACTGGTGAAGCACGCGGGCTACACGAATGCCGGCACGGTCGAGTTCATCGTCGATCAAAGCACGAACAAGTTTTACTTCATTGAAGTCAATGCCCGGATTCAGGTCGAGCATCCGGTCAGCGAACTGGTTTCGGGCGTGGACCTGATCAAGAGTCAGATCCGGGTGGCTGCGGGCGAAACGTTGCCATTCACCCAGGAGCAGGTGCCCTGCAATGGTTGCGCGATGGAAGCGCGGATCAACGCCGAAGACCCGGCGAATGGCTTTCGCGGCTCGCCCGGAACGATCACGAAACTCCGTCTGCCGGGGGGACCTGGGGTCCGTTGGGACTCGCATGTGTATCAGGGCTACACGATTCCCCCGTATTACGACTCGATGATCGGCAAACTGATTGTCCACAAGCCGACCCGGGCCGAGGCGATCGCCTGCATGCGACGGGCGCTCGATGAGTTTGTCATCGAAGGGGTGAAGACCACGATTCCGCTGTTGCGAGATTTGTTCGCCGACGCGGCGTTTCACTCCAGCCAGATCGACACCACGTACATCGAGCGGACCTGGACCCCCAGTCCCTCGTAATCGATTGAAAAATCGGCTCGCGGTCGGACCAGATCGCGCTCAACCAGATCCCGCGAACGATAGAGACAGAGAACAGCGACTCATGAAGGTAGCCATGTTGACCGGCGGGGGAGACTGCCCCGCGTTGAACGCCGTGATTCGCGCCGTCGTGCGCACGATCCACAACCATGGCGGGGAGAGCTACGGCTTTCTTGAGGGTTGGCGTGGCGCGATCGAAGGGAACGCGATTCCGTTGAAAGCCCTGGAGACCGACGAGATCATCGCCAAGGGGGGAACGATTCTCGGTTCGTCGCGAACCAACCCCTACAAGAAGCAGGAGTCGATTGAGAAGCTGCGTCAGTCTTTCGCCCGGTTGGGGTTTGATGCGCTGGTGGCGATTGGCGGCGATGACACGTTGGGCGTCGCGAAAAAGCTGTACGAAGATTTCAAGTTTCCCGTCGTCGGTGTGCCCAAGACGATCGACAACGACCTCGAATGCACCGACTTCACGTTCGGGTTCGATACGTCGATCAACATTGTGATGGAGGCGGTCGACCGGCTGCGGACGACGGCGGAGTCGCATCGCCGGGTGATAGTGGTTGAGACGATGGGACGTCATGCCGGCTGGATCGCCTGCTTCGCTGGAATCGCCACCGCTGCCGACTATGTGCTGATTCCGGAAGAGGAAGTCAACGTCGACGAGATGTGCAATGTCCTCAAAAAGCGACGCGAGGCGGGCAAGAAATATGGTCTTGTGATCGCCAGCGAAGGGGCCAAGCTCCCTCAGGAAGGCTTAGTCACTGAGGACGCCGAGGTGGATGACTTCGGACACGTGCGACTCGGTGGACTCGGCAAAACGGTCGCGGACTTGATCGAACGTCGCACGGGAATTGAAACCCGTCATGTCATACTGGGTCACCTGCAGCGGGGTGGTCCTCCCAGCGCCTACGACCGTGTGCTGGGAACCCGGTTGGGCATTCACGCCGCCCGGCTGGTTCTCAACCGCGAATTCGGCATGATGGTCGCGCTCCGCGGTTTGAAGATCGCGCACGACACATTGGCCAACGCCGTGGGCAAGAGTCGGTTTCTCGACCTCGAATTCATGCGGGAAGCCGAAGAGTTCTACAAGAACGTCTAACGGCCCGTTCGGGAATACGCTCGCGATTTGCTTTACCCCGCACGGCAGGAAACGAGACAATTTCAGGAAGCGGTATCAAGCTCCCGCTTCCTGACGGGCGCGGATCCAAACCAAATGTTTTAACGTGGACCGCGCGGAGTATAGACTGCAATCGGGCCGTTGAATTCTTAGACAGGATGAAAGGGATAAAGAGGATGGAAAGGATTGCTGAGGCGAACTTCGATCGTGTGGATTGGGAATGGTTCGATTTCAAGAACTTATTCAGGGAGCAGGAATGACGCGCAACTCCATCCTGTTCATCCTCTTCATCCTCTTCATCCTGTCTAATTCTTTCCGTCGGTCGACTCTCTTCGTTCGCTGGCCGTGGCACCCAACTCAGCCTCCATTCGGGCCATTGAAAAAAAGTCATTGAACCCGAGTCGGAGGAGCGGGTGAATTGGGGCTTGGGCAAGCCAGATGGCGGCCGGCGCATGGGACGCGAATCGTCTGATAGGACGCCGTGCGGACCATAACCGACAGCACCACCGCCATGCTGTCGGTTTTTTTGTCCGATCCGTGTCCTTACACCGCGTGGAGTTTACATCAGCCCCGAGATCGGATCGCCATAGTAAATGTGGTTCGGTCGATTGGTTTCATCGAACCAGGCGGTCGTATCGGGAAGGCCCAGCGAGTCATAGATCGTCGCCGCCATGTTCTCGGGCTTCTGTGGATTCGCGGCGGGGTAGGCACCGATTTTGTCGGTGGAACCGACGACATTGCCCCCTTTCACGCCTCCGCCGGCGAAAAAGACCGACTGCACCGCCCCCCAGTGATCACGGCCCGGCAATTTGTAGTGCTGTGGCAGATGTGTGACCTTCGGTGTCCGACCAAACTCCCCGGCCATGACGATCAGCGTCGAATCGAGCAAACCGCTGTCAAAAAGGTCGTCGAGCAATGCCGCCAGCGCCCTGTCGGTCGGGGGGAAGAGCTTGTCTTTCAAATGGGGGAACATTTCGCCGTGGGTGTCCCACGTCTCGTTGTTTCCCAGGTTGACCTGTACCAGGTTGACCCCCGCTTCCACCAGTCGGCGCGCCATCAGCAACGACCAGCCAAACGAGTTCTTTCCGTAACGCTCTTGCTGGTCAATCGGCGCGCGGGTGACATCGATCGCATCACGAATTCGACTGTCGGTGAGCAGCGAGATCGCCCCCTGGCGATAACGGTCAAACGACTCAATCCCCGCTTCGTGTTCCAGGTCGGCTCGCTGTCGGTCGATGTGCCCGAGCAACTCCAGCCGGTTGGATAAACGGTTGTTTCCAAAGCCTTCAGGAAGTGTAAGGTTCGGTGCCTGAAACGAACTCCGTAACGGGGTGTTCGGGCGGTCTTGGTGGTCGAATTCGTACTCCGGGTAGGCCCCGTACGCCAATCCGTTGTAGGGAGAGGACTCAATGAACCAAGGATCCCGGCGAGCTCCCATCAGGCCCGCGAACTGCCCCGGGATGACACGGCGGGAATAGTGAATCAACTTCTCGGGCAGCACGACCGCCGGCGGAAGATTGTTTCGGGGCTTGGTCACCCCACCGGCGATCGCCGCGATGGCGGGCCAGTCGGTCGGCATGGGAACCGAAGGATTGAATCCCGGGGGCAACATCGTCCGCCCGGTCAGCATAATGTGATGGCCCGCGGAATGGTCATTCGACGGATGTGACAACGACCGGCACAAAGCCCACAAATGGCTCCGCTGGGATAACAGCGGCAGGTGTTCGCAGATCTGTAATCCGGGGGTATTCGTGCTGATCGGCTTAAACTCTCCCCGCACCTCCGCCGGCGCGTGCGGCTTCATGTCGAAGCTGTCGTGCTGCCCCAGTCCCCCCGAGAGGAAGATGTAGATGACCGAACGCGCTCGAATTCCCGCAGCCCCCCCGGACTCGGCGGCCCGCGCCTGACGCAGCGCCGCGAGGTGGTTCGATCCCAGTCCTAACAGACCAATCGACCCCGCCTGCAACGCGAATCGGCGGTTGAACCGGGGATGATTGGCGGGGGAATGGAAGCTCGCAGACATCGCACGGCTTTCCAAAAACCAGTGGGACGAAATTCGACAGAGACAGCGTGAATTATAAGCGAGCGTTGATTAGTGGGCAACCGCAGGGGGGTAAAGTGTCAATCGCAGCGAAATACAGTACCACTTTCGCAGCCAAAAGGGGCCACTTCGCGGGTCGCCAAATGAATCGAAGCAGCACCGCGGGTGGCGCGTGCGGGGCGTGCGGGGTGGTAAGTTGCTACTGACATCACTATACCGCAAATTGACACACAGCGCAGTGTACACTATGGTAGTGCGAATGAGGAACATCACATTGAGTGCCGACGAGCAATTGATCGCAGCGGGCCGTGCCGAAGCGGCCGCGCGCAATACGACCCTCAACCAGCTTTTTCGAGACTGGCTCCAAGAGCTTTGCCGACGAAGAGATGAACGAGAGAAGGCGACCGTTTCGAACCTTCTCGCTCGGCTCGAAACCCAACTTCGTTTCGACAGGAAATTCACGCGGGACGAGATGAATGAGCGATAGGTTTTTCCTCGACACAAACATTCTCGTCTACGCGTTCTCAGGGCAGGATCCAGTCAAGAGAACGCGTGCGATGGCGTTGCTTCGTCGTGCGATAGACGACAGGATTGGCGTCATCAGTTGGCAGGTCGTTCAGGAGTTTCTGCAGGTCGCGATTCAAAAAAACACGCTCTCGGTCGACGTCGCGACGCTGACTGACACCATTCGAATGGTGCTGACTCCGCTCTGTCGGGTCTTCCCCACGACAGAGCTTTGGGAGTCGGCGGTGAGAATTCACCAGCAGTCGAAGTACCGATTCTACGACAGCCTGATCGTCGCGGCGGCAATTTCCAGCGGTGCCACGCGGTTGTTTACGGAAGACATGCAACACGGTCATACGATCGGGGCTTTGCGAATCGAGAATCCGTTCGCCGATTGAGTTGATTTTCGGACGAGCTGTTTATCGCAGCGAAAAACAGTACCACTTTCGCAGCCAAAAGGGGCCACTTCGCGGGTCGCCAAATGAATCGAAGCAGCACTGCGGGTGGCCCGTGAAGGTTGCGATTCACCACTCTCGTCGGAACGACCAGCGGCGTCGTCCCGGTTCCACCCGTGAAGGTACCGATGACGACGTTCGAAGATTTGACGCCGCTTCCCGAAACGCCAATCTTTCCCGCACTGGTCCCTTGGTTACGGATGGCGAGTCGGTCGTCCGCCGTGCCATTCGCCTGGAAGTCGACCGTCAGTTGGCCGTTGTTGAAGTTCACATTGTCGATGTCGGTCACGGTGACCGTGGTATCGACCACAATCGCCAGCTTGTTTTCTGTGTAAGTCACCGCTGCGGTGGAATTGACGAGGATCGGCGCGTCGTTGGCGTTGGTGACGGTGATCGCCAGATTCTGGACCGCCGTCCCGCCGTGACCGTCATCGACAGTCACCTGCACTTCGTAGATGTTATCGGCGTTCGAGTCGCCGGGAATACGGCATTCGCGCCGTACGAGCCGATGTCGTTCGTAAAGCGAAGTCACCTGAACGGCCTCGTTTTCGATGAGCAAGAACGTGCCTCGCTCCGGATGACCGACCGGCCCTATGTGCTGCAGGAGTTGTCACGCACGATCGTGCGTGACGCGATCGTCGCGCCAGTGTTCCGAAAAAAATCAACTGCCCGCTTCGGGGCTAGGATCGCCCGAACTCCAACAACAATGCCCGTTGATAGGCGCACTGCCGACTCATTGCTCTCGCGGGCCGTTGAATTTTTTGACCGGATGATAAGGGATGAAAAGGATGGACAGTATTGCTGAGGCGACAGTCAATCGTGTGGATTGGGAGTTTTCGATTTCAGCCACTTTTCCAGAGAGCAGGAATGGCGAGCAACTCCATCCTGTTCATCCCTTTCATCCTCTTCATCCTGTCAATTCCTTTCCGTCCGTCGTACGCACTCTCAGAGCTGCACAACCAGATTCCGCAGTTCGGCTTCACGGCCCATTCGCTGCGTTCGCTGGCCGTGGCACCCAACTTAGCCTCCAAGCGGGCCGTTGAAAAAAATTGAATCCTGTAGATCTGGCAAATCGGATCTGAGCACGTTTCCAACCACTTACACCCCTGGTGCCTCATTTCCACCCACGATCGTTTACAATCGCGTGATGTTCCCCCCACCCCTTCGCGGTTGATTTCCGAGGCGACGCATGGCTGCCGGCCGGCGGGTTGTACTGACGGTTGAAGATGACGCGGCGATCCGCCGGGGGATCGTCGACGCGCTGCAGTATTCGGGCTACGACGTTCTGGAAACGGGGGATGGAAAGGTGGGGGCTCAACTCGCCACGACGTCGCGGTACGACATCGCGCTCTTGGATCTGGTTTTGCCGGGCAAGGGGGGGCTGGAGATCCTCAAGGAAATCCGCCTGTCGCGACCGACGCAGCCGGTCATCATTCTCACCGCGCGGGGTGAGGAAAACGATCGGATCGCCGGCCTCAAACTGGGAGCGGATGACTATGTCGTCAAACCGTTCAGCGTGCGGGAATTGCTCGCCCGGGTCGAAGCGGTCCTGCGTCGCAGTCCGGAACGTCCCGCCGACCTGCACACGGTGGAGCTTCCTGGTTGTACGATCGACCTCGATCGGCTCGAAGTGCGGTTTGCCCCGGATGGACGGGTCGAGTTGTCGGAGCGCGAGGCGGAGCTGCTGCGGTACTTGGCGGTCAACGCGGGGCGGGCGATCTCGCGGGATGAATTGCTGCAGCGGGTCTGGGGACTGGATCCGCAAGGGGTGACCACTCGGACGATCGACATGCACGTGACCCGGCTTCGGGAAAAGCTGCGTGACAACTCCGCCGACCCGCGGATTGTGTTAACCGTCCGGGGCAAAGGCTACATGTTCGCCAGGACGAACGGGAGCCCCTGATGCGTCGACCGTGGCAGATCTGGGGCACATTTTTCGGCTGCCTGGCACTGGTGGCGGTGGCGGTGGGCTGGTTGAGTCTCCGCGCCTGGGAGGCCGATCGGGCCGAGTTCACCGCGCGGGAGTTGGCGGCGCTTGAAGAAAATGTGCGGCTCGCGTTGTGGCGGATGGACTCGATCGTCGCCCCGTTTATCGCACAGGAAAGTGTGCGACCGCCGGCCGCGTTTCAAGTCGCCCGCCGGCCAATGCCCAACGCGGAGGCCGTTCCACAACAGGCCCCCGGCCCGCTCAGGGGGCAACCGCTGCCGGTCCAACTGGCGGGGGTGGTCTCGCCGTTCGAACAGTCTTTAGCGGGGCAGTTCATTCAACTCTATTTCCAGCTCAATTGCGATGGCCGGGTGACGTCGCCGCAGGTCTGGTATTCCGATCTGATGAATGAACCCGGGGGAACGGGATCGTCGAGCAGTGACCATGAACAGGGTGTGCTGCTCGATGCCTTGCGAACCTGGATCGACTTGGCCGAATTGGAATCACAGCTTCCCCCGTTGGATGCGCAGGGGATCAGTGCGCCGGCCGGGACAGCGATTTCTCCGGAGCGCGGCGGGCGGTCGTTGTCGAATGCCGACGAACCGAACGTGAAATTGCAGATGGAACAAGCCACGCAGCAGTCACGGAGCGTGAACGAATTTCAGGCCCGACGGAGTGCGATGGCAATAAAGGGAAATCCTGCGGCCAACAATCGGGCTTTTGAGCCGACCTCGGCCGGTGGAGAATACGAATTCTCACCATTTCGACCCATTGTGACACGGGGAGAGTTGCTACTGGCCCGGCGGGCGAGAATCGGGGATGAGGAATTCATCCAGGGCTGCTGGCTCGACTGGAAGTCACTCGAGCAGGAACTTCAGCAGACAGTTGCCGACCTGCTCCCTGGGAGCCGTCTGGAACTGCAGGCCGCTGGGTCTGCTGACCCGTCGCGAACGATGGCGTCGTTGCCCGTTGTGCTGATTGTTCCCGTCCCCGAGCCACGGACCGGTCAGGACAATTCTCCCGTACGGTTTTCACTGGTTCTGGCTTGGGGGGCGATGTCACTGGCGGCATTCGCGGTCGCGGCATTGCTGGGGGGAGTAGTCACGCTCAGCGAGCGGCGGGCGAGTTTTGTTTCAGCCGTCACTCATGAATTGAGAACCCCCCTCACCACATTTCGAATGTACTCGGAAATGCTCGCCGACGGCATGGTAACCGAACCTGCGCAACAGACGCACTATCTGCGGACGTTGCGTGTCGAAGCGGACCGGTTGACCCATCTGGTGGAGAACGTACTGGCGTACGCGCGGCTGGAACGTGGAGGGCTGGGGAACCGGATGGCGGCGACCCCGGCGGTCGAACTGGTCGTGACCGCGACCGCCCGTGCGGGGGAGCGGGCCGCCCAGGGGGGAATGGAGTTCACCGTCGCCGCGCCGGACAAGGAACACAACGTCATCGTCTGGGCCGATCCGTCGGCGGTCGAACAGATCGTGTTCAATCTGGTGGATAATGCCTGCAAATACGCCGCCCAGGGAGAGGTTCGGCGGATTGAGATCTCGACAAGCACGACCGCCGACGGATTTCAACTGCGGGTGCGGGACCATGGACCGGGGATCTCGGCGGCACGACGGCGGCGGTTGTTCGAGGCGTTCTCGAAGTCCGCGGACGAGGCGGCCGTCACCGCTCCCGGAGTCGGGTTGGGATTGGCGTTGAGCCGACGGCTGGCACGGGATATGGGGGGCGACCTGGAATTGGACGGAACGCTGAGTGCAGGTGCGGGATTTGTGTTGAAACTGCGAAGTGTCGGGAGAGATCGGTAGTCTTGTGCTTCCGGTCGAGGACGGGTTGTTGATTCGCTGATTTCGAAGGGTGAGATGACAATGACCCCGGTGACGTTTCAGTGCCAAGCGGACTTGGAAGTTTCTCCACAAACCATCGCGGCCCAGATTCTGGAAGTCGCGAACTGGTCGAGTTTTCAGGGATATGGCGTGTTGCCGGGGGTCCGCGAAGCGGTCTTCGAAACGCGAACCGACGCGGTCATTGGTTCGCGGATTCGCGTGGTCAACACGGATGGCTCGACACACGTCGAGGAAATCACCGTGTGGGATCCCGAGTACCGATTGGCGCTGAGAATGGCCGACTTTTCGCGGCCGCTTTCCGGACTCGCCACGCATTTTGATGAACTCTGGGAATTTGAGCGCGGGGCGACTGCCACGCGCGTCACGCGCACGTTCGCGTTGCATCCCAGATCCTATATCGGAAAAGTGGCACTGTGGGCGATTTCATTCCTACTGCGCAAGGCGATCAACCGGCAACTTGAACACATGGGCTCGCTGGCCGATCCCGAATTCGCGGAAACCCGGTGGTCGAATTCCAGCCGCCGCGCGGACTCGAATTCGCCCCAGGAGAACGGGTCACTGACCTGAGTCTTACCCGGATCGTTACAACGACGTCCCATGGATGCTACGGAAGAAACCGTGGGATTCCGTGCGATTACCAATTTCGGCCCAGTGGAACATCCGCTGTCATTTGGTTGGCGCCGCGCTGGTGAATTGGCGTCCTCGCGGCCGGTCCGCCACGAAGAACTCAGCGCTTGCCGCTCTTCTTTTTTGGCGATACCGGCTTCTCTGATGTCTTGGAATTGGACTTCGAGGGAATGGCCGGCTTCAGTTCCGCGATCCGGGAACTGAAGTCACTGGTTCCCAGATCGGGCTCGTCCCCCAGCGGAGGAACACTCTCCAGGTCGGTGCGATCCAGTTCGGACTCCTCAAACCGGGCGAACCGCAGCGTGAGTGGGGTGATCCGCCAGCCCAGCGTGGGCGCGTTCTCCAGAATCATCAGGTCGTCCCCGTGCCGGCCAGCGACAATCACCTGCTGCCACTCTTTGTCCCGCCGCCAGACCTTCATGCCCCGCCGCAACTCATGCAGCGATGAAACGACAAACGTCGCCACCGGGGGCGTTCCCAACACGCTGTTCGTGGGGGCTGGCTTTCTCGTCCTGGGACGCACACGTTTGTCACTGCCAAAGTCGTCGTCGTCGTCGGGGTCGTCGATCGCTGTCGAGGGGTCGGGAAAGCCACCGCGGGCAAGCGCCTGTGCGGTGGGATCGACCGGCATCCCCTGATTCGGCGGAGGCGTGGAGTGAAGGTTTGTCCCAGTACCGTTTTGGGGGCCACCCATTCCCCGGGGATTCGTGACCCCGGTCTGTTGATTCCTGGCATTCCCCGTCCCGGCGCCGGCATTGGGAGTTTGTCCCCCCAGGCCATTGTTTCCGAACCGGGGATCGTTCTGCAAAGGTCGGTTGGGAGGGATCGAGGTGTTGGAGTTCGCGGAACTCCCCGATCCCTGACTCGCTGAGGACGAACTCGAACGACTCGACATCGAAGACCAGACCCAAACTCCAACCAGTAGCACCAGTCCCAGCGCCAGCCCGCCGCCGATCGTCCGCTTGATGAACGAGGTGGTGTCAAACTCCTGCGGTTCGTCCTCGTCGCGATCCTCCTTCTTCTTTTCAGAACGCCAGTCGCGCCCGGAGGCCGATCGTCCCCACGGTTCGTCCACCAGTTCAATGTCATCGGTCAAAGGAACGGTAATCGTCCCGCCGCAATGACACAACAGCTTCTTTCCCGCGTTCACGTCGGCGACGCGAAACGGTCGTTCACAACCCCGACAGGTGATTTGAATCCCCATGCGATTCCCCTGTAGCGTCTCAACGTGCCTGTCAGCGGCACTGGTCAGCCGGCGGGCGCTTTCAAACGCCCGGCCCACTCACTGTTCGGATACGACTCGGTCAGGCGGTCGCGGGCGTCGTCGGCCCGTTCCGGATGACCGACCTTCGCCCACAACTTCGCCAATTGATACAGCGCCTCGGCATGTTGCGGTTTCGCCGCCGAGAAGAGCAGGTCGACACGCAAATAGTCCAGCACCGCGTCTTTGTCTTTGCCCATCTCGCGCAGGCAGTCCCCCTTGCGGAGAAACGCCTCGGCGTTGAGGGCGACTTCGTCTCCGTCGGCGGCAAGAATGACTTCATCCAGCATTTTGAGCGCGTCAGCCGGCTTCTGCTGGAGGATCAGCACCCGCGCCTTCCCCAGCAGCGCCTCCTGTTTCTGCGCCGACTCGGCGGAACCATCGGCGGCATCTCCCAACACCGAATCATACAGCGACACCGCGTCGTCGTACTTTTTGTCAGCGATCTTCAATCGCGCCAGTTGAACTTTGGACTTTAATTTCGCTTCCTTCCAGGGGGCTTTGCCATACGCTTCGAATGCGGTCATCGCACGGATGAGATCTTGTTTGGCAAGGTAGAGTTCCCCCAGGAGTTGCACCGCTTCGAAGTGCCGGTAGTGTTCGCGGGTCCGGAACTCCTCCAGCAGCTTGATCGCGGCGTCGATCTGCTTGGGGTCGGCGAGCGCCTGCTTGCCCGTGGCGCGGGCGATGCCAAACTCCAGATCGGCCTTGGCCGCCGGGTTGGTCGACTTCGAGGTACTCAGCGACTTCTGGTAGCCGTCGATCGCTTTCGAATACCGGCCCGAATTGTCGTCGCTGCGGGCGACGGCCGCCTCCGGGGCTTCGCCCGTCCAGGCGATTGTCAGAATCTCGTTCGCCGGTATCGTGATGGTCTCTTCCTTGGGAGTCTTCACCCGGACCGTGATATCGGTCTTCGTGACTTCCGAAACATCCCCCGAAACGTTCTTGCTGCCGCGACGGGTGATCGCCTCGGCTCCGTGGACGACGGGAACGACGAACAACAGGGGCAGGAGAACCAGCGCGAGCCCGCGAACGCGAGCAGTCAGCGAGAGCATGTCCGACGGTCTCAATGAGGAAGTGATTGGCGTCATGATTCAGGACGGATTGGTCTTTTTCGCGGGAGGAGACGCGGGTTTCGCGGTGCGGGTCGGTTTGGGAGCCGGGACTTCGATCGATTCGCTGACCGGCCGACGTCGGCGGCGTGAACCCGACGATCGCAACATCGCCCAGCAGGCGCCGAGAGCGGCCACCAGCAGTGTCCCCGCGACAATCCAGGGGACAATCGAACCACCAGTGGCTTCTGTCTTCGCGGTGGGAGCCGGTTCTGCCGACTTGGCTTTTTTCTTCTTCGCGGCGGCTGCAGGTTCGGTCGACGCGACCTCGGTGTTGGCCGCTTTGGTCTTGGCCGGCTTTTTCTTGTTCCTCAGGCTCCCGCTGCCTCCCCCGTCCTTGAGTTCCAGGTCGACGGGAGCGGTAAGTCCCGCGACTTCGTCGAATTTGCCGACGTTGATCATCTCCTGCTGGATTTCACGATACAGTGCGTTGAACCGCTGGAAACTCTCTTCGCCCCCCAGACTGGGCATAGTGGTCGCCGTCACGCGGATGTCGCGATACGCCGTCCCCAGTCGGGTGCGCCGTTTCGCATCGTCTGGCTCCGCCTGACTCCAATGAAACCGCGCGAGCGCGGTCTGATAGCGCGACGCGAAGTACTTCGCCTCCAGTTCATCGGACGCGGACGCCCCTCCCTGGCTCAACGAGTTTTCAAGCCGCTGCGAGATTCCAAACCAGCCCCAGACAACGCGATTTTCGGGCTTGCGGGTCTTCAGGTTCTGGTCTCCTTCGATCGCCAGATTCCATTTCGCCAAGTCCCCCTTCGCCCCTCGGGCGGCCCAGTCGGCATACAGCCGGGCGGCCTCTTCCTGCGCGTCGATCGCCCGCGGTCGTGCTTTCAAAATCTTCAGAATCCCCTTCTCCGCATTCTCGAACGCCTGCTGTAACCGCTGGCAGCGTACGATCGCCAGTTGCACGCCACTCGCCTGGTCGGCGGGGACGAACCCGGGGGATTTGAGTTCCTCATCGAGAATCTGCTGGAACGCCGCGATCGATTTGTTGTAGTACACGTCGGCTCGCGCCCGATCTCCCGAACCGAGCCCTTCGCCCAGATCCCGATACGTCTCGCCAATCCATCGCAACGAATAGTACGACTGGCTGTCCTTCCGTTTGGCGACTTCATCGAGAAAGGTCTCGAACGACTTCAGCACGTCGGCCAGTCGCGGATCACGGGCGGCCTGCAACCGCTGTACTTCCTTTTTTAATTGGCTGCCGAAATCGATGTAGACCTGTGTCAGCGCCTTCCCCCCGCCCCCCGAACCGCTAACGATCGCGTCCAGCTCCTTCTGCGCCGCCTGGGCTTTGGCGAGTTCGTTGACGCCAATATACGCCCGCAACACCTGGATGTACGTCAGCACGCCAACGTCGACATGCTGCTTCGACCCCGGTTGAAAACTGGGGAGTGAGGCCACGACATTGAGAGGCGCATCGGCCAGCAGCCCCAGGGCCCCTTTGTAATCCCCTGCCCCATTCAGAATGGTCGCGAGCGTCAGCTTGGCCAGCGACAGATCGCGGAGTTTCGCCGGCTCGACCTGCGCCGCCTCTTTCGGCACCTGCGCTTCGAATTTGGTGATCGCCCCCGCGAGGATCTGACGCGACTGGTTGAGCAGTTCATCGACCTGCTCACGCGGTTTGCGCTCCGCCTCGGGTCGCGTCAGTTCATGTACATAGACATTCCACCAGGCGTTCCCCGCTTTCAATTGGGCGTCAAGAAACTGCGGGGCCGACTCGGGGACGCTGGCGTACCATTTCGCCGCCTCGACGGGCTGATTTAGCTCGGCGTACAACCCCCCCAGGTTCATCCGCGCGTCCTGAGCCTTGTCGCTCCCGGCCCAGTGGTCGGTGATGTAATTGCACACATTCACCACCCAGGCGATTTCCGGGCCACGCCGCTCTTTCGTCTCGCGATGATACGCCTGGATGTACGCCGCCTGCGCGAGGTACGCCGCATCAAGCGCCAGGTCGGGCTGCTGTTTGCGATACTTGCGGGCGACATATTCGGCCAACACCCCAGAGTCGTAACTGCGATCGCGCATCAGATAGTAAATGTACGCCAGAAAGTACCGGGCGCGATTCACTTCACTCGCCTCATCGGTCTTTTTGACCAGCGACAGTGCCAGCGTCAACGTGCGGGCCGTTTCACGGACGACAGGCAACAGTTCGTCGCTCAACTTCTGCCGTTCGGCTCCGTGGGATTGTTGAATCAACGCGTTCTTCGACCGGATCTCTTCGATTTGCGTCCGCGCCAGACTGAACCCGGTGGCGAAATCTTTGGGATCCCCCGAACCGCGGTCGAGGTCCGCGAGCAGTCGCCGGATCATCGCGGTCGAGGCGTCTTTGTATTCGCCCGGATAGCGGTTGATCTTGCGGGCGGCGTCGAGCGCCGACTGCTGCAACTTTCGACGGTCGGCGTCCGCCGTCGATTCGGCGCGCGACATCATTTCCTGCGCCCGGACCAGTTCCCATTGGATTCCCAGTCCCACCCGACTGGTCGCCGCGTTGCGGTTCGCTTTCAACCACCGCTGCGCCTCGGGAATCACCACCCCCCAGTCTTTCCGCTTGTCGTGATTCAGGCAGACCAGCCGAAATTGCAGCACGCGCGCCTGCAGGTCTTCCAGCGGGCTGTCGTCCTTGCCCCGGTGTTCCAACAGCTCGTTGTAGATCCCGAGCGCCGTGGTCAGCTCATCTATTTCCTCGAAACACTTTCCCTGCCACATGCGGGCGTACAGCCCCACCACCTGGCTGCGGTGTTTCGCGTGGATTCCTTCAAACGCCTTGGCAGCGTCGGTCAGCAGTTTGATGTTTTCGGGGGACTTCTTTTCGTGCGTTTGGGCTTCCTCGTGGAGCATCTGGGCAAGGTGGAATTCCGCCTGGATGAAATTGACGAACGCCTTTTCGCGAGCGGCGTAACGCTGTTTGTCGGTCTGCGGAATGAACTTGTCGAACGAATCGTATTCGACCTTGTACCTGTCGTGGGCGGCTTGAAAGACCTTGCGGGCCTCGGTCAGAAGATCACGAGCCTGTTTCTGCAATTCCGCCCGGCGACCGGTGTTGTTGGGCGAATTCGCCAGCAGGACCAGTGCCTTCGCCTTGCCGGTGATCACCTCGGCGACTTCGCTGTTCGCCTGGCCGGCAAGCTTATGTTCGGGGTGTTCTTTGAGGAACTTTTCGAATTGTTTGCGGGCTTCGTCGAAGAGCCGCGACTGCGCGTCGGAATCACGAGTGCGTCCCGCCTGGTCGAGCAGCGTCATTCCCCGTTCGTATGCCAGCCGTTCACGCACGTCGGGGTCAAGATTGCCCCGCGCTTCGAGTTCGTCGAGGTAAAAAATTGCGTAGTCGAAGTAATCTTTGTTCCGGAGCGCCTGGAGAAAATCCAAAGGACGCTCGGCGGCCCCGGCCGGCGGACCCGCCAGCGCGACGCACACCGCCACGCAACCGATCACCCACTGCAAACGCATGCTGTTCTTCCTCGACGTTCGGGCGCACTTCACATGCGTCAACATACCCCTCTGTCTCTCCGGGATCAAGCGGCACGCGAGCCGGTCACCGCGGTTGGAACCGAATCGCGTCGACCAGGACTTTCGCTCCCGCCGGCACGCGAACCACGACCGAGGTTTCTCCCAGGGGGCTGGTCGCGGGAGTGTGATCGCTGGCGACTTCCGTCCAGTCGGTTCCGATTCGAAACGACTGCTCCTTTCCTCCCAGAAACAGGGCGATTTCCACCGGATCGGCCGCTTTCAGCCAGGAGGTCAATCGATGTGGAACGGTCGCCGTCGACAGGATGGGGGGGAGCAAGGTGTCGCCGGCAGGGAGAATCGCCGACTGCTTCCCCTCTTTGGCGTCAGTGCTCAGTTTCGGTTTCCAGCGGGCCTGGCCCCCTTTCGTATGGCGGTCGAGATACGCAATCTGCGGCTCTTCAAACCCGCCCCACAGACTGCACCCGTCATAGGGGGGAACGGCGACTTTCCCGGCAATTCCCAGCTCTTTCGCCTCCACCCGCAACAGCGGTGTCGAACTGCGCAGTCCCGTTTTGGAGACGACCGAACCACTGACGAAACAAGAGAGCGTGGCCGCCGGGAGTTCGGCCCGACACTCCCCCTTCTCGATGGTCGCGGGAAAAGTGTGCCAGTAACGCCCGCGCCAATTGCCCGACTCGCCGAAGCTGGCGATCAGGTCGGCTGACTCTACATCATCCGCGACCCGCCACCGCGCGATCAGGTGATTCTCTTCGTTCTGGACCGAAAGGGCCGAGACGGTCGGTAACGTTTTGATCCCCTTCAGATGCTCGTCGAGCCATGCGAAGATCGATTCGTCATGGAGGCGTTGAGGCAGCGCGTGGTCCCAGTTCGGCACCAGCGTCAACAGTTTCGGTCCCCCCGATAGTTCGTAGGTGCGCATCACGCCCGAGAGGAAATAGAATTGGTCGTTGGTCCCGGTGAACCAGGCGATCGGGGTTCTTCTCTGCGCGAGCCGGGCGGCGGGATCGAGTGTCACGCGCCAGCGCTCGCGATCCGCCGGCGTGGGGGACGTGCGACCGTTTCGGCTGTTTCCATCCCACCAGGCATTTCCCAACTCCAGACTCCCCGTCCCATACAGACACGACCCGACTTTCAATCGCGAGTCAATTCCCACCATGAGAGTTGTGAAAAAACCTCCCCAGGAACTCCCCGCCATCCCGATGCGATCGCGATCGACTTCCTCGCGCGATTCAAGATACGAGACCGCTTTCAACAGCGCGACCGCGCCGTGATAGATGGGGGCCTGGCGGGGATCTCCTTCGAGAATCAGCCCCGAGTTGATCGGATATCCCCCGGTCGAGCGGTAGCCTGGTTGCGGGAAGTCGATGCACAGCGTCGCGTATCCCCGGCGGGCTCCTTCTTCCGTGTACGCGGGACTCGCCTGGCCCAGCCCGCCCGGGTTCCAGATGTACGCCGGCAGTTGTTTCTGGCCCTCGGGGTAAGAGAAGTACGCGAAAATCACAACGTCCTGGTCGCCATCCTGTTCCGAGTGAAACTGCACTTCCTCGGTGATGATTCCCTCGCCGACATGGCGTTTGAGGGTTTTCGGCCGCAGTGGAGTGGCGAGCAACGCGGGGACGTCGAAGACCGGGTCGGCCTCGTCGGCACAAACCAGGGAGGGCATGCAGAGGGCGAGTAGCCCCAGTGGGATTAACCACAGTGCCACCCAAGCTGCGCCGATGACGCGAAGTCGAAGAAGGAAAGAGGCGGGCACGATGTGGACTCTCCAGGAACTTGGAGCCGGGATGCGGACAGTTTATTCGATGTCGATTGTCGAGACGACGCTCATTCAATCTGTTCATCCTCGGTTCCTGACCCGAATTCGTGAGTCGATTGTGAATGAACGGGCTGAGGCAGTTTCTAAGAGAAAGACGCAATGTAGCCCGCACTTTCCAAGTGCGCGTCCCGCTGTGCGATCTTCGTCTTTCGACGCACTCCGGGCTGGCGCAACCCCACAAGCGAGCCGTCCGTCGCGAATTGAATTGGCCCTCGTCGGGGCTTCGCCTCTTCGCCGCGACTCTCGCCATTCCGCGACGCCCCTCGTTGCGTGGGTTTTCACCTACGCGCGGACGATGTTGAGACTTTCTGGCAGAGCCGCGCCCGTCAGGAAACGGTTGCTGGTTTCCGCTTCCTGACGGGCGCGGCTCTGCGCTCAGAAACGTCCGATTTCCGACCGCGCGGGAGATAACCCACGCGCATCCCTGCTTGCCGCCAGCGATCCGTCGAGCGCATCCCACGGTTCGAAAGAAAGAAGTTTTGACAGGATGAAGAGGATGAAAGGGATGAACAGGATTTTTTGAGCTGAGCTACCGCACCGTTCAATCCCACCCATCCACTTCCTTCCGTTGCTTGTCTTATCCTGTCCATCCTCTTCATCCCTTTCATCCTGTCTCCCCTTTTTTCCGTCCGTAGGTCCAGAACTCCCGTGTGCCTGTGAATCGACGACCGCTTCCTGACAGCCGCGGCACCGCGTGATCATCCCGCCGTTTGCCATACGGAAGTCAAACAACCGAACCGGCATGTCGATCCGGAACCCCCGGGAGCGTCCGACGAACAAGTTCCCATAAATTACGTGATGTCGGCGCCGGGCGTCGCCTACCTGACCGTTGGACTCGCGCGCGGCGGCGGCTGGTTACTTGTCGATTTCCGCGAATTGCTCGCGGGCGTTTTCCACGAGTTGCAGTAGAGCTTGCCGCATTGTCGATGGAACCGCGACGTCCGCCAGAAAGTGCGGAGGTTCGAGCGGCAGCGATCGCGAAATGGCGTACAGCGGAATTCGATGGGGCTCGTTCCGATCGATGGACAATTCCAGTTCCGCTTCGATCACGCACGTGACATCCGGGCCATAGTCGCCGAGTTCGGAGGGGGGGCCGGTGACGGCACCATAGGTGCGTGCCAAAGGGGTCTCGCCGGGGAGAGCCGGGAGATCGGAGGGAGAGCCGACCATGACCCCTGCCCCGATCGGACTTGGGCCAAAACCGGCGGCGATTCCGGTGGACATTCCCATGACGGCCCGGACAGTCGAATTGCGACGCCATTCGACGAGCGCCTCCCGGCGTTCCTCGGCGAGGTTGTCCCAGATTTCACGAAACGCGTCTTCTTTGTTGACCACCAGAATGAACGACTTCAGGTGCAGAACCGACTTGCGAGATATGAAACTGGCCTGATCCAGCTCTCGTGCGAGCGCGGTCGTGACTTCAGCGTAGTTCGCCTTGCGTCCCGCGTCATCAAAACCAAGCCGATCCCCCAGGCTGACCGACGCGCCGTCGTGGGGCAGTGGTCGGAATTTCTCCAGCGGAATGAACGTCACCGCCAGCTCGTAATCGCGGGGTGTTTCCGCACCCTGCCAATACTGCTTTTGCCATTTCGGACGTTCATCCTGAACCGCAATCTCAGCGACACTCGACAAATCCGCCACGGGGAGTGGTTCGTAGGCGAACCGTGGGCCGAACGGCGAAGCCTGACACCCGGCCATCAATACCACACCTGTCCATAACAGGAGCGCAAACCAGCGGCGACCAGGCTGTGGATTCTGGCGAACAGGCATGGATTGGGCAGGTGGAAAGGGGCCACGAACGGATCGTTCGCGGGGCGGCAGAACAAGACGAAGGCAGGCCAACGGCGCGAGAAATTCGGGAAGGACGGGTCTTATCTCTGAAACAGATTTTCAGGTCAAGCAGAGTTCAAAACCACGCAAGGCACGAATTCCTCGGCCCGTCCCCGCGACGCCAATCCGCAAACAAGACACGACAACGTCCCGCGAGGAGGCCCCAAAGAATGCCACGGCCGACTCTCCGGGCGCGCCGCGAGAGTCGGCCATAAGATCGTGGCGGGGCTCTGACGCCGGAAGAGCAGAAAACCCTGGTATTCTAGCCGTGGGGATGTGAAATTCAGTGATGCCGCCGCCGATCCGTTTTATGTTCCGCCCGGCGGGCGCTGGACCTCGGGAAAATCAATGTCCCTCTTCGTGTTCACCCACCTGAAGTTGCAGGTATTTTTGCAGCCCCAGATCCTTGATGAGCGACAGTTGCGTTTCCAGCCAGTCGACGTGTTCTTCCGATTCGACCAGAATGCTGGCGAGCAACTCGCGGCTGCCGTTGTCGACCACTTGCGTGCAGAGCTGAATCGCCTCGTTGTACGCTTTCACCCCGCTCGATTCGAGAACCAGGTCGTTCTCGAATTGTTCTTTCACATCCGATCCGACGCGAATCACATCGTAGCGGGCGATCTCGGGAACCCCTTCGAGAAAGAGGATCCGGTCGATCAGTTTCTCGGCGTGCTTCATCTCACCAATCGACTCGGCGTAGTGCTTCGCCGCCAGCTTGGTGTAGCCCCAGTTCTTGCACATCTTCGACTGGCAAAAGTACTGGTTGATCGCGGTCAGTTCGATCGTCAGCCCCGCGTTGAGCGCGTCAATGACCTTCTGGTTTCCCTGCATCTAAGTTTCTCCCATGGAATCTGTAGGAATGGCGAACGGCCGGCAACACGCACGGGAACGGTCCCCATCGAGCGGCGTCGCGCGTTGGTGGAGTCTGTTCCGTCTCGAGGCGAAACGGACCGAGTCGCAGACACCCGGTCTGCCAGACAGTCGGTTGTACGATCGGTGCCTGATTCTAGAGGGACGCACTGTCTCGTAGTAGCCACGCCACGAGAAATTGAACAGAACTTTCCGCGCGAAAACGATCTACGACCCGGTTCCCGTCTCCGTCGCGGGGGGAGGTTCGTCCGCCGCCCGTTCATTTTCGACCGGGTCTGGCATGCGAAATATCATGGGCTCGTCCCCACCGGTCGCGGCAGTCCCTCCCTCGGGAGATGTGTGTGCCGCTAGTTCATCGTCCAGGGATTCCGCCACCTCAGCGACAGCCGCCACCTCGCGTGATGTGTTCTTCGGGACTTCAGCGACCAGGGGTTCTGGGGATGCCTCAACCGCGTCGCGACCAGCCTCTCCGTCGGTCTGCACTTGCGCGAGTGGAGGCAGAATCCAGATTTCGTGGTAGGCGACAGGCTGTTCCGCTCGGTATTTCTGGTGTCGCAACAGCTCGAGAATCGCCAGAAAGATCCCCACGATTCGGCTGCGGGAATTGGTGCCGGCGAAGAAGGAACTGAAGGCGACCCGCTCTTCGGTGTCGACACGGGCCTGGATCTGTTCGATATAGACGGCGATCGGCGTATCGTCGTAGATCACCTTCGCCGGCGTCGCCTCCGAGTGCTTTCGCAGCACACGGGAGAGAGCGCTGACCAGATCCCAGAGTTCGACTTCTTTGAACAGATCCTGGCTGGGATCACCCGAACCACGCGGGCGGTCGTCGGAAAGTCGCGGATAGCGCTGTTGCCACAACGCTGACTGCTCTTCCAAGAGTTGCGACGCCTCTTTGAACCGCTTGTATTCCAGCAATTGCCGAACGAGTTCCGAGCGGGGATCTTCTTCGCGTTCGACGATTTCGGGGGCTGACACGTCCTGGGGCAGGACCATGCGACTCTTGATCTCAACCAATGAACTGGCGATCACGACAAATTCGCCAATGAAGTCGAGATCGAGGATCTGGAGAACCTCGAGAAACTCCAGGAACTGGGCCGTGACACCCGCCATGGGGAGGTCGAGGATATCGACCTCCTGTCGGCGGACGAGGTACAGCAACAGGTCGAGCGGCCCGCAGTAGCCGTCGAGTTCCACCCGGTATTCCGTTACGTCTTGCTGCGTCATCGCTTGTGAAGATCCGTGGGGCGCAGGCTGGGCGCGGCATTCCGATTGCGCAGGCCGAGTGCTGGTGACCTTATCGGCGGAATAACGATCCCGGGATGAGCCGAAGCTCAGGCTCACTCTTTCGCAAGTTCCCCGAGGAATTCGCTGATCGCTGTTGAGACCAGCGCCTGCGAAATTTCCAGATAATCGTTGTGATCGGCTCCCGGAAGCGGAACGAATCGCTTGGCCACACCAGATCGCGATTCCCGGGGAGCGGCAGAGAAGAGTTGTTGTCCAATCTCGATCGGAATCAGGGAATCCTGGTCGCCGTGCAGAACCAGGATTGGACAGCTCACGTTGTCAATTCGTTCGGATGAAGGAAATCGATCCAGCAGCACGTATCGCACCGGAAGCCACCAGAACAGCCGCTGCGCGACGTCGGTCAGGCTCGTGAACGTCGATCTCAAAATCAGCCCCCCTGGAATTTCGCCCCCCTCGCAAAGTTCCGCAGCCAGACGAGTCGCCACTCCACCACCCAATGACTCTCCGAACAGCACGATCCGCGATGCCGCGATGCCTTGGTCAGCGGTCAGATAGTTCCAGGCCGCGTGCGCATCCTTCGCGAGGTCTGTTTCGGTGGGACTCCCGGAATTCTCCCCATATCCCCGGTAATCAAAGCAGTAAACGTCCACCCCCAGGCGAGCAAGAAGTTCGAATTCTTGCCGCCGATACGCCCGATGCATCGCGTTTCCGCAAAAGTACAGAATGACCGGACGAGATCGCGAGTCGGGGATATTCCCATTTACCGCCTGGTGACTCCATCCCCTCAATTTCCAACCGTGCAGTGTAATGTTGTCGTGACTTCGAATCTCAACCGATTCAGCTTCGAAGTCTACGCCAGCGAGACGCATTTCTTGAGCGGAGACTCTCTTCGGCCCATAAATCAATGACCGCTGGAATCCCGCGAGCATGGCGACAATCACTGTATAGACGATCAAAATCGAGCGGACGACGCGCCAGATCCAACGCCACAGACGCGTTGTTCGGGGGATCGTCGAATTGTTGGGTTCGGGTGGGGGCATTCTGGGCAGCAATGAGTACATCAACACGAGACCAGTGCCTTGATGGTACCTGTAACCTGTCACCAGAACAGCCCAAAGAACGCAACAGGGAGACGCGAGAGGAATCTTGCGACTCCACTCGCGCCTCCCAAGAGAAGGGCGGGACGGTGATTTTCATCCCGTCACGCGAATGCGACATCAACGAACCGTGTTCACATCAACTCACCGGGCCGGTGTCGGGAACGATCCTGGCGAGGGAGCGCTCGAACCCGGTTGAGAGTAAACCACACCCGACGCCCCCGGGGCAGGCAGTGGCTCTGTGTTGCCCGACGAAGGCATGTTCGCCGGCACCCAGCCCGACGAACCATCCATTCCGCCGCCAACAATCGGGCCATTCACAGCCGTCCCGGGATACATGCCACCCCCCTGGTAAATCGGAGCGCCCATGTAGCTCGTTCCCCCCGGATACATTCCCGTGGAACCACCACCCGAGCAGCTCGAACATCCACCCGACGGGGCAGACATCGGGGCACCCATCATCTGCCCACCCCCCATCGGCTGCATGTCCCCTTCATAGCCGTAACCTTGGGCGTCTACATAGCCCCCGCCCTGGCAGCCGGAACAGTTTCCTGCGCTCGAGCCACAGCCCATGTCGGCACCGCACTCACCGGTACACGCACCGCCGCAGGCGTTGCAATTGCGTCCCCGGCGACCACGCTGGCCGGCGACCCGTCGCTCACGCCGAGATCCGCGGGTGCAGTCGTCGCAGACGCCGCGATTGTCTCGGCCACAACGGGTCCGTCGGCCACACTCTTCGCAGGCGACCACTTCCTCTTCCACGACCTCTTCGCGGACCCGGGGACGGTGATGCTGCAACCGCGCACCACGCATCGGTTGAGCCGCCCCGCACCCGGGATCCGACGGACAGCCTTGCTGCCAGTCAACGCACCCCCGGTTGTGGTTGCAATAGTGGTGGCAGCCGGAACCTGTCGCGCAGGTCAGTAGCCCAAGCATCAACAGTAAGCACCGGTTCATGGCAGGGTTCATTCCCAAAGGTTCGAAGAGGGAGCGACCAAGGGATGTCAAGGTCGACCTGTTAATGAAGATCGTCAAATTCGATACACGACTTGAATTCGCCACAATCCCACATCAGCGGGGCGAATTCAGTGGACTCGGCGGCACAAACGTCGGCGACGCCGCCGGTGCCGGCGGCATATTCGCGGCCCCCGCCCCCGCCACGGGGAGCTGCGAGAGATCTTGAATCTGGAGAAGCTGGAGGAGATCGGACCAGGCGTTCCACTGATCCGACAGAGAGGTCACATAGATGTTGAGGGCGGTCGCCAGGTTTTGCTGCGCGACTACGACGTCGGTGTAGGAGACCGAACCTTCCTCCGCATGCCGGCGGGCGAAACCGAGGTACGCCCGGGCCTGGTCCGGTAGAATCTTCGAACGATACGCCTGGACCTGGATTCGCGCCGACTCGTAGCGCTGCCACGCCTCGGCGAGTTTGTGTCGCAGGCCATTCCGGACCCGTTCGTACTCCCGGGCCGCCCGGGCCGACTCCGCCTCGGCCTTCTGAATATTGCCGCGGTTCAAATCGAAGATCGGAACCGGGATCCCGACTTGCAGGTTCCAGGTGGTTCGCCCGGTCGGTGGTGTCGTGTAGTCGTGCTGAAGGGCCGAATAGACTCTGACGTCGGGGATCCGCTGCCGGTACTGCTGTTCGACATCGACTCGAGACTGGTAACTGCGGTTCGAAGCCGCCTGCAGGTCGGTGTGCGACTGTTGCATCCAGTCGGTGAGCGATTTGTAATCCAGGGATTCCAGTTCCACGACCGCCGACCCTTCCAGTTCCCCTTCGGGCAGGTCCGGGTCACCGACGGCAGCGGCGAGCTGCTGCCAGGCGGCCCGTTCTCGGGCAATGGCCGAGTCATAGGCGGCTCGCGCCTGCACCGCCAATGCCCGCAACGGCAGGGGTTCATAGGGAGCGATTTGTTCTTCTCGCAACTGATCCACCGGCAAGCGGAAGATCGACTCCGAAAACTCGGCGAGAACCCGGGTGATCCGAACATTCTCGCGGGCGACCAGCATCTGGTACCAAGCTTTGCGGACGCTGTTGAGCTGGTCGGCCTGTGCTTTCTTAAGATCCAGGTGGGCGTTGGCGACGTCGTAGCTCGCTGACTGTTGCGCCAGACTCAGCTTGCCCCCCGTTTTGATCATCTGCTCGAAGAAGACACCATGGTAACCCGCGGTACCGGCGGTCCGAACCGTGTCGGCTTCGTAGCCGACCAGGGGATTCGGTGCCCGACCCACTTGCCAGACCAATCCGTCGGCTGCGGAAATGGCGTTCAGCGCCTGGTCAACTCCAGGTGCCAAAGAGAGTGTCCGCTCTTCCAATTCCCGCAACGAATAGCGGATTCCAGAACTTCCCACAGCGGAGGTCCGGTCGGGCACCTTTTCCAATGGCGGGAAGAGGTTTTCAATCGCCAGCGCCCGGGCCTCGGGATCGTCAATTGAAGGCAGGGCGGCCGGGGGAGATTCGGCTCCCGGCAAATCGGGGGGGAGTTGGATTCGGTTCAGGAATTCCTCCCCGCGCGAGCGATCGGACTTCTGTGGGCCGCGTGCGACTGGCGTCGGGTCGGCCGACTCTTCTGCGCTGGCGAGAATGACGCCATTACTGCGCGAATTGGCCGGTTTGGCAGGCTTTGGGGAATTGCTGCGTGCCGCGACCGCTTGCGGGGTTTTCCCCGACGGTACACCGGCACGTTCCGCCGACCGACTGAAGGGGGCGACACGGAGCGACGCCCGCCGGGGTGAACTTTCCACCAGTTCGGGAGACTGAGTGGGAGTGGTCATACAGCCAGTCGACACCCCCATAACCAGTGCGGCATAAGCCAGACTGCGCCAGGCGAAGCTATGCCGAGCCTCACCGCAGGGTGAGTTCAACAGTAGGTTCATGATCCGGGTCCGGAGGACGACTACGGAAAGTGGAAAGTCGCAGGTTGTATCGGTTGTATGGCCTGAACAACTGAAACTGTTCACAGATAGGACGGTGGTGTGCCGTGAATTCCGCCGGTCGGCGTGCAAAAGAGTACAGGGCGCGGGTAGAATTGGGCGCAACCTTGGGCCACGGCAGTTTGGCAGTGATCAAGTGTGCCGGTCCCGCTGGGTGGCCGCTCGTTTCGGGTCGCCGCCCGCGACAAAGTTCAAAACTCCTCTGGAATTGGAATGGATCGGTCGGTCGAGAACACGTCGGAACGGAGCGAATTCGCCGCCGCCTGCGGGCAACGCGGGCCGCTGCGCTTCCGGATCTTCGACAGCCGATCGGGCAAGATGCGGGAAACGCAAGTACCCGGTCCTGCCGTTCTGGTTGGCAGCAGCGAAGAGTGCGACCTGTGTTTGAACGATCCGGAAATCAGTCGACGGCACGCGTATTTGCAGGTGGTTGACGGCCACCTCGTCTGCTGCGACTTGGACAGTCGCACAGGAATTCACTGGGGCAAGTCTTCGCGTACCCGGGGTTGGCTGGCGGTCAATGAATCGCTGCATGTCGGCCCGTTTATGCTTACCCTCCTGGATTCCCAGGGGAATTCCGGAAAGTCGTCACCGCTACCAGCCAAATTCAGCACGTGGGACGCGCCCGGCGAGGCGACAGCCCCGGTGGTCTTATCGTTTTTGAACGCGCACAGTCGCTCGGGTAAGAAGCGGATTTGCCGAATCGTGCGGCGGATCACGCTCGTGGGCTGGAGTGACGTTTGCAATCTGCGATTGCAGCACAATAGCGTGGAACGAGTCCACGGCAGTTTTTTGGCGGTGAATGGCGAGCTTTGGGTTGTGGAGTTGCAGTCGGAAACGGGTATTGAGGTCAACGACCGGCAGGTGGTCTTTCGCAAACTGGCGATAGGCGATCATATCCGGCTGGGAAAATTCCAACTGTCGGTATCGCCCCTCTCGGAAGCTCGCTTCGCCGACGACGAAGAATCGGAACCAGAACTGCCCGGTGGCACCTCTTCGGGGGGCGATTCCGCACCAGGAACGGAAGCGGATACCGGGTCGAAGCCGGCGAAAAGAGTCAAACGCAAAGTGGGCGGGCTGGTCCCCTCGGGAGGATTGCGTCCTGTCGGCGCGGGTGAAGGGTTGGCACCACGCGTGCCCACGGGTGGGGTGCCACCCATGGACCCCGCGACAACCGCGATGATGCAGCACTTTCAGTCCATGCAGCAACAATTCATCGACCACACCCAGCAGATGATGTCAATGGTCGTGCAGGCGTTCAGTTCGGCTCACAATCGGCAACTGGATGTCATTCGGGAAGAACTGCAACGGGTCCATGATCTGAATCGGGAATTGCAGGAGCTGCAGGCGCGTCGGTCGGATTCGGTCGACGCGTCGGAACCTCGCGAAAGCGACGTCCAGAATACCGATTCGGCTGCGGCTGGTGTCGCACCGGCCAGCCCCGCTCCCGAACCGGCGCTCCCTTCGACGGGCGAAATCCCTCCGGGGATGTTTCCACCCGGGATGTTCGCCCCTGGAATGTTCCCCCCGGGAACTGTGCCACAGGGGATGTTTCCACCGGGGATGTTTCCACAGGGAATGTTTCCTCCCGGTACGATTCCACCAGGAATGTTCCCCGGAGGTGCATTTGCACCGGGGACAACCCCACAGGGATTTCCGATGGGGTCTGGGGCTGCGTTCCCTGCTGGACCGGCCCCGCGAAAGCCGTTGCCCAAGGCGGCGAAGCGACCGGCGGAGGCGGTTTCGGCCGAGAATCCAATGGAAAATCCGGCGGCGAAAGCGAAGCCCGACTCTCTCGCGGATGCTCCGGTGGGAGCGCCCGACATGCACTTGGAACTGTCCGCTCGAATCAACGAGCTGGAACGGGAACGCACGAGTCGCTGGACCCGGATTCTTCAAATGCTGACTTCTGGAGGAGGTTCCTAAATTGTCGCGTTCCGCCGCGGATTCGACTCCTTCCGAACATGTTTCGGGATCCATGAAGGGGCCAGACCCCGATCGTCCGCAGTGTATGGTGGTTCTGGCACTGCTCCCGCCGTACACGATCGACGATGTGCATCGCGCCTATAAGGCGGGAGCCCTCAAGGTGCATCCTGACCATGGGGGAAAGCCGGAAGATTTCGTGAAGCTGCGGGATGCCTACGAACAGGCGCAAGAATACGTCCGGTTTCACAGCGGACGTCGCGATTGGCTGGCGGCGCAAGTCGAACCGTATATGCGGATGCAAGAGGTCATTTCAGAAACCGAACGGCGTGGGGGAACGACCGTCGTTGAGTCTCTGGAATGGATGAACAGCTCGTTTGGCGACTTCTCCACATTGGCCGACCGGTTGCGCATGATTCGGTATCGCGGGCGCGACGACGGAGACGATTTTTTGCGTTTTCTGGCCGACAACCAGGGGAGCCTGACCTACCTCATGGAACTCGATCTTTCGGGAACACGCCTCACGTCCACCGGATTGTCGTGTTTGAAATCGATCAAGGCCCTACGGATCGTCAATCTCCAGAACACCAACGCCACCGCGAAGGATGTCGCCGCCATACTGCGGATGCCTGAAATTCACGCGCTGAATATCCGGTCGACCCGGGTCAACTGGTGGCAACGGCTGCGATTGGGCTGGAAGCACCCCAAGATCCAATGGGACTATCAATCTCCTTCGGGCAAAAACAGCGGGGGGCCGTCGGCGTGATGCCGATAGGCTCCCAGAAACAACGAAAACCGTTCGTTGAGCCGCTCTTGTGCGGTCATGGTGGCCCCCCCCACACCCAGCGCGATTTCGATCGTATCATCCGCCGCCAGACCGCTCGCTTTCAACAAGTCCAAGGCCTGCTTCACCTGTGGGTCATTCCGAATGCGATCACGTTGCGCCGGATCGATCTTGCCGGCGGCCTGGGCTTCCTGGTCCTTCCAGACTGTGACCCAGCGTCCCCCATCCAGTCGGGCCGAAAACAGCCCGTCGACAACCGCCCGGCGACGCTCGACTTCCAGCGTCAGCATTGTCGCGCGAAACCCTTCGATTTTCTTGTCGGCCGCCTCCTGCCGCGACTTTTCCAACCCCTTGGCTGACGCCACCCCCTTGGGCTTTCCCTGAGTTCCGCCGAGCGCGCCGGTGCCACCCAGCAATTCCCCCAATGTCGACGTCAGTTGAGACTGCGCGACCTGGGAAATCACCGCTCCCAGATCCGGAGGTTCCTGCCCGGCCCCGGTACCGACCAGCAGATCCGTCGTTCCCTGATAATCCAGAGACTGCCGTTCAACATACTCCAAGAGCGCCCGGCGGGCCTGCCACTCTTTGTCGGACTGCCGTCGAATGGGTAATCGATCAAACAGATTCACCCGTTCGTCCGCGACGGAAAACCCCAGGTCGGCCAGCTCTTTCGACAGCGAACTCACGGATCTCGTGGCGACGTCTGGAAGTTGCTCACGCCAGGCGAGCATGGCGATCTGCCGCCGGTCGGCTGGTTTCAACAACTTGAGTTCAAACTGTCGCGCACCGACATCAATGATCATGAATTGGTCGTCGAGTCGCGCCAATTCGGGCTCCAATCGTGCCAGATTTTTGTCAACGCGGGCTTGTTCCATCTCGATGAAGGACCGCAATCGATCTTCACCGGCCCGGCGTTTCCGCCATTCTCCGAGGCGTTGCTTCAATTCACGCCATGCCTCACGCGCCTCCTGGACTTCGCGCACAGACTGCTTCTTGTAGAATTCGGGATAAGCCCGCTCCAGCCAACTCCGCTCGACAGCCACCACGAGGTCGCCCCTTGGTGACTGATGCAGAACCGCCCCCAGCAGTTTTGGACCGGACCCGATCTGGACGACGTCGACGGCGAGATCGTCGGATTTGGGCGGTTTACCAATCCCCGGCACCTTGATCGGCTTCGGAGGAGGGGCAATCAACAGCCCGCACATCAGCAGCATCCAACCCAGATTCATGATCGCCTCCACGTCGCGCGGACCCCGCAGGAATTATACTACGCTCGTTCGGCCAGGTGGAACCTGCTTTCCGATCGGCCCGCGGTCGGGCCAATGTCCCATTCCCCGTGAACTCCAGGCGATCTCATGCCCTCACCTTCTTCGCGAAATCCTGACACCGCGGAACGCGATGTCCGATTGTGGCTGGAACGAATTGTGATCGGCTTCAACCTTTGTCCCTTCGCCGGCCTGCCTTATCGAAACGGCACGGTGCGGATTGTGACCAGCGAATCCACGACTCCCGACATTCTGCTGGCGGAATTGCGCGCGGAGTTGAACCTTCTGGACGAAACCCCCGCGACCGAACTGGAAACAACGTTGGTCGTCCTGACGAAGATGCTGGCGAAGTTCGACGACTACAATCAATTTCTTGATGAAGTCGACGACCTTGTGGTGGCGGAGGAATGGGACGGGATCTACCAGGTCGCCAGTTTTCATCCGGATTACCAGTTCGCCGAGACCCGGCCCGAAGACGCCGGCAATCTCACGAATCGCGCTCCATGGCCCATCCTGCACCTCTTGCGCGAAGAGAGCGTCGAACGGGCAATCAAGAGCGACCTGGATGTGGAGTCTATTCCCGGGAGGAACGTCGCGAAAATGGAATCGCTGACTCCGGAGGAACGACGGGAGCTTTTTCCCTGGGCCTGACGGTTACAGCGAGGTTTACCAGTCTACCCTGGTGACAAGGCGTCGAAAGGGACTGTCGCGATAACCTGCGCCGTGTCTGACTCGAAATTCAATCGATGACTTCATTGACAAAATCCGGCGCGGGAGTTTCCGTCAGAAAGCGGAATTGCGCCCGGAGTGGCGTCGCTCCCGCAGGCGGAGTCACCCGCCGGTAGGTGCCGTCCGATTGCATCTCGCGCGCCTTGACGTTGTCGCCCAACAGTGTCGGCACAATCCATTCCAGCACCCGTTGCTTGAGCGCCGGCTCGACAATCGGAAACATGATCTCCACCCGCCGACGAAAATTCCGCGGCATCCAGTCGGCGCTCGAGAAGAAGACGTCGGCGTCGTTCCCCGCCCCGAAGATGAACATTCGGCTGTGTTCCAGAAACCTGTCAAGAATGCTGACGACCCGAATGTTGTCGGAGATCCCTTTGACGCCCGGCCGTAAGCAGCAGCTTCCGCGGATCAGCAGATCGATCTTCACCCCCGCCTGCGACGCCCGATAGAGCGCTTCGACCACTTCCGGATCGACCAGTTGGTTCAGCTTGGCGAAGATCCGACCGCCGGTTTTCTCTTTGGCTTTCGCGGTCTCGCGCTCGATCAATTCCATGACCCGATCCTGCAGATAGTCGGGCGAGACCGTAAATCGCTGCCAGTTGTAGCCGGCGGAATAGCCTGTCAGGTAATTGAAGAGCGCCGACGCATCCTCCCCGAATTTGTCGCGTGCCGTGAACAGTCCTAAGTCGGTGTAGATCTTCGCGGTCGACGCGTTGTAGTTTCCGGTCCCCACATGGACATACCGGCGAATGCGTTCCGCCTCGCGACGGACAATCAGTGTCACCTTGCAATGCGTCTTCAGGTTGACGAAGCCATAGACGACGTGAACGCCCGCCCGCTCCATCTGGCGAGCCCACTTCACGTTCGACTGCTCGTCGAAACGGGCCAGCAGTTCGACCACCGCCGTCACGCTCTTCCCTTTTTCGGCCGCGTTGATGAGCGCGCGAATCACCGGGCTTTCGCTGCCGGCCCGGTAAAGCGTCTGCTTGATCGCCAGGACATCGGGGTCTTCCGCCGCTTGCTGCAAGAATTCGACGACACACTGGAACGACTCGTACGGATGGTGAATCAACACATCGCGTTTGCGAATCGTCGCGAAGACGTCCTCTCCTTCGGACATTCCCCGGGGTCGACGCGGAGTGAATGGTTCGTCGCGCAGGTGCGGATATTCGGGCAGGCCATGCCACTCCATAAACGCGGTGAGATCCAGCGGACCGGTCACCTCGTAGATCTCTTCGTTCATCAGCCCCAGCGGCCTGCGGACGGCGGCCACCAGGGCGGCGTCCGCACCCGGGGCAACTTCCAGTCGGACGACGTCGCGGTGCCGCAATGCCTTCAGCCCCTCTTCCACCGCCTGCGAGAGATCCTGCAACACCTGATCGCCATCAATGTCCAGGTCGGCGTCTCGGGTAATGCGAATGGTGGTCCAGCACAGAATCTTCGATCCGCTGAACAATTGGTCGAGCCGGGAGCCTACCAATTGTTCCAGCAGCACGTAGTTGTCGGCACCACCGGGAACGCGAATCAATCGCGGCAATACGGGGGGCAGGTGCGCGACCGCCAGCAGTTTATTAGCGGCACCGGGGCGGTAGCTCGCCTGGTCGATCATCGCGGCGATATACAACCCGCGACTCCGCAGATGCGGCGTCGGATGGCTGGGGTCGATGGCGACAGGGGTCAGCACCGGGAACACGGTCTGCTGGAAGTAGGTGTCGAGATGCTGTTGTTGTTCCGGTGTGAGAGCGCTGGGGGCGAGGACGCGGATGCCGGCCTGTGCCAAGCCGGGCAACACCTGCTCGCTCAGGCAGGCGTACTGCCTCTCGACAAGGGTGTGGGTCTTGGAGTGAACCAGTTTGAACTGTTCGTGGGGACTGAGCGCCTCGGGCATCCGGTCTTCCGGGTCGGCGAGCCCCTGCATCTGTTCACGCAGGCCCGACACGCGGACCATCATGAACTCATCGAGATTCCCGCTGAAAATGCTGAGGAATTTCAGACGTTCCAGCAGCAGATTGCTCCCATCCTCGGCTTCTTCCAGAACCCGCGCGTTGAATTCCAGCCAGCTCAATTCGCGATTGACGAAGTGTTCTGGGCCGATTGTGACGACCGGCTTTCTGGAACGGGGGTTGGAGCTGGCCATATCGGAGGGAGCGAATTCAGAAGAAGTGCGGTTTCGCGAGAAGTGCGTGACGAAGAGAGCGAATTCTAATCCCAAGGGCCGCGTTTCTGGTAGTCGAATCGGATTCCGGGGTGCCAACCCGTTCTTCACAATTCGCGAACCGCGGCGGCTCGGCGAATTGACCCGCAATCTGGCGGTGAATCTCCGGAAGCGGTATCGTACACCCCCCCATTCCTCAGCACTCCAGAATTTCGGAAGGTTCGTTCGGCACCATGGAAGCCGGTATTGTCGGTCTGCCCAACGTCGGCAAAAGCACGCTCTTCAACGCGCTCACCAGTTCGAAGCAGGCTCAAGCCGCGAACTATCCGTTCTGCACCATTGAACCGAACGAGGGGGTCGTCAGCGTCCCCGACGCTCGGCTCAGCCGGATCACCAAGCTCATTCCCCCGCAAAAGATCGTCCCGGCGGCCATCAAGCTGGTCGACATCGCGGGAATTGTGAAGGGGGCGAGTGAAGGGCAGGGGCTGGGGAATAAATTCCTCAGCCACATTCGGGAAGTCGACGCGATCATGCAAGTGGTCCGTTGTTTCGAGGATCCCGATGTGATCCACGTCACCGGGTCGGTGAATCCCGTCTCGGATGTCGAGACGATTGAACTGGAATTGATGCTCGCCGACTTGCAGGGGCTGGACAACGCCCTGCCCAAGGCCGAGCGGACGGCCAAAAGCGGGGACAAAGAAGCGGTGCATCGCGCCGGCGTGATGCGTCGCTGTCTGGAGCATCTGAATACCGGACAGCCATTGCGGAAACTGACCTGGGATGCCAATGACGCCAAGGCAGTGAAGAGTTTCGGGCTGATGACAGCCAAGGCGATTTTGTATGTGGCGAACGTCGACGAGAACGACCTCGAAGGGAAGGGGCCGTTGGTGACGCAATTGCGCGAATTCGCAGCGAAGACGGGGGCCGAGGTCGTTCCGGTCTGCGCCAAGCTGGAAGCCGAGATTGCGGAATTGGAAGAGACCGACCGTCAGGAAATGCTTGCGTCGGTCGGACTTCCCGAGCCGGCGCTGGCGCTGTTGGCCCGGGCGGCGTACCGGGTACTGGGATTGCAGAGCTTTTTCACTGCGGGTGAGAAGGAAGTCCGCGCCTGGACCGTTCCGGTGGGAGCGACCGCTCCGCAAGCCGCCGGCGTGATTCACACCGATTTTGAAAAAGGATTCATCCGGGCCGAGATTTATTGCCTGGATGACCTGGAGAAGTACAAGACCGAAAAGGAAATCCGCTCGGCTGGCAAACTGCGGGTCGAGGGAAAGGCGTACGTGATGCAGGATGGCGACATCTGTCACTTCCTGGTGAATACGTAGGCTCGACCAAGAACCGCGACTCGCCGGAAAATCAAAAAGTTTGTTTTTCCGGCGAAAGAGGCGCATTTCGTTGAATGGACCAAAACTGGGGTGGCTGGGCAGTCAACCTCTGCGGGTTGGGTTTCGTGTACTTTGTCGCCGCGAGATGGTTCAAACTCGTCTTGCCCGATTTTTCCGTTTCAGTTATTCAGTCCGCTCTCCACAGATTCGCTGGATTGGGTTGCGTCATCACATCCCTTACCCGATCCCACCTTCCCCCGGTTCGTCCCCTCCCTGGATCCCTTCCCCATGACCGGTGTCCGCCGAGTCCGCACTGATGCGCAGACCCGGACCGCGTGTCGGTCTGTTGTCCCGTGTCTGCTGTGTTTCGCGCTGCTGAACGGCTATGTTCAGTCAGCGGAGGCCCAGTCCAAAGCGACGCCGCGCGGTGCTGCCGCCGACAAGCGGCTGCCCCGCAGTATCAAGGACACAGTCCTACCGGTCGCTGGCGAAGAACAGGATCTTCCGGAAACCTCGATGGGAGTGGGCGGTTCCAAACCCCGTCGGTCGCTCACCGGCAATGACGAAATCGTCGAGATCGACGGTCCCCTCGCGGATGTGATCATTGAGGGAAACCGCACGATCGCCGAGGAGGAGATCACCAAGCGAATCAAGACCCGTCCTGGACGCGAACCGAACGCCGAGCAGGTGAAGGACGACGTCAAAGCGCTTTATGCCACCCGGTGGTTTTTCCGAATCGAGAACGAAGTTCGCCAGACCCCGGAAGGCCCGGTCCTGGTTTTCAAGGTGATCGAACGCCCCATCGTCAAGAGTGTCGAATACAAAGGGGTTGAGGGGAACTGGGTTCCTGGAAGCAAAAAACGCGAACAGAAGCACTTGGCCGACCTGACGGGATTGAAAACCGGTTCGGGTTTTGATGTGGGCACCAACCAGGAGGCGGCTCGCCGGATCGAGAGTTACTACCAGGAAAAGGGCTACGTCTACGCCAAAGTCACACTCGAAGAAGGGGACCAGCCCGAAGATCGCAATGTCGTCTTCGCCGTTGAAAAAGGCCCCAAGGTCCATGTCGACAAGGTGACGTTCTCTGGAAACACGTTCTTCGATTCCGGCACCCTGACCACCCAGTTGCGCACGAAGAAACGCTTTCTGTGGCTGTTCGGTGGCAAGTACGACCCCGCGACACTGTCGGACGACATCGCCGCGCTCAAGGCGTACTATCACAGCGTCGGATACTTCGACGTGAAATTGAAGCAGGAGATCTCTCAATCGGAAGATCGCTCGAGCGTCATGATCGAGTACCAGATCACCGAGGGGAAACGCTACAAGGTCAACCGGATCCGATTCGAAGGGAACCGTGTCATTCCCGACGAGAGGCTCGGCGAAGGGATGAAGCTCAAGGAACAAGAGTATTTCAATGAACGTTTCCTGACGGCTGACGTCGAGAAGATGACAAAGCAATACGACGAACTCGGGCGGATTTTTGCGACGATCAATCCAACCCCGACGTTCTCGGAAGCGGAAGGGACGCTCGACCTCGTGTTTTCGGTCGATGAAGATCGGCCATGGCGCGTGGGGAGAATCAACGTTCACATTCAGGGGGACCATCCGCACACCAAAGAGACGGTGGTTCGGAATCGACTCACGATGCGAACGGGCGACTTGGCGAGCCGCACCGCCATCAAGCGGAGCGAGCAACGTCTGGCCGGCTCGCAGGTGTTCGCCGGCGCGCAGCCAGGCAGCCCCGACCGACCACAGATCGTGGTCGCCCCGGCCAGCGGTTCGAAAGAGCGAAAGCCGAAAGTGAATCTCGCTCGCGGCCAGGCGGCCGACGAGCAGGATGAAACCGAAGAACGAGAACGACGACGCCCTTCCGCGACCGAGACCCGTCGCGCGACAGCAAATCGGTCCCGTGATGGAGCGAGCCGATCGACGAGTCTGTTTCAAGAACTCGCGTCGACCCGGGTGAGTCTTCCTCCCCTGTTCGAAATCGGACAGAACGAAGAAGTGACCATGCTCCGCGGTCAAAGCCCGGACTATGACCCGGGCCTGCCGTTTGGGGAGGAATCTCCGCTGGGGGGCAATGACGCGTTGCCGTTCGAACCGGAGACCCCTCCCGATTATCTTGATTACGACGTCTTCGCGAAGGACACGCAGACCGGTCGCTTGAATATCGGTGTCGCGGTCAACAGTAACCAGGGGCTGGTGGGAACGTTCGTTCTCGAAGAAAACAACTTCGACCTGTTTCGCCCTCCCGAAAGCTTCGCCGACCTGGTGAGCGGAAACGCCTTTCGTGGCGGCTCACAACAGTTTCGACTTGAAGCGGTCCCCGGAACGCAACTCAGCCGCTATCTGGTGAGTTGGCGTGACCCGTACTTTTTGGACCAGAATTTCAGCTTGGGAACCAGCGCCTTCTACTACCAGCGGTTTTTCCCGAACTGGAACGAACGGCGGGTCGGTGGTCGTATTTCCGTCGGTCGCCAGATCACACAAGAGTGGTCGGCAACCATGGCCCTGCGACTTGAGGGAGTCAATCTCTCCAATCCGTCGTTTCCCACTCCCCAGGTGTTGCAGGAAGCGTTGGGTACATCGTTCCTGTCAACGGTTCGGGGCAGCGTCGTTCACGACACCCGGGACAGCCCGTTTCTGGCGGGGTCGGGACATTATCTTGAATTCGCCTACGAACAAGGCTTTGGCGAGTGGGTTTATCCCCGACTCGAAGCGGATGCCAAACAGTACTTCACGCTGTACGAACGTCCCACCGGCGGACACCGACAGATCCTGGCGCTCACCGGCAACCTGAGCTGGGCCGGCGATGCGACGCCGATCTTCGAACGGTTCTATGCCGGCGGTTTTCAGAGTTTTCGCGGGTTCGCGTTCTACGGCGTCACGCCACGTGAGAACGGTGTTCGAACCGGTGGTCTCTGGCAGGCGCTTGGGTCCGCCGAGTACCTGTTGCCCATCACCGCCGACGACATGATCCAGGTGGTTGGCTTCACCGACTTCGGTACTGTCGACAGCACTGTGACGATGGACTCGTTCCGACTGAGCGTCGGTACTGGTTTGCGGTTGACGATTCCCGCGATGGGACCGGTGCCGATCGCCCTCGACTTCGGCATTCCGCTCATGAAGCAGGACTTCGACAACACGCAGATCTTCGCGTTCTACCTGGGTGTGCAGCGATAACCTCGACGTGCGGAGGACGGCCCTGAACTCATGAAACGCTTTGGCCATTCCTTGAAAACCTCGCTTCACCCCTGCGCTGGCCCCCACGACGCACTTCGGCAATCGCCGTGCCGGCCATACGCGAAACATGCAACAAAAGCGGTCTTGATTTTTGGACGGGTTCTTACCGCTTCCTGACGGGCGCGGCTCTGTCAAAGGACGTCGTTTTCGGCTGCGGGGAGAATTGTGCGAATCGCGCAGCGTGCGTCAACGGGCGTGAGGTTGAAAAAGCGGGGATGCACTTCGGACCTCGCACCGCGGTCCGTTGTCATTTTTGGGTTGCCACGCACGTCCCAATTCGGCATGATATCCACCGTCCCGTTCTACACTTGTCGAATCGTCGGCGGTCGGTCATGGCTATTCCGGTTGAGTGCACGTTCTGCTTCCAGAAGTACCGCGTTCGCGATGAATTCGCCGGCAAGGCGATCAAGTGCAAAGAATGCGGCGGGGAATTGCGCGTTCCCAGTGGCGGTCCCGCCAAATCGAAGCCGTCCTACCTGGACGACGACGAGGAAGTCGGAGGGAGCTATTCCGCGAAAGGGAGCGACGACTGGGAGAGTTCCTTTGGAGCGGGGAGTAAGCCCAAAAAACGCTCCGCCGCCAAGCCGCCCGCCGTTCCGCTGAAACGCTCAACGTCGCGCTCTCAGGATGATGCCGATGATGACGATGTTCCGAGCGGGCGCACCTTCAAGAAGAAGAAAGCAGACCGCGGCAAGCTGTTTCTGATCATCGGTCTGGCGGCGTTCGCGTCGATCGCGGCGGTGGTGGTCGGAATCATTTTCAGCACGATGGGGAAAGGGGATCCCAAACTGCCCCCGCAGGCGAACAACCTTCCTCCCGGCTTCCCGCAGAATCAGCCGGGAAATCCCCCGCCCGGCTTTCCCAACAATGCCAAGAACGCGTTTCCGCAGGGGAATAACGGCTTCCCGGTGAGACCAGATCCCAGTCCGCCGGCATTGGGTGCGCAGCCCCCGGGATTGGAAAACAACTCCGGCTTTCCCAGTCCGCCCCCGGTGGAACCGCAGATTCCCAAATTCAACCCCGGGGTCAACCCGCCAAACAATCCACCGGGGCTGGGTGCCCAGGGAGCTGCCGGGGGAGAGAAGAAGCCTGAAAAGAAGTAAGGGCGGAACGGGCTTCCAGCCGGTCGCTGGCGAGGCGAATCAAGGGCCAGCCGACAGTTGGGAGGTCAAAGTCGACCCGTCCGCGGAGCAGTATGCGCTCGAACCCGATGCAAAGGTGCACGTGGTGTTCCCCAAGGGGTCGAAGCTCGAAATCGTTTACCCCTTGAATCCCAGTCCGTTCGTCGCGGTCGGCAGCAACAACAACGAAAAGGAATTTCGCGAAATCCGCGACCTGCGGAACAACCACAAAGTGGGAACAGTCAAGGGGGTTCGAATCCATGGCGACCCCTGGGCACTCAGTCCCGATGGACATTACCTGGCAGGCTGGGTTGTCTTTGAAAAGGCAGTTCGCGTCTGGGATGTGAAAACCGGGAAACCATTGGGACAACTCGAGTTTGAAAAAGGGGGCTTCCTCCGGATCCTGGCGTTCGCGGGGAACGATCGGCTGCTCGCAGGCTCGCACGACGGAACCGTGATGGTCTGGCAGATTCCTTCGGGGAAAGAAGAACGCCCACTGAAGTTGCCGATCCATGTCGGAGACAATCAGTTTGGCATCTCGCCCGGAGGCAAGTACTTCGCCTATGTCGAGGGGGATCACGCCAAGACCTCGCTACGGGTCTATGACCTCACGACCGGGAACCTCGCGGGGACAAGCCTGATCACGGGTGAGAACGTCAGCCCTCACCAGTGCAAGACGCTGGAATTCTCTCCCGATGGCAAAGAACTGGCGGTGCTGTTCGACAACTGGAAAGAAATGAACCTGGTGATCATCAACGTCGAGAACGGCGAACAGACCGCGATCTTAGGATTCGAGAATTCGATCAAAGACAGTCCGCGCGGCAGAAACCGTAAGGACCGTCCGTTGGCTTGGTTTCCCAACAAACAGCGGTGGTTGCTGAATGGCGTCGGTTTGATCGACCGCGCGACCGAGAAGATCGTCTGGACGATGCCTGGGGCCGATCAGGATCCCGGGTACGCCTTTCCGACCGCGTGCCGAATTCTCGACGACGAACACGTGCTGGTGGCGGCGTCCGACGCCAAAGAGACTCGGATTGTGGATTTCAAGTTGCCGGAGTCCGAAGTGGCACAGGCGGCCAACGTCGTCGCCTCGGGAGGACTGGCCGTCGACGCCCGACTGCCCCTGCTGTCGAAAGCCGAGTTCGGTGCGCCCAAGAAACTCGCCAGCGAAGCGGGGGGAGCGCCCTGGTCAATGCGACCCGATCCCGTTGGTGCCGACGCGTCACAATTGCTGACCAAGCCCTTCACGCTGTCGCCCGAGGAAAACCCGCTGCGGGGAGCACGACTTTCCGGCCCGGAGGCCGCCCGGCTGGTGGTGCTGTATGGTGCCGAAAAAGGACCGGCCCGGCCGCGTCGGTCCCCCCGCCGGGGAAAAGCGGCGGAAGCTCCCGCTTCGGGAGACGCCCCGTCGTGTTCTCTGGAAGTGGTCGATCTGGCGACCCGCAAGGAGATCGCCGACATCGATCTTCCGTACAATGCCGACCTCCTCTCTGTCACTCTCGACGGGAAGTACGCCGTCGTGCGAATGATCGACGGGCTGACCCGGTTGGACATTTTTTCCCTCGACGACAGCTCCCATTACCGTGGCTGGAGACCCTATGGCCATTTGCCTCAGGACAATGAGCAAAAGGTCAAGGCGGCGGTTTTCGTTGATGACAAACACCTGCTGACTCTCAACCAGTCCGATCTGCTTGTGATGTGGGATCTCTCCAGCATGGAGGCCATTTATCAGATTGAACGTGCCGCTCATCCCGGCGTCAGCCCCGGTCGAAAGTACCTGTCGGTCTCGAACGGGAAGGGCTTCCGGTTGTTTGATTCGCTGACGGGCGAAGTGCGGGGCGATGTCGAGTTCGGGGAATTCGTCCACGTCACCGGAGCGGCGGGTTTCAATTCCCGCGGCGATCGGCTCGCCGCCACGGTCAATCGCAACAATGGAATGCACTTGATCGCGTGGGATTTGTCGACCGGAAAAATCGTGAATGACTTTCCGATCCCCCTCCCGGCACAACAGCTTCAATGGTGCGGCGACGATTACGTGCTGCTCGACAACCGCTCCCTGATCGACGTTCCCCACAAGATGCTGGTCTGGAACTACACACTGCCGCCCGGGAAGGGGGTGCATCTCGACGACAACCCCGATGGACGTCATTGGTACCTGTCGGCCTCCGGGGGACAGAATTCGAGCGTCACGGTCACCGCTGCTGATCTGCCCCACGCGGCCGCCGTCAAGCAGCTCGAATCCTCGAAGCTCGATCCCGGTTACCTGTTGCAGCCTGGATCGAAGGTGAGCGTGCGGTTCAATATCACCAGTAATCCCCCCGGAGTCCAGAATTTCCAGCAGGATGTCTGGAAAAACCTGCAGACGCAGTTGGCGAAGAACCAGGTGACGGTGGTCGACAACGAACGGCTCGTTCTGTACGTGTCTCTGACGCACCGCAATACCAACGAGAAGCACTCCTTCCGGATGACTGGTTTCGGACGACTGGGGGGCGGACGCAGTGAGCTCGAAGTCGCCGGCCAGGAGGTCGAGTGCGGATTGCAGCTCTGGCTCGACAACAAGGTGGTGTGGAACGGCAACGTCAAGCACACCAACGGAGCATTCTTCATTCACCTGAAGGAAGGGGTTTCGGTCGAACAGCACCTGCAGGAACAGATGTGGAACGCGAGTACGCAACACCTGCTCAAGCTGACTCCGCCGAAGTACGTCTTGCCCGAAACGGCCGCCAACGGACTGGGGCAATCTCAACTGACCGCCGATGGCGTGCGGTAGAAATCGCGAACAGCAGTTTTAGTCAACGTCCTGTAGCGATTCCGCAACCATCGGACAAACTGCCGATCCAAACACTCTGTGACGGGGAGTTATGGAGTGGATGCAACGAAAAACAAGTGCTTCTCCCCCCGGAGATAGATGCCGTTTGACGTCGGAACCGGGGAACCGATCACAGGTTCGGCCATGTCGTTTTCCGACAGCACGCTGAACTTGCCGTCCGCGACGCTCGCCACAAACACGATTCCGTCTTCGCGCGGGGCGTACAACGTGTCTTGGGCGACCAGAGGCGACGCGTAGAAATTCGCCCGATTTTTCGGAAACTCGCCTTCCCAAACCGTTTTCCCGGTCGCGGGGTCGATGCACGCGACCTCACCGCGGTCGCGAACGAGGATGACCTTTCCGTTGTGAACTGCGGGAGTCGGCACGAACGCTCCCACGTCATCTCGTCTCCAGACGTGATTGGTTTGGGTGACGTCGCCATTCCCCGTCAGCCGGATGCCGTGCAGTCGGGGAATTCCCCGGTCATTGCGACCATACGCGATCACCACCATGTCTCCGACGATGACCGGCGTCGCGATCGCGGGCCACAGCTTGTTGCCATCCGGATTGAAATTGCCGCACGACCACGTGGTGTGTCCATCGGTCGCGTTATGAATCGTGAGATGCTCCGCTCCCCAGACCAGGAGCGACTCCCTCCCTTGATGCTGAATCACCAACGGGGTCGCGTAGCCATGATCGCATTCGGTCGGTGTCGGGTAATTGCGGGCCACTTTCCACGCCATCTCGCCCGACTCTTTGTCAAACGCCGCGAGCCACGATTCTCCCTGATGCATCCGCGCCATCACGACGTAGCGTTCGGTGAGAACCGGGGACGTGCCATGATCCCAGAAGAGCGTGTCTTTCCCGAAGCGCTCCACGAGATTGGTCTTCCAGCGAACCTTGCCAGCCAGATCAACCGCCGCGAGGGTGCCGCTCTTGAAGTAGACATACACCAGTTTCCCATCCGTCACCGGCGACGCGTTGCAACCGGATCCGTTGCGATGTTTCCCTGGATCCTCTTTGCCGAAAACCGTTCGCCATTGCTCGGCTCCCTGTGCGTCGAAACAGAGGAGCGCGTCATTCGTGTCAGCCGGCGAGGTCAGATAGATCCGCCCCTGGAGTACGATGGGAGTGGAACAACCCTTGCCGGGCAATTCGGTGCGCCAGGCAAACCGGTCGGCACCAAATCGCGTGGGAAACTCCCCTTGTTCGACACTACCATTCCCCAAGGGACCGCGCCACGACCGCCAGTCCGACAAATCCGCCGCCAGTCCAACGCGCGACACACCGAATACGTAGCAGGCAAGAGCAATCAGACATCGGTGAAACATCGTGGGCAACCTCTGTAGCGAAAGCGGCGGGCTGGCAGCGAAACAATGCTGGGTCAATAATTCTGGCAGCGCGCAAGGCCGAATTCAATTGAGTCAAAACAACAAACCCACTTCACCAGTCAGGTCACGACGAGGTGACCGGCTGGCGAAGCGGGTTCGCAGTGGGTTTCGCGAAACGCCAAAATCTACTTCGCTTGAGCCGCTGACAACGTCTGCGCGGCCGCCAGGACGGATTTGAACGCTTCCGATTCAACCAGGGTTCCCAAGTCGGGATCGGTCGCCACCACTTGCATGGCACCCGCCGCGCGGGGAAGCGCTTTGGCCAGCATGGCCAAAGCGACCTCCGAATTACCGTTCGGCAACAGCATCTCAGCGCACGCGGCATGATACAGCACCCAACCATTCTCGGGTGCGAGCTTCAACGCCTGGGCGATGTCGCCACGTGACTGCTCGACATCACCAAGTCGGGCATGCAAGACGGCTCTGCCCGACCAAGCCAGAGGGTCGCGGCTGGTCTTCCGCAACATTTCGTCCAGGACCGCGACCGCGGCCCGGGAATCCTTCATTTTCTCGTCGAGTACATTGGCCGCGTTCCTAGCCGCATCGAAGCACCGGGGATCAAGTTTCATCGCCTCACGGAAATCGGCGAGCGCGGCAATCGGATCGACACCCTTCCGGGCGACTCCCCGAACGGTGTAACCCAAGGCATCCACCGGTTTCGACTCCAGCCCTTTGCTGAACTCGGCCAGCGATTTTTCGCGTTCCCCCATCCGTCCCAGCAATTCCGACCGCATGAACCGCACGCGGGTCTCGGGAAATCCTGCGATATCCGCCCGATCCAGAGCGATCAGGGCGTCTTCCCAGCGCTGCAATCCCCGCAACGCCAGAGTTCTGTTGAACCAGGCGGCTGAAATCGTGGGGTCCAATTCCAACACCCGATCGAGGTCTTCGAGTGCTCCCTTCCATTCCTCCTGTTGAAGCCGGCAAATGCTCCGTTGCAGCCAGGCGTCGACAGACTTGGGTTGCATTGTGATGCAGACCGTGAAACTGGTCTCCGCATCGGAGAATCTTTCCATCGAGAACTGGCAAGTCCCTGCCACATACCAACTCAGAGAGTCATTGGGAGAATTCCCCGTAACTTCCTTCAGCAGGTCTGACGCTTTGGTGTAATCCCCGTCTAGTGCCATCAGCAAGGCCTGCCAGGGAAGATCGCTACTCGTCAGCTCGGCGGGATTCTCAGGTCCTGCTTCAACGGCGGCCGCCTCGCTCTCGCGACCAAGCCGACGCAACAACTGGGCCTCAAGATCCTTCGCGGCGACGATTCCGATATGTCCTTGGAGGGCATCCGCAGCCCGGCGGATCAACACCAGAGACTGTTCCAGGCCCGACTCCTTACCCGTGGCCGCCGACAGCCCATCCAGCGAAATTGCCACGCCGGCCTGACTCGATCGCGCTTTGGCCAGTAAGGTCAACAACTGTCCGATTTCCTGTTCCAGGGCCGATCGCTCGGCGGAAGGAAGTGATTGCACCAGCTCAGTATTCCGCCAATCATCCCGACTTGCCGCGTTGAACGGCTTCAGGGCGGCCAGCGTTCGCTCGAGCGTCGCCCGCACGTCCGACTGTGTAGCCTCCTGCGAAGGCATGCTGGCTTGGTACAGCCCAGCCTTCAGCGCCGGAACCTGCAATCGGAAGAATTGTTGTGTGCGCATCGCCACCGCACGAGTCTCGCCCTTCCGCGCGAATACGGTTCCGGCAGCCAACACCCCCAGCAACACCAGCGAAATCGCGGTGACCATACTGGTAGAAGTCAACGTCGGATGGCGCTTCCGCCACTTGGTGAACCGTTCCTTCCAGGAAGTGTTCTCCGCGAACTTCAACGGCCGGTCATGGAGGTGACGCTCCAGGTCTTCCAGTAACTCGTGCGCGGTCGCATACCGCTTATCGGGGTTGGGGGCGAGGCATCGCAGAATGATCGACTCGGCCCCGGGCGACAGCGTCGGACGCAGTTTCCGGGGTGATGGAACGAAGTTTCTGGCCGCCGTCAACTTGCTGACCCTGACTCGCGTGACCTGATCCCGATCCGGCCGGGTGCGTTTCCCCTTCCGCGTCGGAAACGGAAGTTTTCCCGTCAACAACTCAAACAACACGATTCCCAGCGAATAGATATCGCTGCGGCGATCGACATGTCCTTTTCCCACCAACGCCCCCAGATGCTCGGGACTCATGTAGGGCAGTGTCCCCCCTTCGACCTCGGCCTTGCCAGCGGCAGCGTCACCCAGAGTCGACAAGTGGAAGTCGAGCAACATGGGCCGGCCATCCTCTGTCATCAGGATGTTGCCCGGCTTGATATCCAAGTGCAGAATCTCGTGGTCATGCGCATGAGCCAAACCAAGCGCCAGATCGTACACCAGCTTCAACACTGTCTGCTCGTATGGCGAATGCCGAAGTCTCTCCCAAGCCTTGCCGAAGCTCTGAGCAGGAATCTGCGGTTGAACCTCCGATTCCCCAACCTTCGCGGGGACAGGTGTTTGGGGGAACGCACCCGGGGCACCATGCTCGGTCGGATCAGGTCGCCGGGTGAACGTCGTCACAAAGTCGGCGGTCGACATCGGCGGTTTTTTCTGATCTTTCAACCGCGCAACCCACTGTGCCAGCGTGTAATTCCCCAGAAAGGGCATGCACATCACATTGACCCGCCCCTCGTTCACATAGGAGAGCAAAGGCACGATATTGTTATGCTGCAGCCGCGCGAGTCGATCGGGCTCCGTTGTCGGGATTGTCGAAACCTTCAGCACAACATGGCGATTCGCCAATGATTTCTGTCGGGCCAAAAAGACTCGGGCCGACGCCCCGCGCCCCAGTTCCCGTTCGATTTCAAATCCAAAGTGCTTCGTTCCCGGCTTGAATTCCGCGACGCCCCCCAGGTACCGCAACGGATTCCGCTTGGTGTGCGAGACGACGACTTCGTCCGGTTCAGCCTGGCGCAGTCCAGTCGGCCACAGCTCGACATCCACCCCGTAGCTGTTTTGATACTCCATCGTCGAAACGGGCTCACCCGCTTCCAAACGCAACCGAAATTCTTCATAGGCGACTCCCGCCAACGCGTCGGGATCGTCAAATACCGCCGGCCATTGTTCCCGGTACCAAGCCAAAGGCTTCGGATTGCGAGACGCCCAACTGTGTTCGAGGTCGACTCGGATCAGTTCCGCGGCAATGTCGAGGTAGAGCGGATGATCCGCTGTCGGCAAGAACTCCGCCAGCGAAACCTCTCCCCGCTCCGCGCGAGCGGCTTCAAATTGCTCGACCCGCTGGACCAGCTCCTCGTCTTCAAGCTGCTCTGCCCGCTTCACTTGGTCAGTCGGGGTCATTCGGCCGCTGTGGTCAGTCTGACGACTCGGGTCGACTCGGGTTCCCGGCGTCAGAAGCAGGTCTTGATTCAGTGGATTGGCTGTGTTCATCGGACTCTCCGTCTTCAAGCGCTCGCCTCATGCGATCGCGAAATCTCTGTAGGGTTCGCTCAACCGTTCGTTTCGATCGACGGGTAAACGTCGCAATCTCATCAACCTCGTATCCCTCGATCCGCAAACGGACCATCTCACGCTGCGGTACCTGCAACTCACCGATCAAGTCTTCGACAACGTGCCGCAACAACTGCAGCGCCGACTCGTCCTCAAAACTGCTTTGTTCAAGATGCTGGAAGATTTTGTCGTCACCAACCGACACGGTCAGCCGGAAGTTACGTCGCTGCGCCCGATGATACTCGGACGCCCTGCGGATTCTGTTGAGGGTCATCACCAGGAGCAGACGCCACAGCTCCCCACCTTGAGGAATGTAGTAAGCACCACTGGCGGCACGTCGAAAAAACGTGCGAAAAACGGACTGAACAATCTCCTCGGGATCAACTTGTTGCTTCAACTCTTCCGACGTTTGTTTGCTCGCCAAACCATGCAAACGCCTTGCGTACCGAAGGTACAACTCCGTGGCCGCGTCCTGTTCCGAGGGTCCGAGCGCGCCGGTTTGAATGCGACGCAACAAGGTGGCGTCTGATGCCTTCAAATCGGTTTTCGGTCCACCCGGATCCTCCCCATCGGGATCCCGACCGTCGGGGTCTGGATCTATGGAATCTGGTTCAAATGGTTGGGAGCCGGACGGATCCGGCTCCTCTGGTTCTGGCTGGTCGGACTCTGGTTGGTCGGGCACTGGCTTGTCGGGACTCATGTCGTCGCTGAACAGCGCGAGTTCAAGTACTGTTGACTGAGTTATCGCAGGAATTTCCCGGGATTCTCAGACCAGAACTGGTAACAGATCTTGCGGATCAGTTTACTCGACTGGACCTCTACGGGCGAGCCGACCTCTCGAAATACAACGTTGATGGGGCTGGGGTGCCCCCAAAAATCGCATCTCGCAACCGAGAATAGTCGCAAATCGAGGGAGAGACCGCCAAGTTGACCGTCGGGTATTCCGTTTTTTGTAAAATCCACCAAGCTTGTCGCAGAATGCGACAGAATGCCGGCCTGTGCGTCAATTGACATCGGTCAACGAAGGTTTATAATTTCACTACCAAGCCGCCGCTCAGCCGGTCTGCTCTCCTGCGGATCAATCGAGTGGGGAACCGCTTCGGGCGTGGGTAAGAGCGGTCACCCTGCAATGCATTGTCACCCGTCAACACAACGTGATCCGGAGAGTTGCGATGTTCGGACTGAGTCAAATGGAGCTGCTTATTTTCTTGGGAATCGCCCTGCTGCTGTTTGGGGGCGCGCGGATTCCCAGCATCGCCCGCTCACTTGGAAAGAGCATCACGGAATTCAAGAAGGGGGTCAGCGGAATCGACGACGAACCGTCGTCTCCCCCAGCAAGCTCCAGCGACACTCCCAAGAAAGTTGATGCTTGACGGGAACGCCTGAGTCCGGTTTCTCGCACGTTCCCTTGGGTCACAGCGCGGCTGGCTGCTTCGGAACCAGCCTGATGGGAGGAAGTCTGTATGTTTGGAATCGATTCCAGCGAGATGGTGATTCTCTTCATCGTCGCGCTGTTGCTGTTTGGAAAGCGGCTTCCAGAGGTCGCCCGCACGGTGGGTAAGGGAGTTGCCGACTTCAAAAAAGGACTGGGAGGCCTGGACGATCACATGCGGACCAGTCTCCACTCTCCCTACACCCCTGCCCCCACCACCTCCTCGGCCCCTCAGTCGCGCCCCGCCCCGCTCGAACGGCGTGATGAAGTGTCCGTTCCCAGATTTGAACCCCCCAAGTTCGAGCCAGGCGAACCCTCCTGATCAGTCTCCAAGATCCGCTAGCGAGCCGCTTGCGTGTCTGCGGTCGGCAGGATAAAATCCAACCCACAACGGAACGGCCGTCATGGCCGATGAGCCACGGAAGGTTTCGGGCGGCTAACTCAGCGGCTAGAGTGCCATCCTCACACGGTGGAAGTCACTGGTTCGAATCCAGTGCCGCCCATTTCCCAGACCATGTCCGATTCCCCGACCTCCTGGCTCGACCGGTTCATTGACCGGCAAGTTCGCTGGAGAGGGGCCTGCTTCCTCCTCGCGATCATCCTCACGGCGGTCTCCCTCCCGTTCGCCTTTCGGCTCTCTTTCGATCAATCGATCGAAGCTCTCTACGCACACGACAATCCTCGTCTGAACGACTACCGCGACAGCAAAAGCCTGTTCGGCGGTGACGAATTGGTGCTGGTCGCTTATCGTGACCCCGAGCTCTACGACCCGGCAGCCGACGAATTTCGGAACGACCGGCTCAACGTCGTCACCCGCTTTTCAGCCGACCTTTCCAAGGTCGATGGCGTTCACCCCGAGTCGACCCAGGATCTGGCGGCGATCGTCGGCCGGGCACAGGCGTTACGTAAAATCCCCAAGTTGGGGCAGATCGACCGCCAGGCGCGCTCTCTGTCGCGGGGAATTCTGCTCGGCGATGACAACCTGACGACCGCCGTCGTGCTGCGATTACTTCCCCAGTCCGAGACCAAGACGTCGCGAGGCGAATCGATCCGCCAGGTGCGGGTCATTGGCGACGCGTTCACTAAGCAGACGGGACTGCCGGTGTTCGTGGTGGGTGAGCCGGTCCAGGTTCACGACATGTTCCGCTATGTCGAAGAAGATGGAGGCCGGCTGGGGCTTTGGTCGTCTTTGTTATTGTTGGGGGTGATCTTCGGCATGTTCCGCAATTTGCGGTGGACGCTGGTGCCGGTCGCGGTGGTCTGGGTGACCATCGTCTGGACGCGGGCGATTCTCGTCGCGTTCGATTTTCGACTGAGCATGGTCAGTTCGATGCTCACCTCGCTGGTCACGATCATTGGCGTAGCCACAGTGATCCACGTGATCGTGCGGTATCAGGAATTGCGTCCGAACCGATCGCCGGCCGAGGCGCTGCGCGACGCGTTACAACAACTCGCCCCGGCCATCTTCTGGACCTGTGCGACGACCGCAGGGGGATTCGGGGCGCAACTCTCCAGCCATATTCACCCGGTCGCCAGTTTCGGCCTGATGATGTCTCTGGGGACCATGCTGGTTCTCCCCGCGCTCGCTCTATTGGTTCCCGGTGGGGCATTGATCGGCGGATTCGCCGTCGACCCCAAGCCCGCACCGGGGTCAGGACTCGTTTTGCGTGCGCTGACGGGCCTGGCACACTGGGTCGAGTTCCACCCGGGTCAGGTCTGGTTGTCGTTGCTGGTGCTGGCGGGGCTGACGATCGTCGGCTGTACCCGATTGACGGTAGAAACCGATTTCAGTCGCAACTTCCGGGCGAACAGTCCGATCCTGAAAGCGCTCGACTTTGTCGAAGGAAACCTGGGTGGAGCAGGCTCGTGGGAGATCAACTTTCCCGCTCCCGAGGTATTGGACGATGATTACTTGAGCAAAGTCCGCGAGCTGGCGACCCGCCTGCGGGACCTAAAGGAAGAGACGGGGGATCAACCCGCGTTGACCAAAGTGATGGCGATCACCGATGGTATCGACATTATTCCGCGCGTGCCGTTCTTTATTCCGGGGCTTGCCGGCCAGCAGAAGTACCTCTCCCAATTGCAACCCGAGTTCCTTCCGAGCTTATACAACCCCGAACGCGGGCGCATGCGAATCATCCTGCGGTCGCATGAAAGGAAGCGCTCGGAAGAAAAACTGAAGCTGATCGCCCAGGTGGAATCGGCAGCCCAGGAGATCTTTCCCACGGAGTCGGAGGAGATCGAACCCCGCGCGACCGGCCTGCATGTGCTGTTGGCGTTTCTCACGGACAGCCTGCTGGGAGATCAGTGGTCCAGTTTTCTGATCGCCGGCGGCATGATCGCGGCGATGATGGCGGTCGCGTATCGCAGCCTTCGTATTGGATTACTGTCGCTGGTTCCCAACCTGTTGGCGATTGGTCTGGTGATCGCCGTGATGGGTTGGTTGAACCTGCCAATCAATATCGGGACCGCCATGATCGCCAGCGTGGCGATGGGGCTGACCGTCGATTCGAGCATTCACTATCTTGCCGGACTGAAGCGCGAACTGGCGCGGGGTGACGGTTTCGGGGCGGCTTTGGAGCGGACCCAGCAGGATGTCGGCAGCGCTTTGCTCTACGCCAATTTCGCGCTCGTGGCCGGGTTCCTGGTGTTGACGCTTTCGAACTTCATACCCCTGGTGTATTTCGGCATCCTCAGCAGTGTGGCGATGCTGGGTGGGCTGCTTGGGAACTTGGTGGTGCTGCCTCTGCTGCTGAACGCCACCGGTGGAATGAAAGTCGCGCCGAACACCCCGCCACGTACCTGAACGGTTTCCCTCGAAGCGCGGACGACGGCCGTGAACTCATGGAACGCTTTGGCCATTCTTTGAAAACCTAGCTTCACCCGCCGCCGGCCCCCACGACGCACTTCGACACTCGCCACGCCGACCGTCCGCGAAACAAGCAACAAAAGCGCTTTTGATCTTGGACAAGTTCAATAGTCAAATCCCGCGACCCGCATGATGATCGCGGCACCGAACGCCAGTTGAACCGCCAGCAGGACCAGACCGCAACGCAGCGGCGGACTGAGCTGTCGCGTCGTGGTTTCTGGTAAGCCCGTTTCAAACCACTCCCCCGCGATCCAGCACAATCCCGGAATCAGAAACAACCAGAGCCGCGCCGCTTCTCCCATGTTTTTCCCCGAGAGCAATAACAACCCCCAGGTCACACCGAACGAAACGGCCGCCGTGGAATACGATCGATCGCGCATTTGTCGAATCACAATCGCGAACGCGACGCACGCCAGTGGAAGGCCGGCGGCGACCGACAATTCCAACGGATTGACCAGAATCCACTTCCACCAGGTGCGCGGGTATTGCCGATAGAAGCCCGCGTGGTTGTGGTAATTTCCCAACCAGACGGCGAGCAGATCGCACTCGGTCGCGCGGGAAAACCAGATCGTTGGTCCGACAATTCCCAAGGACACCCCCCCCACCGCGGGGAGCAGCCGCATCAGATCGGCACGCAACCCGTTCCATCCCGTTGCCGGCGCATTGGCTTGGTATCGCGTCTGAATCGTGGCCACCACGGCCCAAAACCCCACGACCAATGGGGCGAGGCTCAACATCAACCCTCCCCAGAACACCAGCCCCGCAAGCAGCCCCCAGAGAGCGGCTGCGACTCCCCGCCGATCGATCGCCCCCAACCAGAGATACAGTACCAGACTAGCCACCAACGGAAACAGCGCGTCCGATTTGGGAATGAACAGGGCGAGTGCCGGCACTGTCGGCCAGAATGCGGTCGCCAGCCAGGCGGCGGCCGGGGAGACGCTCCGCCGCAACAAGCCATAGATCGGCAACACCGCCAAGGCGGCCGCCGAATGTACCAGCAGAAACGCCAGCCAGAGTGTGCCACGGTCGACCACCGACAAGGGCTCCCCCGCGAGCGCTCCCCGATCTCCCCGAGTCGATAGCAACTGCAATTCGCGGAACGAGGTCCGGACCACCTCCGGTTCCGAGGCGGCGAGCGCGGTTCGCAGCGTTGGGGATTTCTCGACGACGCGCAGCAGCATTTCGAATGCGATGATCAGGCCGGGAGGGTGCGTTCCCTGATGGAGGACATCACCGGCGGCGACAGTTCGTTCGTAGTTCGCGAGAAATTGGGGGAACGCGTCGTGATACCGGCGGGCTTCGGTGAAATAGCCCGACGACTTGGGGTAATACAGAACCCAGGCCGACTTGGCGAGATCGTACCCGTTGGGGGCGGCCTGTTGCGCGATCCAGAGCCATCCAAAGCCGGCGGCCGCCAGCGCCAAAAGCCAGCAGGACCGCCCGCGGGTGCTCAGTCCATCGATCCGCCGCAATCCCATGGCGACGAAGAGAACATACATCAGCCCCCCCCCCAAGGGGACGGCGACCCGAAACAGCGTCGACTCATCGGAAGAGACGCGGGGCCACTCCCATTCGCCGGGGACACCCAGAGGAAAATCCCCCATCCAGATCCCCACCGCGCACACGCACGCCGCCAGGCTGGCGATCGCGGTGAAAGCCACCCGAGAGCGGGTTGACCTGGGACGAGGTATGGTTCCCGGGTGGGGCATGACGCAGAATCCAATTCCAGTGGGCAGGCGATCGCGGCCAAAAATCGCCACGATCCTGAGGAAGAATAGCGACGGCAGCGGGGCGACGGCAGTGGCACGCCGTTCACCCCCTTGAAACAAAACCGACCAGTCGGTATAGTAATACCAACCAAACAGTCGGAGCGAACATGTCGGCGAAATCTCAGTCCACGCGGGATCTCTTGTGCGAGGCGGCGATCCGCACCGCCAGCCGCGACGGCCTGTTGTCGATGACCCTCGACAACGTCGCCCGCGAGGCGAAAGTCAGCAAAGGGGGAGTGATGTACCACTTTCCCACCAAAGAACAGCTCGTTCTGGCCATGGTCGAACATTTCGGCCAACGGCTCGAACGGATGATTCTGGAGCGGGTCGCCGTCGATCCCGAACCCCGCAATCGCTGGGCCCGGGCGATGATCGATCTGACGTTTCCCGCAGTAGCCAGGTCGAACACTAAAAGCGTGGCGAGCGGGGGCGAAGAGGCCCAGCCCGCTGTGGGCGCTGGGAGAGACGACGAGAGGTCGGCGACCAGTACCAGCGGGTTGGCGGGAGACCTGTTCTGTCCCGAGGCGCTCGATCAGTTCTTTCTGGCGATGCTCGCCGCCGCTGTCACCCATCCGGGCGTACTGGTGCCTTTGCGGGCGGTGGGGAAACGGATCCAGGAGCGACTGCTGGGGGATCCCCACGCCGGCCTCGATCAGATGCTGACCTGGCTGGTGATGGATGGGCTGTTTCTCTGGCAGTTCGTCGGACTCATCGACCGCGATGATCCCCTGTTCCAGCGGATCGGCGAGGAATTGCGACGCCGGGTCGCCGCCGACTCTTCCGCCAACGTCCCCGCAGGGACCACTCCTTCGAAAAAAACTCGCACAAACACGTCGGCGAAGCGACCCGCGCCGGCGGGAAAGAATCCCAAGTCCCGGTCCACTCCAGAACGGAGGGCACGATGAACCGCCTCCTCTCCTCGCGCGCAGCTCGCTGGCTGCTGGCGATTGTCATTCCGTTCGCACTCGCGGTCTCGCTCGGCAATCTCCCCGGCGAGACCGGTGTCGCTTGGTTCGACGGCCTTCGCGCCAGGTTTCGCTCGCACTCGACTGCGGAACAAACCGCGAGTTGGACTCCGCGCCACGTTCATGCCCTGGGTCGCCTGGAGCCACGCGGCCGGGTCGTGCGGCTGGCCCCTCCTTCGGGGAACGACGCGGCTCGGGTGGAGAAACTCCTGGTGAGCGAGGGGGACGACGTTCCCGCGAACACGGTCGTCGCCCTGCTCGACACGCACGCTCGGCGACAAGCCGAATTGGGAGAGGCCGAAGCGCGGTGGAACGCCGCCCAGGCGCGACTGGCTCAGACTCGCGCCGGCGCGAAAGCGGGTGACATTCAGGCGCAACAGGCGGCGGTGGATCTGCTGGCGGAACAGAAGAAAGTCTCTCAGCGCGAGCTGGAGCGAGCCGAGCGATTCCGCAATCAGAAAGTGATCTCCAGCGAAGACTTCGACAAACACAAATGGACTTACGACCGGGTTGTCTTCGAATATCGGCGGGCCGAGCAATTGCTCACGAGTATCAGCGAAGTGCGCGAGATTGATGTTCGCGTTCAGGAACTCGAGGTCGCCGCCGCCGAGGCTGCGGTCGAATCGGCCCGCGCCCGGCTCGCAGCGAGCGAAGTCCGCAACCCCTCGGAAGGTCGTGTGTTAAAGATTCACACTCAGCCCGGCGAGAAGATTGGCGAGTCGGGGCTGATGGAACTGGGTGACACGGCTCACATGCAGGCGGTCGCGGAAGTCTTTGAAGGAGATCTCTCGGTTCTTGAACCGGGACTGACTGCGATCGTGCGCGTCGATGGGACCGGCGAGCGTTTCGAGGGGGAACTTCTGGATTTGGGGGCGCTGGTGGGGCGCAAGGTGGTGCTTTCGAATGACCCGGTCAGCGATACCGACGCCCGGGTCGTCGAGGTTCGCGTGCGGCTCAGTCCAACCGACAGCGCGCGACTGGCCCGACTTTCCAACGCGCGGGTCGAAGTGACGATTGCTCTGCCCGATCGGGCGGTGTCGGCTTCGACTTCGTCCGCGGACGATCGCGACGCGCTCCAGCCCGACGCGACGTCGGCCGACCGCCGTTGATCCCCTAGGAATTCAGATCATGCTCTCCAGTTTTGTGGTCGCCTGGCGCCAGTTGAGCTATCACCGGATGAAACTCGCCGTCGCGTCGGCGGGGGTTCTGGTCGCGGTGATGCTGATGCTGGTCCAGTTGGGGATTCGCCAGGGGGCGATGGACAACAGCGTGGCGATCGCCCGCCGAGTCACCGCCGACCTGGTGGTGGTGAGTCCCAGAACCCGCACGATCTTTCAGTCGTCTCAATTGCCCAGACGGTTGTTGTTTCGAGTGGGAGCGCATCCAGAGGTCGACGCGATTCAAGAGATGTACATGGGGCAGGCGCGGTGGCGCAATCCGTGGGAACTGCGCGAGCATCCGATCGCGGTGTTTGGCGTCGATCCCCGTTCGCCGTTGATCAACTTTCGTGGCCTGTCGGAGCTCGCCGACGAACTGATGCTCGCCGACCGGGTGGTGTTTGATGGCCTGAGCCGCAAGAGTTATGGGCCAGTCGTGGCGCATCTCGCGAACCACGATTTCCTCGAGACCGAGATGAATCTGCACCGTGTCCGGGTGATCGCGACAATCAACGTGGGGGTGTCGATCACGGGGGATGGGAACGTGTTCATGTCGCCGGCGAATTTTCGACGGATCTTTCCGCAGCGGCCGGCCGGCTCGGTCGACCTGGGGCTGATCCGCCTGAAGCCCGGTTCCGATGTCGAACAGGTGAAGCGCGACCTGGCTCCTTTATTAGGGGCGGAGGCGACGATCATCACCCGCGAGGAACTGATCGACAAGGAAATCGCGTTCGTGCGAGAGAGCGCTCCGATCGACTTCATTTTCGGGATGGGGGCGGCGGTCGGTTTTTTCATCGGGTTTGTGGTGGTCTACCAGATTCTCTACACCGAGGTCACGAATCATCTGCCGCAGTTCGCAACGCTTAAAGCGATGGGTTTTTCCGACAACAAGCTGTTGCAGATCGTGCTGTCGCAGGGGGTGATTCTGTCGGTTCTGGGGTACGTCCCCGGATTTGTGATGGCGTTGTGGGTTTACGAGATCGCGACCGATGCGATCCAGATGCCGTTTTCGATGACGTGGCAACGGGCGCTGGCGGTCTTCAGTCTGACGCTGGTGATGTGCCTCCTGTCGGCGATGATCGCGATTCAGAAAGTGCGCACCGTCGACCCCGCCGACGTCTTCTAACCGATGCGACCTCCCATGATCATTTCCGCCCGCAATTTGAACTTCGCGTTTGGCGAAGGGGATCTCCGCAAGCAGATTCTGTTCGACGTCTCGTTTGATGTCGCTCCGGGGGAGGTGGTGTTACTCACCGGTCCCAGCGGCAGCGGAAAGACCACACTCCTGACGCTGATCGGCGGCCTGCGGCGCACGACCGAAGGGGAGATGACGGTCCTGTCGCGGCCGATGCATCATGCGCGCAAGGAAGATCTGGTCGCGAACCGTCGCGACATTGGCTTCATTTTTCAGCAACACAATCTGCTGGAGTTTCTGTCGGCTCAGAAGAATGTGGAACTGATGTTCCAGCTTCATCCGGAAGTCCCGGCGGGCGAAGCGCGGGCCCGGTCGGCGGAAATGTTGACCAAGGTCGGCTTGGGAAACCGACTCGACTATCATCCCTCGCGGCTGTCGGGAGGACAAAAACAGCGCGTCGCGATCGCCCGGGCCCTGGTCACGCGCCCGCAGTTGATTCTCGCGGACGAACCAACCGCGGCGCTCGACAGCCATTCAGGCCGCGACGTGGTCGAACTCCTGCAATCCCTCGCCCGCGACCGCGGTTGCCCGATTCTGATGGTCACCCACGACAACCGGGTTCTCGACATCGCCGACCGGGTGTTGAGCATGGAGGATGGGAGACTTGAGGAGAGTCGCGGGACGGAGGCACGAGGGGAGACAGAGACTCAATAAACTGCCGGTCAATCGCAGCGAAAAGCGGTAGCGCATTAAGGGCCGTAAAGTGCCACATCGCGGGTTGCCATTTGAAACGAAGTTGTACCGTGGGGGGCGAGTAAGAGTGAGGTTGGTGGTCCGAAGGGCCTATCTCGTGGCGACGCCAGCGACTTTCACCGTGCCGATCATCGACTTTGAAAGCGCCTGGGGTACGCTTGGACTCATGGGTTCCGCTCATCCGTTGATCCATTCGTGGTGTGAAAAACCGGTCTGGGCGCAATCGCGGAAATCTGTAGACTGCTCGTCCTTCCCCCAATGTGTTGCGCTCCCTGCGCGACATCCCATCGCGATCGACACTCCCCGTTCCCACCTGTCGACTTTCCCTTCCGCTGCCGTTTCATTCGCTGGCCATCGTTCGCCTGCGCGTCGCGCGGGACGGACAAGTGCCGAGGTCTCGCCATGCGCACCATTCTCCGCAGTTCGTTCTTGATTCTCGCAGGCTCATTCTCGGGCTGTGGTCTGGCCCAGATGGGGCACGACACAGCCCGCCTGTTCACACCCAGCACGGGTGACTATGGCGACGGCGATGTTCATGACGGAAAATCGGTCGACGAATGGAGCGTGGCAGGAAGCGAAGGGCGGGGCGATAAGCCGATCGATCGCGAATCCGACGGTCTCACGAAATACGTTTCCAGCGACAAAGCGCGGCGGATCGCGCGGAATCTAGGAACCGACTCGCCGTGATGCGGCGCTGGGGGTCGCACGAACGCCGACAACCGCATGTCAGACTGGCTTGTTGAGTTCCGCGAGAAACTCCCCCAGCTCCTCGGTGAATTGCGTTGCCTTCGTGAACGTCAACATCACGAGATCGTATTCGCCGGTCACCCGGAGGGTGTATCGCCCCGCTCCCAGGTTCGCGATGCGTCGCAGATTGACCTTTCCAATCGGAACGACGAATTGCAGGTCGACGCTGGCGGCACGCTTGGTGTAAAGTCGCGAGACGATGCCGGAGCGCAGAGTATACACCACGTCGTCTTTCCCGGACCAGTTGACCTCGGCATCGGAATAGACCGCATCCAGAATTTCCATCAATTCGATCAGCAGCTCGGGTTTCCACGCGATTCGTGCTTTGGGAGGAAACCCCTTTTGCATGGTATGCCACCGACGTCCCAGGCGCGCCCAAGGTGTCTCATCCTTAAGGTCGGCTACCACCCGGGGCTTCTTGAATAACCCCAGTCGGGCCTGAAACGCCTTCTCGAGAAAGCTGGCGAATGCCGGGGTGTCGATCTCTTTCAGCCAATGCACCGTGATCGTGACTTCCTGCAATCCGGATTCGGTGTTGTTGATCCGCACGCGTTCGGCGCGGCCATATACGGGAACCTCATCAATGTCGTCGAAAGATTTGAGCGCCAGCTCGCGCGCCAGCGTATCCTCCTGAAACGTCTTCCGGGGAACACGGAATTTCAACGTGAGGATCCATTCGTCGCCGGTCAACGCGTGCAGAAACCACGTGCCATCGACCGCCATCGGAGTGACTTCGATTACGCTCCGTTCGTTCCAGTCAATCCGCAGTCCCGCGACCGCTTCGACTTTCTCCATGACATACGCCAACGCCGACGCCTCCCATCGGCACGGTTTGCCGGTATGGGATAGTCGGGTTTCCAGATGCCACACCCGGCCATCCGTCTGCCATGGCATCTTGGTGGTTTTTCCGACCTGTTCAATCTCCAGGTCGCCGCTGCGCTTCTGGGCGGCCTCTTTCGTGTTAAACAGCTCCAGTTCGGCCCGGGTGTCGTTCTTCAACAACGGAGCGAGCAGTTCTCCGGTGTGCGAATGCCGTGACCAGCGCGACAGGTCCACGACTTCTTCGGGTGTCCCCTCGGCGACAATCCAACCGCCATCAACTCCCGCCTCGGGTCCGAGATCAATGATCCAGTCCGCAGTCTTGATCACATCCAGATTGTGTTCGATCACCACAACCGTATTGCCGAGCTCCACCAGACTGTGCAGAACTTTGAGCAACTTGCGGATGTCGTCGAAATGCAGACCGGTGGTCGGTTCATCGAGAATGTACAGCGTGCGCCCGGTCTGGGGGCGGGCGAGTTCGGCGGCCAGCTTCACGCGTTGCGCTTCACCGCCCGAGAGCGTCGCCGCCGACTGTCCCAAAGTCAGGTAGTCGAGCCCGACGGCACACAGCGTCGCCAGAATCGCCCGGATTTTGGGGATGTTTTCGAACAGCTCGCGGGCCTGACCGATCGACATTTCGAGAACGTCGGCGATCGATTTTCCGTGGTACAACACCGTCAGCGTCTCGGCGTTAAACCGTCTCCCCTTGCACTCCTCACACGTGACCCAGACATCGGGCAAGAAGTGCATTTCGATCTTTTTCTGGCCATTCCCCTCACACGCTTCACAACGCCCCCCCGGGCGGTTGAAGCTGAATCGTCCCGGACGGAACCCCCGCATTTTTGCGTCGGGGAGTCGGGTGAACAACTCGCGAATGAGTTCGAACACACCAGTGTAGGTGGCGGGGTTCGAGGCGGGCGTCGTCCCCAGCGGCTGCTGATCGACAACGATGATTTTGTTGACCTGCTCCAGCCCCTTGATCTCGCGATGCTTTCCGGGGGTCTCGCGAGAACCATGCAGCCGGCGGGCCACAGCGCGGGCGAGAGTGTCTTCGACCAGAGAGCTCTTGCCCGAACCGGAGACCCCCGTCACGCACGTGAGTGTCCCCAACGGGATTCTCAGATGCGCGTCGCGCAGATTGTGATGGATGGCCCCCAGTACCTCGAGCCAGCCGCCCCCGGGTGCGACCGATTTCGACAGTGATTTCCCCAGCGGACTCTTCCGGGGGGCGTTTCCCCGACGTGCTGGTGCCCCGGACTGTGGCGGAGTGGAGGGTTTCGTCGTGTCCGTCGCCGGGGCAGTGTTCGGGAAATCGATGGCGATCGCCCCCGCTGGCATCCGGCGTTTCAACGGAATCGCGATCTGTTCCCGTCCCGAAAGGAAGCCCCCAGTCAGAGACGCGGGGAGCTTTCGCACCTCCCGTGGCGTCCCCTCCCCGACGATCGTCCCGCCGAACCGACCCGCGCCGGGACCAAAGTCATACAGCCGATCCGCCGCGTCCAGCACTTCGCGATCATGCTCAACCAGCACCAGCGTGTTCCCCAGATCCCGCAGTTGCTTGAGCGCCTTGAGCAACCGCCCATTGTCGCGCGGATGCAGACCGATCGTGGGCTCATCCAGCACATACAATACCCCCGTCAACGACCGGCCGACCTGGCCCGCCAGTCGGATTCGCTGACTCTCGCCTCCCGAGAGTGTAGGCATCGTGCGCGATAGCGTCAGGTAGTGCAGCCCGACATCCACCAGAAAACCCATCCGCGCTGTCACTTCCCGCAACAGGTCGCCTGCCACCTTTTTCTCAGCCGGCTTCAGTTTGACTCCCTTGAGGTACGTCAGGCATTCTCCCAGGGGGAGTTCGCACAATTCCTGCAAGGTGCGATCGGTGAACCGGACCGCGGCCGCGTCGGAGCGCAGTCGGCTCCCCTGGCACGTCGGACAGGGAACTTCCCCCACGAGCGACGCCAGACTCTGACCGAACGCGTAACTCATCCGCCCCAGATCGTCGAGCGCGGGGTACAGCCCCTTGTATTGCATCCGGAATGTCACCCCGGAACCGCCATCTCCCTCCGGGGCGACTTCGATCCAGCGATCACCACAGCCAAACAGAATGATCCGTTTGTGACGCGCGTCCAGCCGATCGAAGGGCACATCGAGCGGCAGGCCGGTCTGTCGCGAAATGGCGGCGAGAAACCGGGCGAACAGCGTATTCGCCCGCGGATCGGGCCACGCGGTGACCACCCCTTCCGACAAGGTGCGATGCGAATCGCCAATGAGAGCCGACATGTCGGTTCCCTGCTGCGTCCCCAACCCTTCGCAGGTCTGGCACCAGCCCAGCACACTGTTGAATGAAAAGTTATTGGGTGAGAGATCCTCAAAACTTGTGCCGCACTTCTGGCAGGCCCGGTGCAGACTGAAACTGTCGACCCGCCAGTCGGGTTCGGGACGCGTGTCATCAATCTCGGCGACGCGCAGCCAGCCCCGACCCAGGTCAAGAGCCAATTCCACCGACTCGGCGAACCGCTTACGCGTTCCCACCCCGACCGTCACGCGATCGACCACAATTTCGACCTGATGTTTGCTGCGTCGGTCGAGTTCCGGAACCTCATCGACGGTATACGTCGTCCCGTTGACGCGGACTCTGCGGTAACCCTGTCCGCGGAGACGGTCCCAGAGTTTCGCGTAAGAGTCTCCCACCTCGACTTCCTGGGGGGCGAGCAGCAGCAGTTTCAACTGGTCGGGGCGGGCGAGGAGTTGGGCGACCACCTGGTCGGTCGACTGGGTTTCGACCGGAATATCGCACTGGGGGCAATACGCTTGGCCGAGCCGGGCGAACAGAATCCGCAGGTAATCGTAGATTTCGGTGACGGTTCCAACGGTCGATCGCGGAGTGTTGCCCACCGTCTTCTGTTCGATCGCAATCGCCGGTGACAGCCCGCTGACATGGTCCACGCGCGGCTTGGGCATCTGTCCCAGGAACTGCCGGGCGTAGGCCGAGAGTGACTCGACATACCGCCGTTGCCCTTCGGCGTACAGCGTATCCATCGCAAGCGAACTTTTCCCCGAGCCGCTCGGTCCGCAGAAGACGCTCATCTGATGTCGGGGCAGCTCGATATCGACATTCTGCAAATTGTGCTGGCTGGCCCCCTTCACCACGATCGGGCGCGACGCGTCAAAGGGGGACGGCGCGGTTCGCCCAGAAGAATGGATGTCCCCTTTTTCCGTTTCGCCTTTTTCCGCCGACTGGATCGCCTCGGAGAAACCGGGGAGCAGTTTCCGCAGCGCGCGGCCGGTGTGAGAACCGGGATGGGCGGCGACCGTCTCGGGGGTTCCCGCAATGACCAGACGACCTCCCCCCGCGCCCCCTTCCGGGCCGAGATCCAGCACCCAGTCGGCGGTCTTGATCACATCCAGGTTGTGTTCGACCACCAGCACGGTGTTCCCCTTGTCGACCAGACCGCGCAGCACCTCGAGCAGTTTCTTGACGTCGGCGAAATGCAGCCCGGTCGTCGGTTCGTCGAGCAGGTAGATCGTGCGCCCCGTCGAACGCTTCCCCAGTTCGCGGGCAAGTTTCACCCGCTGCGCCTCACCTCCCGAGAGCGTCGGGGAAGCCTGCCCCAGCTTCAGATAATCGAGTCCCACATCGTGCAGCGTTTGCAGCAGTTTCGCGATCGGCGCGACATTCTCAAAATGGACGAGCGCTTGCTGCACGTCCATATCGAGAACCTCGGCGATGGTTTTCCCCTTGAACCGCACCTCGAGCGTTTCGTGTTTGAAGCGGTTGCCGTTGCAGACCGGGCAGGTCACCCAGACGTCGGCGAGAAAATCCATTTCGAGCCGTTTGGAGCCATTCCCCTCGCACGCCTCGCAGCGTCCCATTTCGACGTTGAAGCTGAACCGCCCCGGTTTCCAGCCACGAATCTTCGCCTCGGGAAGTTGGGAATACAGATCGCGAATCAGGTCGAACAGCTTGACGTAGGTCGCGGGGTTGGAACGCGGGGTCCGGCCGATCGGCGACTGGTCGATGTCGATCGCCTTGTCGAGCAGTTCCAGTCCGGTCAGTTTTTCGAACGCGCCGGGCGAACCCTCGCCCCGATTGAGATCGCGATTGAGAACCTCCCACAAAATGTCATTGACCAGCGAACTCTTGCCCGACCCGCTCACGCCGGTGACGCAGACAAACGCGCCCAGCGGAATCGTCACATCGACGTCGCGGAGATTGTTGTGGTTCGCCCCCTTCAGCACGAGCTGCTTGCCGGCGATCGAGGGGCGTCGCTCGGGAATTTCGATCCGCGCGCTTCCCGACAGAAATTGACCCGTGACGCTGCGCGGATTGCCGGCGATCTCGCGCAGCGTTCCCTGCGCGACCACCTCTCCCCCTCGCACACCCGGCCCCGGACCAAAGTCGACGATGTGGTCCGCGGCTCGCATCGTGTCTTCATCGTGTTCGACAACGATGACGGTGTTTCCCTGATCGCGCAGGTCGAGCAGGCTGTCGAGCAGTTTGTCGTTGTCGCGCGGATGCAGACCAATCGAAGGCTCGTCGAGAATGTACACCACTCCCACCAGCCCGCAGCCAATCTGCCCCGCAAGTCGGATCCGCTGGGTCTCTCCACCCGAAAGGGTCGGCGCGGTCCGATCGAGTGTGAGGTAATCCAACCCGCAACGGAGCAGAAAACCGAGCCGACCCCGGATCTCCTTGATCGCCTCCTGCGCGATCATCGCTCCCGTTTCATCCAGCTCCAGCTTTTCGAAAAATCGAGACGCTTCGGAGATCGTCAGCCCGCATACGTCGGACAACGACATCGCCACGCTGGCAGGCGGCGCGACGACGGGTGACTCTGTCGAGACCGGCGGTGCCGCCGTCACTGGGGGGACACTGGCTGGAGTGACACCGGCCGCCTTCTTTCCCCGCGCCCCCTTGGGTTGTTTCTTGCGGGCGGTCGCGGCGGGAGGCGGTGCCTGGCTGGAAATGTCCGGGGAATAGCTGCTGGAGGTGATTCGCACACCGCGGGCCTGGCGGTTGAGTCGGGTTCCGCCGCAGTTTTTGCAGTCCGCCATCTTGAGGTACTTCTCAAGCTGCCGGCGGCGCATGGGGTTCTTCGCCGTCCGGTACGATTCCAGCAGTTCGGGGATGATGCCGGCGTAGGTTGTGCCGTGCTTCCAGACACCGCCGCGATGCCGCCAGCTCAGCGTGATATTGCGATCGCCCGTGCCATACAGCAGCGCTTCACGGACCTTTTCCGGAAGGTCGCGCCACGGAGTGGAGAGCGCGGAACCTTCTTTCATGGCATGGTCGATCTCCAGCGCGCGGGCGACTCCTTCATAGATGTGTCGCCGCCACTTGCCAATCTCTTTGAGTGGCCCCAGCAATTCGACCGCCCCTTTGGCGAGTGACTTCCCCTCATCAGGAATCAGGAGCGCCAGGTCAAAATCGTGTCGGATCCCCAGACCATTGCAGTCCAGACACATCCCCTGGGGACTGTTGAAACTGAACAATTGCGGGCTGGGTGGTTCGTAGCTCGTGCCGCAGTGGGTACACGCATACCGCGCGCTGAACAGCCGGTCGACGAGAGTTGTTTCCATCGCCGGGGCGCGGTTCCCGCTGGTCCCTGAGGAATTCCCTGCGGACTTTCCTCCGCGAGGCGACTTGCCCGCTGTTTTACCCGCGGACTCGGCTTCGGCGGATTCGTCCGCGTCCCCCTCCGCGACACGATCCGACTCTGCGTCGATTTCTTGCGGGCGATCGTGTTCGGTCGCGAGAATCAGGTTGCCGTTCCCGAGTCGCAGCGCCCCTTCGACCGCTTCCGCCAATCGGGTGCGACCACCGGATCCCGCCTGCAGGCGATCGATCACCACATCAATGGAATGACGCATCTGGCGATCGAGTTGCAAATTCTCCGAGAGCGAAACCACCCGACCATCGACCCGGGCTCGGAGGTATCCCTGTTTGAGCAGATCTTCGAAGAGATCTTTGTACTCCCCCTTCTGGCGTTGCACGACCGGAGCGAGAATGAGAAAGCGGGTTCCTTCGGGAATTCGCAGGAGCGCGTCGAGAATCTGCTCCGAAGTCTGAGCGGTGATCGGGCGGTCGCATTCGGGGCAGTGCGCCAAACCCACCCGCGCGAACAGCACCCGCAGATAGTCGTAGATTTCGGTGATTGTGCCGACCGTACTCCGCGGATTCCGCCCGCTGGTCTTTTGCTGAATCGATATCGAGGGTGCCAGTCCGGTGATCGAGTCGACCTCCGGTTTGGGCATCTGTCCCAGGAACTGACGGGCGTAACTCGAGAGCGACTCGACGTATCGCCGCTGTCCCTCGGCGTACAGTGTGTCAAACGCGAGCGAGCTTTTTCCTGAACCGCTCACGCCGGTCATGGCGATCAACTGGTTACGCGGCAGCCGCAGGTCGACCCCGCGCAGATTGTGTTCTCGGGCACCGCGAATGACGATGTCGGTTTCGTGCATGCGAGTTTCAGTCCGCCGCCAGTGTCGATCCCGGGAGGGACGGTGGAACTGGCGACGTCACGAGGAGTGAATGGATTGCCGGCTGGGGAAAGACGAAGTTCGGATTCGGATTGGACCCGGTACGCCGCGGAAATTCGAAAGCGAATTCTCAACGGTTGGTGTATTTCACGCCCGCTGAATTTGGGCGTCGGTCACTGGCCGCCGTGGGACGGGTCTCTGACCCGTCCGGAGGGGCGGCATCAGAACCGAAACACAAGCCGCCATTTGGGCAGGACGGGCCAGAGACCCGTCCTACCTGGCAAACGTCTCGATTTCGGCCGCATGGAGAATAACGGCGAGCGACCCGTTGGGACGGAACGCGAGCCGCGACCGAACGCGGGGTCAGTCGGAGTCTACGCCATCCCCGAACGATTCATGCGACTCGTCGTGGGGGTGGTCGGCAGTGGCGTTCGAATTCGCGTCGTTGTTCGACGCGTCGACACCAGTCGCATCCCCCGCTTTGTCTTTTCGGCTGCCACGGCGGCGCCGGCGGCTGCGTCCCTCTTTGGGCGTCGCCGAGGGAGCGGCGTCGGTCGTCGAAGCGGGACCGCCGGTTTCCGTGGATTGAGCGGGAAAACGGCTGGCCAGCAACTCGCTGTCGGCGTCGGAGGTGGTTTCGGGAGACGGGGAAGCATCGGAGACCGGAGGGGCGTCCGCTGTACGTGGCGTGCGGGGAGCCTGATCGCGGGCTGGTCGGGTTCGACCGGCTTTCCCCCGTCCCTTGCCCGGTTTTTCACCCGTGGGCTCAGCAGGGCGCGCTCCTGGGGATTTCACGGGCGACCGATCGCCACGCGCGGGATCGCGGGTTGGACGTCCCCCGCCGGACTGTTGTGGGCGGGATTCCGAGCGGGCCGGGGGAGCGGGACGTTCCGGCCGTTGCGGTTTGCCACGACGGGGACGCCGATCATTGTCGGCACGGTCGCGGGGTGTGGCGGTCGATTGTGACGCGTCCTCCGCGCCGTCGGAGGAGACGGAACCAGTGGCGTCCCCCGGGCTATCGAGTTCCACGAACTCCGTCGACAGAGCGTCGGCGATTTCGGGTGGGAGGCTGTCGACAATCGCTGTCTTGGCGGGCCGAGGGGGATCGGGTTCGAGCGTGTAGTCCTCAACCGGTTCCAATTCCCGCGGCGGGGGGACGTAGCGCGGCCGGGGTGGCGGTTGCTCCAACGTCATCCAGGTTCGTTCGGGAGCGCAGGAACACGGGACGGCGACCACCTGCCCCGCGGCCCGCAACACGCGACCGCACTTGGGGCAGCGCCACGTTCTGCGAACATCGAGGTCGACTCGAACGCCAGGACCCTTCATCGAAACCAACCTGTTGAATTGTGCGGAAGTGACGAATGCGTCGCCAGCGGCGGCAGTCCGCGGATGTCATTGGGAACCGGTGGCGTCGGGAGTGCCAACCGCTTCCACCCCCTCCGCCGCCGCCTGCGAACGCTCGATCTCATCAAGCAAAGGCCATTCCAATTCCGAAAGTCCCTCGCGGGTGAATCCCAGTTCTTTGGCCTTGGCCAGCGCGGCGGTCGCCTTTTCCGTGTGCTTGCAGCGCTGGCTCGCGACGGCCAGGTGAAACAGAAACAGCTTTGAGCGGACAACCTGGTTTACTAGATCCAGAGTCTTCTCCGCCTCGTCATTGCGGTCCAACTGCAGGAGCGCCAGGGCGCGGGTGTCGAGGTATTCAGGGATGTAATCACGGCCTTCGCTCACTTCGATCGCGCGGTTGATGTGTTCCAACGCTTTCTCGCGCCGGGACTCTGAAAACGACTCCGCATACGCCAGGTTGTTGAGGAGGGTTGGCAATTTGGGAACGTGGTGCAGAGAGCGATCATACAGGGCGATCGCCTTGTTGAGTGTGGTGGGTTGCAGTATGTGGTCGGCCAACAGCATCATCGCCGGAACCAACCGCCTCTCCTCGATCTCCTTGCCAACAAGACTCGTCAGACCTTCGAGGACTTTGACTTTCAAGGAAGTGTCACCCGACGCAAGTTCCAGAATCACACCGTAAGCGGCAGCCGCCGATTCCGGGGCTTGGACTTCATATTTTGATACCAAGGCCAAGGCGACGTCATGATCTCCGCGGCGTGCGTTCAAAAGGGCCAGGTCCATTCCCAGAATGGGGTCTTCCTGCGAGTCGAGTGTGGACTTTAGCATCTTCTCCGCCGGGCCAAACTCTTTGAGAGCGCTCAGCGTTTCAAGGATCGACCGGAATGCTTCGCGGCGAATTTGCGTCTGGCGTTCCCGGTTTTCGAACAGTGGCGCATACAACTTGGGATCGAGCCGTTTGGAATCGTCTGCGACCAGTTTTTGAATGGAGGCGACCAGGCTCTTTTGCGCCTCGGGGTCGTTCGGGGTTTCGACGGCGAATCGGCGTACCAAGCCCTCGCCACGTCCCAATCGAGCCAGCGACCGGAACAGCCCGGCTGGCTCGGTTTGATCAATCGTGGCGGCGAATTCGACCAGTGGCGGGACGGCGTCGGCAGACGTCCCCAGTTTCGCCGCCAGCCGGGCTTTGCACAGAATCGTTTCTAGTGCTTCCGGACGCAGCCGTGCCAGGCGTTCGGTATTTTCACTGAGCGACTTTTGTCGCGTCGCGTCGAGTTCGCCAGGCTGGGTAAGCCCGAAGAACAGAAATTCCGTGACGATCGCCGCGTTTTGCGACTGACTGTCGGCAAGTTCCCCAAACAACTTCCAGGCTTCAGCGGACTTTTCTGTGAAGCCATAGGCTCGGGCGAGATCGAGCCGGCGCGCGAGCGGGAAATCGCCACGGGTCGACCAGTGTTCCAGAACGGGAACGAGTCGAGGGAGGCCGGACCGCCCGGGCATCTGCGTCAAAACCGAGGCGAGAATTCCCAAGCTGCGATCGGTCAGGTCGGCGAGACTGAGTTCGTGACGGAAGCAGAATTCGACGACCTTTTGCTGGAGCAAATCGTCTCTCGCTCCTCCTTCAAGACCTTTCACGAATTCCGCCTGAGCCGCCGCCAGATCCCCCCGTATTTCCAAAATCATCGCGTGCAGCGCCGACGCGCGATTCGCCGGCTCTGCGGGAACCGACTTCCACAGCGGACTCTCGTCACCCGCCGCGGCGTCAGACAGCCGGACTTGATTGGGGAACGGGCCGCGAAAGCGATCAATCGCCGCCGCAGCTCGGGGAAATCGGTCCTTCACTTCCAGATCGGTTCTGCGAAACTCCAGGTCCACAAGTTTGAACAGGACTTCCTGGCTCCTGGGAAATTTCAACTGGGCCTCGACCAGCAACTTTTCGGCATCGGCAAATTTCTCGGGGTCGGCCTTGGCGAGTTCCTCCAGCACGACCAGCCGCAATTTGGTCAGTCGGAAATCGTTGATTTTATCTTCCGCCGCCGCCTTTTCTAACTTTTTCGAGATGGTCGTCCAGTCGCGTTGTTCTTCAGGAAGGGCCAGCACGGCGGCGATTTCGCGGCCCAGTTCGGAATGCCAATCCTGGTCGAGGCTTTTCGCTTTGGCAAACGCTTCGTCCGCGTCGTCCTTGTTTCCCAACCGTTGATTCGCCTCACCCAGGAACTGCCAACCGACCGCCCAGGTAGAATCGCGATTCGTCGCTCCCAGACAGACCGCTTTGAGGGCGGCCCAGTCTTGGAGTTGCATTTGACATTGGATCTGCGATTGGATCGCCATCTTCCAGTTAAAATCCGACTTCGCATTATTTCCCAGGGTTTCCCAGGCCGCCGCCGCCTCTTTCCAGCGTTTTTCGGCCAGCAGTTTTCTCGCGGCCATCAGATCCGACTGTTCGCGCGCCTGCCTTTTGTCGAGGAGACTGATCAATCGGTCGATTTCCTGCTCCAGGGCCTTTTGTTCCTCTTCCGGAGCCGTCGCCAACTTGAAGATCAGGGTATTCGCCAGAGACACATCCAACTGAGGTAGCAACCCGCGGGCGCTGAATCTGCGGTTCGGTTCCAGCGAGGCATCTTTAGATCGCTTCTCGGCGAGAACAATCGCCTCGCGAAACATCTTTTCGGCGATCTTCGCGTCTTGCACTTCGAGCGCGAGCATCCCCAACAGGAAGGGGAATTGAGGATCCCCAGGAGCGAATTGTGCTCCACGTTTCGCGAACAGTTGGGCGGTCTGTTGAGACTGATCATATGCCGGCCCGTTGCCTTGCGCTCTCGCGAACAGGCCGAGTTCTCGCTGAAGCAGTGTCAGAAAACTCCACACATCCGGTTCTTCCGGGCCGGCCAAACGGGCAAATAGCCCCTGCTTCAATGCCCCTTCTCGATCACCATTCTCGGCCATCCAGCGGGCCTTGGTCAGCCGGGCCTTCCACACGGGTTCGGCGCTTTGAACCATTGCGATCACCAGACCCGACTCCACCAACTTGTCGTGTTCCGGCAACCAGTTCGTTTGCTTCGTCGGGAGCGGCGTATCCGCCTTCACGAAACGCTGCGCGATCTTCTGCTTCAATTCAAAGGTCAGAGGATTCTCTTTGCGAATCATCAGAGACGCCAATCGCATGTACGACTCGACTTCTTTTGAGCCGTCATTCAGCGCCGCCAGGTAGACTTCCGCCGCCTGGTCATATTTCTCCAGCTCCTCATAGCAGACGGCGAGTTTCGCCTGGTTGGTGGGATTTTCCCGAGCTTCTGCCGACATTTTGGGAAAGTGCGTCTCGGACGCCTCGGTGTAAAACCGGTTCCTTTGTTCGGAGAAAAACGGGGCGATCATCACGCCGATCTCAAACAACCGGCCGTGGACCTTCGCTCCATCGGGAGCCTGCAACGCGGCATGCGACAGCGTCTGATACACACGTTCCAATTCACCCACGTTCGCTTGTTTTTCCACCCATTCCGACAATTCAATCAGCGCGTTTTCGTCGGTTGGCTTCAACCGGAGGTACAGCGCCATGCGGCGGAACGCGACTTCCATATCCCCCGCAGCAAACGCGGTCTGAGCGTCCGTCAACAGAGAGGGCGCATTGTAATTACGCCAGAAAACGCGCGCACCAAAAGCCGCGCCTCCGGCCACTCCGGTCAGGACTACCAGCCCCAACACGAGACGCCAGTTCAATCGGATTTTGACTTGACCGCTTTTCGACTTCATTCTTGGATCCTGGAATCAGCGAACCAGAAATCTCGCCCCAACCGAGGGACCCGTTCGCACCCGCATTCTAGCGGATCTCTGGGGCTGAATTCACTCCCATGGTCAAAAAAGGTGCATCCCCGAGCGCGCCACGCCAAGCAGAACCCCTGGGAACGGAATCCGACGAGTCCCGAGGTCTCAGTCTGATTCCCTCACGAACCAGAAATGTGTTCACATGTTCCCATTCCACCTCCATTCCACCTCCATTCCACCTGCCGCCCGAAGATTCCGGCCTTGAGTCCAATTCGGAAAATTCCATAGCATGCACGCCGAATGGCGATTCCACGTTTCCAGCCCCCGGCCTTTGCTCCGCCAAACCGTGTCCGCTCCCTTTGATTTCACTGCGGCGATGCGCAATCTCTGCGTTGACATTTCGCTGCGCTTACCGGAATTCCAGCACGTGCGCATGGATCAGGTCGCCGTCACGTTCGCCCAGGCACGGCGACGTGTTCCCCACGGGTTGCAGGCGAAACTGACTCCGCTGCGGTTCGTCGACGGAGCGGTCGTGACCCGGAAAAACGGCCGGGAGTGGATGATCCAGCGCTGCTACGCCAACGGCGTTGAGATGCTGTACATTCTGACATTCTACCTTCCTCGATTTCAGGAGCAATCGTTCCGCGAAAAGCTGATCACCGTGATGCACGAGTTGTTTCACATCAGCCCGCGATTCGACGGTGATATCCGCCGTCTTCCTGGACACTACCACGTGCATTCACACAGCCAGAAGGAATTCGACAGAGAAATGGGGGTGATCGTCGACGCCTACCTGCGACGTTCTCCTCCCGAAGATCTTTACGCCTTCCTGCAACACAATTTCGCGCAATTGACTGAACGGCATGGCAGGGTGGTGGGGGTCCGGGCACCGATCCCGAAGCTGCTGCCGGTTCCGCGACGGGCGTAGAAACCTGCCGGCGGTCAATCTCGTAACCTTGTTTTTTTTGGGCTCGCGAGCCGGCGAAATCAACGCGTCGGCATCTCCCACAGCTTCAGACTCGCCGTCGACAGCGACCAACCCAGCAGTCGGGTGTCGTCCGCCGAGAGTGTCAGTTGCGCCGGCGGGGCGTCGGCGTATTTGACAAGAGGCTTCCCCGTCGAGGTGTCCCACACGCCATTCCCGTTGAGATACGGGGCCGCGACGAGATCACCATCCCTCGTAACCATGGGACGAACAAAACCAAGGCCGGCGACAAGCCGGGACTGGGTCGTGCGGTCGAGATCGAAGCGTTCAATGCCAGCGTTGCCTTGCGCCACAGCGAACTTCGCGCCATGGGAGAGCGAGGCATAGAAGTACACGCCCTGCGGTTTGGTGAACGCCACCAGTTCCGTCACGGTTCCCTCTTTTAACCGGACATCCAGAATTCTTGGCTGGCAGATCACCCGGACCGATCCTCCGTCTTCGGTCATCGCCGCCCCCAGCACGGCGTTGGGAGGGAGATTGACATGCTCGACCACCGGCTGCCCCGATTCTACGCCGTAGGTGCGAACCGAGGTCATTGTCACCACCACCAGCTCCCTGCCATCCGACGACAGCGTGATCGCGTCCGGATTCTCCTTCAGCGAGAATTGACGGACGCTCTCCAAGGGGTCGAGCCGCCAGACGTGCGCGTCTCGGTCGGCACAAACAACGACACGTTGCCCGTCGCGCGTGAACTCGGCAAATGCGCGGGTCGCTGGAGGAATCGTCAATTCTCCCACCGGCCCATCCTGCGTGTCGCGCCACAGCAGGTTTTTCTGGGTCGCTTTGTCGACCCCCCAAACCCAGTGCCCGTCCGGTGACAGTTGACAGCCTGTCAAACCGCCCGCTCCCACCCCGGTAAAGCTGCGGATCGTTTTTCCTTCAGGAACATTCGCCATCGAGTTATTGATGGCGAGCATATCCAGACCGCGCGCGCCACCGCCCCCGACCAGCACGCGACCTCCCAGGCCAGCGAGCGCCAGTGCCAGGCCGACACCAGCCGCGACGAACGCGCGCGTCATCCCCTTGCGATTTACACTGCAACCCGGAATCGCCTCCGCCGGGATGGTCTTGAGCCGTTTGGGAGACAGGCCATGCTCTGTCAACTGCTGCGCAACCTGTTGTGTGTCGACCTGTGGCGGAATTCCGACCGCCACCATACGCCCGGGTATCGCGAGTACCAGCACGGAATAACTCGTACCCAGATCGGTCCCGGCGACAATCCCGCAACTCTTGACCGCAGAGTATTTCCACTGTTCCGACTGGTTTCTTGACCCGAGGATGTTCATCAGCAACGGCTTGGTTGTTCGTCGGATCGCCGTTTCTTCCAACGCGACCGTCACTTCGACCAGATCGTGCCATACGAAGACGACCAGCGTCAGGCAAACGATCATCGCCAAGCTCATGAGAATTGCCAAAGGAAACTCCCCTGCCGGCGCGCTGAGCAACAACAGCGCCACCACCGGACTGGCGATTCCCGTCCCCCAGCCCAATCCATAAAGCAACCTTGGGCCAATGTCTCGGGCGAGGCGGAATCGAAAGAAGCCGGGCTGCCGCCAGAACCCGGCGTCACTGGCTCCGATTTTTCGTGCGACTGATTTCCAAAATCCCATGGCGCGTCCTCAATTCCTGTTGACCACTCTCAGCCGCTTGGGCTGGTCCGCTGCATCCGATCATCACTCTCCGCGCGCCGCCCGGGTCTCGCGACAGGCGTCAAAGTACCTGCGAAATCCCGCCCGCACATTGGGCGTCGCGTCATCCAGTGCCGACTCCGCGTCTGCTGAGGTGAGATCCCAGCCAGCCCCAGTCGCAACATGCGCGGCATGGGCGGCGATCGCCGCGTCGTACGGGGCGAGGTCCGCCAGCAGTCCCCGCAGTTCCCGTTTTCTCCCTGCCAAGATGCGACGCGCATAGTCGACCGCGGGGGTCGGTCGGCCATCACCGTCGACATCGAGCCAGACCGCGCCACTCACGCCGAACACGCAAGAATTCCAATCGGGTGATGCTGGCTGGTATGGCTTCGACGTTTTCCAATGCAACCCGTCGATCCCCGGGCCAATCGCCATCGCGACCAAGTGCACGTCGTGCCGGGGACGAGGCAGATCCCAGTCACCCTTCCAGAGAATCCCCCGCTCTCGTTTCGTTGGATCATCGGGATCAATCTTCTCCTCGCGAATCAGTTCCCCATTCGCATACAGCCGAACGGTGTGGGCCCGGACCCAATGCGGCCCCAAAACCCGCACACCGACATTGACCGTCTCCCGGACCGCAGGGACCAATTCTCCCGGTCCGTAACGCTGGTTGACTGTCAGTTCCGCCAGCAGACCGTACGAGACCATGACTCTCCCCTGAACGAAGTTCGTGATCGCCTCGTCTGGATTCAGATCTCCCGGATCATCGTCTCGCGCCTGAATGTAGGTTCGCCCCTGACCGACGAAGTACCGCGCGACATCATGTGAGTCGCTCGCCCCGACTGGCGTAACCGAACGGCCGCTGTTGAGTTGTCCCATCCAGTCCAATGGCAGCCGCATAACATCCGACTGTACCGCCCCGGAATTCACAATCTCCATCGCATTGGCCCGCAACACCCGCCCATCCCGGAATTCCGCGACAACGGCGTTGTACTCCCTCGGCCCAAACGGTCGCACATTCGAATGCAGGTCGCGGGCGTGGTTGAGAATCACCCCTTTCACACGCGGAGTGGAGTAGATTCCCGCAAACAGTTGCGTCCAGTCGGTTGTCTTCGAGTCGGCGGGAGTCGCGTCAGAGAGTGCCGGGAATATGTTGAAGTGTCCGAACGGCGTCGTCACTTCGTTCCCCACAACCGGGGTGAAGTGTTTCCGCACTCCGAGCTTGCGGGCGAAAAGTTCATAGTCGATGTGCTTGTTGTGATCGGTGGAGATCGGCAGTTCGATTCCCTCCCCCGCCAACGTCAACATCCGCTCTTCAATCGTCGCGTCCCCATGCCCCGAGAACGTCAGCGTATGCACGTGCGGGTCACACGCGATCCAACCCTCCGTGGGAACCTCGCGGCGGATCGACAAGGTTGTCGACTTCGACTCCCCCGCCAACAGCTCCAAACGCTGTGACGCCAAGGAATACTCAAACCCCCGGCCGGCCGACACCACATATTTCCCCGCCGGCAGCGACAGAACTGCGTTTCGATCCCCCGTATAAACAACTCCCGGACGCACCGCGAGATGTTGATCGCTGGATGTCCCCAGTGATTGCAGTGCGCCGCTGTCGTTGACAATCGTGATTCTCGCGGGGGTTCGCCTGCCGGTATCGGCGTCCAGAACTTCCAACTCGACAGTCGCTTCCCCCAGCACTTCGGGTCGGGGTCGGTAATCGAGGGTGATCTCGCCCACGCGAATGTCATCGGGGGTCTTCGCGCCGTTGTCCTGTTCCAGCAGCAGAACGTTGTCGCCGTCCCGCAATACATCGGCGGGCACGCGTAGGGCGACGACCATGTCGTTCTCATCGATCGTCAGTTCGCCCAGCAACCGGTCGTTGAGGCGAAACTTCCACGGCTGCTTCACGTCTTGCTGACGGAAGACCAGTGTTGCTTCCGACGCGTTGCGCTGGCTGATGAATTTCAATTCCAGTCGGTTGGACTCGGGGATTGCGGGAAAGTCGCTCCATTCGCGGGGGCCGGCGATTCGCAGGTGGTGCAGCCGGGGGGTAAGGGTCAGTGGCGCTGCCGGCTCGGCACCGGGGGCGAACGCGATCGAGGCCAGTACCGTTGCGAACGTGAGGAGCGAGGTGCGGAGGAACCGCGCCACGGGAGGGCGAGGCTCCTGCCGAACCGCCGCTGTGCTTTCGAGAGCAAAACGACGTTTTCCGGGCGGCACTGGACCCACTTTCCCTCGGAAGCCGCCGCTGGATTTGCGGTGGTCCAAACGCGTGCTTGGGGTGCACATCACATCGATTTCAATTCGACAACACGGTTCGGTTGGATGCCGAGCAACTTCAACGGTTTGCAGGGGGCTTACGCCGCCCCGCTCGCCAGGGTGTTGACGATCGACAGCAGGAGTGCCAGCGACGTGCGCGCCTCTTCTTGGGTGATGACGTTGGGCGGGCTGATGCGGATCACGTTGCCTGCGAGTGGGCCGAGCAGGTGGATTCCTTCACCTGATGCATTACCCAGGTAGGCGGCCTTCACAATCTCAATCGCGATCTGTTTGCTGTCGAGTCCCTTGGCAGCGGCGCACTCAATTCCAAACACCAGCCCTTCGCCGCGAACTTTCGCGATCAAACCGGTCTGTTTCAGCCGATTCAATCCCTCGAAGAACACGGGGGTCAGTTCGCGGGTATGGGCCAAAACGTCTGTCGATTCAAACTCGTCGAGCGTCGCCAGAACCGCCGCGCATCCCAGGGGATTCGCACTCCAAGTGTCAGACGCTTCGCCGTACTTGAGGCTCGCCATCACGTCGCCGCGCCCCACTACCGCCGAGACCGGCACACCGTTCCCCAATCCCTTCCCCAAAACGACAAAGTCGGGCTCGATTCCGCAACTTTCAAACGCGAACATCCGGCCAGTCCGGCCAAAGTTCGCCTGCACTTCATCCAACACGAACAGGATGTCGTGGGCCCGACAGAACTTCTGCAACATCTGGTGATACGCTGCGGGGACGTGGTAGCTTCCCCCGCCCCCCAGATACGGTTCGGTGATCACACAGTTGATGCGTTGGCCGTACTCGCGCCACAACGCCTCCAGCTCGGCTTCATATTTCGACAGATCGAGCGCTTGGCCGTATTTTGAAACGTCGTCAACCTCTTCCCGGGGGAAACTGATGAACTTCACCCGCGGATCGCGGTCGTGGTCGGTTTCACAACCGGTCACCGCGCCGGCCAATCCCTTTTTGCCGTGAAACCCGTAACGCGTCGCCAGGATGATGTCGCGTGATTCGTCGCGATGCAGACACGCCCACAGTGCCTTTTGAACCGCCTCGCTTCCCGAAGCGGCCCACATCACCGAATCGAGCCGACTCCCCCCCGGCCACGAACCCACGTTCTTCACCAACCGTCGGACCGCTTCCCCTTCGATCGGGGTGATCGCGTTGTACGCCGTCAAGGTCACCGCTTCGAAGAACTCACCCTCTCCCGCTCGGGGTGGGCCGAGCAGCTCAGAGGTCCACCCCATGTACTCGCCAAAGCGACGCATCCAGCGACGGGGATTGTGCCCCAGATTGGCGACCAGAACACCCGAGCTGTAATCAAACAGCCTGCGTCCCTCGGCGGTCCAGTGATACACGCCGGCGGATTTCGCCAGCACCCCCTGGCTGGGAGTAAACGTTCGCAGGGCCACAGGTTCCTGTTGGGCGATCGTCAACCGGGTGGCGTTCGATTGGTCTTCGCCGGGAAATTGAATCGCTGTCGACATGAGATTGCGGAGGGCGGGACGCGGTGGGGCGGGTTTCCAGGTTTGCGTGTCGCGGGTCGGTCCATCGACCCGACACCAAGCCGAACACGAACTGTACCCCAGTGATTCGCTCTCGAACAGCGAACCGCGTGATAAGGTTCTACAAATGTCGTGGAGCTTGCTGCGATCGGAATAGATCCTGCGGCTTCGGATTCCCAAACTCCAGGTATCGGATTCGGATTTCCTCCGCGGATTCGTTACGATTCCGTCTCGCCACGTCCGAGTCCATTCTGTCGCTCCCGGATCCGTTCACGATGAATCAACCCTTCCCGCCCACTGAAACACGGCCGTCGACGGCTCCTGCACTCAGCCCCTCGCGGCGGGAGTTTTTGCGAACTTTGGGGCTGGGAGCGGCGGCGGTCGGTCTGTTTCCGGGCGGGAACTTTGTGTTTGGTGCCGACGACGCCCACTTGCTTCCCGAGGGAAAGCGGTTGATCGTACGGTCAGCGAGTCCGCTCAATGCCGAGCCGGCACTTGATCAGTTGTTCGGGCATTGGATCACACCGGTGGAGTCGTTTTACATTCGCAGCCATGGCGCTGTTCCCGCCGTCAATCTCGACAACTTCACACTCTCGGTGGAAGGTCTGGTGGACCGCTCACTCCGACTGACCGTCGCGGAACTGGCCGATCGATTTCCCTCGGTCGACGAGACCGCCACTCTGACTTGCGCGGGAAACCGCCGCAACGAGTTCACCGGCAAAAAAATCAGCGGTGTTCCCTGGGGAGCCGGGGCGATTGGCAACGCCCGCTGGTCGGGGGTCAGCCTGCGTGCCGTGCTGCGGCATTGTGGCGTACGTCCTGAAGCCAAACACGTCTGGTTCGAAGGAGCGGACCAGATCATCGACAAGACCGAGACATACCCGTTTGGTGGCTCGATCCCGTTGGAAAAGGCTCTTGGTGGGAGTGATCTGGCGGGGGGCGTGGTCCTGGCGACACAGATGAATGACCGTCCGCTGACGGCGTCACACGGCGCACCATTGCGAACAGTGGTTCCCGGCTACATCGGTGCCCGGAGCGTGAAATGGCTGTCAAAAATCGTGGTCAGCGACCAGCCCTCTCCCAATCACTATCTGGCATTGGCGTATAAGCACATCACAGAAGAAACCCCCGCGACACTCGCCGCCGCCAGTCCGATCTATGAATACGCTCTGAATTCTGTGATCTGTCAACCGAAAGCCGACGCGACACATTCGGTGGGCAAGGTGCGCGTTCGTGGTTTCGCGCTCCCCAATGGGAAAGTTGGCCGGTCACTGAAACGGGTCGAGGTTTCCGCGGACGTGGGAAACACCTGGAAAGAAGCGACCATCACGTCACCCCAACGCGATTTCTGCTGGTCGCTCTGGTCAGCCGACGTGGAGATCACCCAGAGGACAACCGGCCTGCTGGTCCGCGCGACCGATTCTTCGGGCGAAACGCAGCCGCGCGAAATGCCGTGGAACCTCAAGGGGTATCAGTACAACGCCTGGCACCAGGTCAACGTCAAACCGAGCTGAAACGGGGTTCGGTTGGAAAGGGTCGGCACGGCGAGTGCCGACCTGCGAATTGGGCACCGGTGGCTGGTGAAGGTAGGTTTTGGAGGCATGGCCAATGCGTTCCATGATTTCAGGTCCCTCCTCCGCACCAAGGCGGTGGAGGGCGGGCGTCATGAACGCATGATTCGCGGCTTGCGATCACGGAATTCCCCGAATTGTCGCGGCCGACGCCGCAACGTCCCGCAGCAAATCGATGGCGTTCCTCCTCCCATGGGATCCAACCCCGGTGCGGTAAATTGAATGCGACTTCGAGAGTGACGAATGCGACCGAAGCCTCGCTCCGGATCTACCGGCAGTCGTTCTTGGCGGTACGCCCGCAAAACAACCACCAGAATACGGAGTTGATTTTGGCCGGCTACTTAGAACCCGTCCAGGATCAAAGCCGTCGTCTTGTAGGTTTTATCGCGGCGGAGCCGCCGTCGCATCCCGAACGGGATGCCAGAAAGTAGCCGGGGGTCGAAGCGCAGCGTAGACCCCCGGAAAGCGGCGTGACTGGAACAGCATCCCGGAGGGATGCCAGAATCGCGTTCGGCTATTTCGGTCACGGTTCATAATTTCCCGCTGTCAGGCAGGCGCGAGAGCGATTCTTTCGTATGCTGCCAAACACTGATACCCATGCGAGAGTCTCACTCGGCAACCACGCTTCTGGCATCCCTCCGGGATGCACAAAATTCAACAACCCTATCCGGGGGTCTCCGCTACGCTACGACCCCCGGCTACTGTATTGCATCCCTAACGGGATGCGACCGGCGACTGCGCCGCAGTGGAGGTGAAGCAGTGAATCGTTGATCTTCCTTGAGACGATACTCAACCCGACGGAAAATGGAACGTCGACGTCAAGCTGTTGGATTCACTGCTCCGCGTGAGGATCGCAAATCACGATAATGTTTGTGGCCGGCGACTTAGCGACTTTTCGTGACACGGGACTCCCCCTCCCGCTCATTCCATTCGCTGGGCGGCGAGCGCTTGAGCGTAGCGGGTCTTGTTCTTCCGCACTTCGTCGGCGGCCCGCAGAAAATACGCGGTCACCGGCCTGAGGGTGACGCCGCGCAACTTGTCGGCGACGTACAACTTTTTCCCGTCCGCCACCACCGGGTCGAGGTCGGCACCGGTGAAACCCTCCGTCGCGAGAACGAGTTGCTGCAGGTCGATTGCCGCCAGATCGGCAGGGGCGTCCGCCAGCTTCCGCTTCAGGATTTCTTCTCGTGCGGGCAGATCTGGCAGGCTGGTTTCCAGCCACAATTCAATCCGTCCCGATCTCAACAGCGCTGGAGGCAGGTCCGCCAGCTCCATCGCCGTGAAAATCACGCAGACATCCTTGCACCCCTCGCTCTCCAGTCCGTCGAGCATCGTCAACAGGTAGCGATACAGCCCGAGTTCCTGACCCGATTGAAACATCGCGTCACAGTCGTCGACGAAGACGACCGCGGGCGCGTTGTCCTGGGCTTCACGAAACACCGATTGAATCTTCCAGTAAAAATCACTCGTCCCGGGAATGAACGTGCCATCGATCCGGAAGAACTTGCTCTTGAGCCGATGGGCCAAGGCTCTGCCGATCGTCGTTTTCCCGGTTCCCGGTGGCCCCAGAAGCAAAACCCCCCGTTTCGGACGCAGGCCGAATTCACTGGCGAGCGCGTCGTTTTCCAGGGGCAAAACCACCTGGGTTTCCAGACTTTCGATCAACCCATCCATCCCTCGCAGGTCCGCCAACGTCACTTGCCGCACACCGGCCAAGTCGACGTTGCTTGATAACCCCTGCGTGCGCAGATAGTCGATGAAGCTCTCGGTCGACAATTCCGCGTCGTTCGCCAGCCAGCGGCAGGCGCTGCGAATCTCCTTCGCGTCCAGATGGGTCGCGTAACGGTGCAGGTGCGCGAAGTCGAGACGATTGGCCGACGCTTCGGGAAGGTACTTGCGGGCGATGAATTCGTAGTCGGCGACGCTGTATTCCCCGATATAACTTCCATAGCCCCGCGACCGCACGTTCCAGGGCGCTCCTCCGCCGAACACCAGTTTGCGATCATTCTTCTCGGCGAATTCACACAACCGCGTCACCGCCCCGCTGATCCACCCGCTGCGGGGATACGACCCGCACCCCTCGACCACATTCAGCAGCAGATCCACATCGTCGAGAATGACCGCCGGGTATTGCGACAGGGCGTCGGAGACCTGGCGTTCAAACGTTTCTTCCAGCGCCAGGGGATTCGCAGACCGCATCGCCAGGGCCAGTGCCCCCAGGGGAAGGAAAAAACCCTCTTGCGCTTCGCACACCTGCTGGAGTACGGTGGTCTTCCCCGAACCATGGCGACCATCCAGGACGGCGATCGGGCTGATCTTCAATGACGCCGTGAGCCGGTCGAACGTCGTTTGTTGCGCGGGACAGAGAGAAATCATGCGGGCCGACTGACCTTCAAAAGTGGGAACGATGGGAGGGACGCGTCACCGAGAGTAGCGTGATTCGGATCCGACAACCGCCGGACACGCGAGGTTCTCTTGGGGTTCGGATTGTCCGCGATCACCAAACACTCGATTCCGAACTCACGTCGTTCTGAACCAACCGCGACATTTGTGTCGGACCACGTTGCGGGCGGCGAACAGCAGCTTTTTGAATTTCCCCAATTCGACCCGGCGGGAAAATACATCGAAGCGTCGGCGTTCGATTTCCGACAGCAGGCCGCCATAGATGTCGATCATTGTCTCCAGAATCGGACGGCCGGGGGGATCGAGGTACTGAAACAAGGGCCGGACCCGGTCATAGTACTCACGGGCGCGGCGAGCCTGAAATTCCAACAGTTGGATCACCTGGGGACTGGCGACCGGGGCCGTGAGATCCTCACGCCGGACGCCAAACTGTTCGAGATCCACGGCGGGGAGATAGACCCGCCCCAACAGCGCGTCCTCTCGCACATCTCGCAGAATATTCGTCAACTGCAGTGCCGTCCCACAATCGATCGCCAGGGGAATGGCCCGTTCATCGTGAAACCCCCAGACGTGAATGCACGCCAATCCGACCGCACCGGCGACATGGTAGCAGTAGCGATTGAGTTCGTCAAAATCCTGAATCGCGACCGGATGCAGATCCATTTCCACCCCGGCGATGACATCGGTCAGGTAACGAGTCGGCACGTTGTGGCGTCGCAACATGTCGACCACCGCCGGCAGGATCGGGTCGTTCGTCTCGCCCGTACTCCAAGCCTGTTCGAACCGCGTTTTCCAGTCGGCAAGAGCCCGGGCGCGATTGGCGGGAGAGTCCTCGCTGTCCCCCAAATCGTCAGTGACGCGCATGAAGGCGTAGAGCGCGCACATCGCCTGGTAGCGATCGCGCGGCAGGGTGAGAAACGAGTAATAGAAATTCTTTCCCGTCCGCCGGGCGAGCGTTTCGCAATGGCGGTAGGAGTCGGCGAGCGACAAAGGAATCCCGTCCGTCTGGAGCGGACTACTTAAAAGTGTGAAGCGGAGGCCCGACCGCGAAACGGGCGGATCAGCGCGTGGGTGACGCACCGCGCGAACAACTGCACGACATCCCACTTCGTGACTTTGGGGCGCTGATCCCAAACACGATATCCAATCCCTTCAATGCGATCCAGAATGCGCTCGCCGCCTCGGGCGAACAGCTCGAGGTCGATCTGCACGCGGAGCGGAAAGACTCGCAATTCCGGTTCCCCCGCCCCGCTCCAGGGAGAAAGCAGTTTTCGCGCGCGGGCGACTTCGAATCGCATCAATTCCAGAAACGCCGAATTCGTTTCCCGCCGCGCGAGTTGCTCGGCGGTGTACCCGAACCGTTCGCGGTCTTCGCGGGGGAGATAGACCCGGTGGATATCGTAGTCGCGGGCGACGTCCTGCCAGAAATTCGCGAGTTGCAACCCGGTGCAGATGGAGTCGGACCAGCCGAAATTCTCAGGCTTGGCCTGGCGGCACAAATGCAGCACCAGCCGACCGACCGGGTCGGCGCTCCGGCGGCAATAGTCGAACAGTTGTTCGCAGGTGTCGTATTCGAGAACGGTCTGATCCTGTTCAAACGCGGAAATCAGATCCAGAAACGGCTGTTGAGGAATCTGGAATTCGCGAATGGTTTCTGCCAGGGCGACCGTCACCGGATGGCTCCCCTGCCCCGCGTAACACGCCGTGATTTCTTCGCGCCACCAGGCGAGCGATTCGAGTGCGCGCGTGGTATCTCCCACCTCGTCCCCCAGGTCATCGGCCCAGCGACACCAGGAGTAGACGTTATAAAAGTGCTGCTGCAACGGTTTCGGTAGCAAAACCGAGACGACCGGAAAATTCTCGTAGTGCCCTGTGGCGATCCGACGGCAGTAGTCCTGAGCCAGTTTGAGGGTCGGCGGGGCGGACCGCGCAGCAGGCCCCCAGTTCGCCAGTTCGGCTGCGAATTCGGGCGAGGGATCGGGCATGGATGGGGGCGGTTTTCAGTTCGTGAGCGCGGGCGGGAATTCGGTACTGTAAACTTGAGCGCCACCAGCGTACAATGGTGGTTTGGTCCTTCTGTCTCAGGTCACTCTTCGCATGTCGCTTCCACAAGTCGTAATCGTCGGCCGTCCGAACGTCGGCAAGAGTTCGCTCATGAACTGGCTGGCCCGGAAGCGAATCTCGATCGTTGACCCGACGGCGGGGGTCACGCGTGATCGTGTCACCTATCTGATGCACGTCCACGACCGCTATTTTGAGCTGATGGACACTGGTGGAATCGGCATTGTCGACAGCGACGATTTGAGTGCCGACATTGAACGGCAGATTCAGACCGGCATCGAGCAGGCGGCGTTGATTCTGTTTGTTGTCGACGCCCAGGCGGGACTCGTTCCGCTCGATCAGGAAGTCGCCCGCAGGTTGCGCCCGCTGAATAAACCGGTACTGCTGGTGGTGAACAAAAGCGACTCGCCACGATTGGAGGCGGGAGCACCGGAATTCTTCAGTCTGATGAAGTCACCATCGATCTGCACGAGTGTGACTGCAGAAAAGAACCGGGAAGCTCTGCTGATCAAGATCGTCCAGATGCTTCCCGAAGCGTCGGAAGAGGAAGAAATCGAGGGAGAGCAGACGAGTGCCGACCCGGAGTTGAAGCTGGCAATTGTGGGTCGGCGGAACGTGGGGAAGAGTACGTTCATCAACGCGCTGGCGCAATCCGAGAGAATGATTGTCAGTGAGATTGCGGGAACGACCCGCGACAGCGTCGACATCCGATTCGAACTTGACGGCAAATCGTTCGTGGCGATTGACACGCCGGGGGTGCGAAAAAAGAAGAGCCTGGCGAACGACATCGAGTTCTACAGCCTGACGCGGTCGCTGCGCAGCGTGCGGCGGGCCAACGTGGTTTTGATGTTCCTGGATGCTTCTCAGACCATTTCGATGGTTGACAAGCAACTCGTGGGGGAAATCGCCGAGTCATACAAGCCGTGCATTTTTGTGGTCAACAAGTGGGATCTCGGCCAGGAAGCCGACATGACCACGGAAAAGTGGGTGAAATACCTGGGAGAATCGTTCGGGATGATGGGGTTTTCGCCAGTGGCGTTCATCACGGCGAAGGATCCGATGAGCGTGAAGAAGTTGATCAACGTGGCGCAATCGGTGGCGAAACAGGCGAGAATCCGGGTTTCGACCAGCAAATTGAATCAACTGGTTCGGCAGGCGGTTATTCGAAATCACCCTCCGATGCGAGCCAATCGGGAAGCGCGAATCTATTTTGCCACCCAGGTGGCAACAGAGCCGCCAACAATTGTTGTCAAATGCAACGAACCCAAAGTTGTGGATAAAAGTTGGCGTCGCTACCTGCTAGGAGTTTTCCACGACCAGTTGCCATTCCCGGAGGTACCCATCAAGGTGTACTACAGGCCACGTGGCGCAGGGAGCGGTGGTGCCGGTGCGGAAGAAGAGATCGATGATCTCGATTCGACGCCAGAGATCGTTCTTGAGGGGGACGAACCGATAGATTTCGATTCGGTCTTCGAAGATGATTTCCTAGATTGATCGGATCTCCGGAATGTGTATAATGGGTCCAAGGGTGCACGAAATACCGCGTCGAGTGGCGACGGAATTCGTGGAGAACTGGTTCTTTCCGCGACGGCGGTGAGAAATTGGTTAACCCAAGACCCGGGTGAAGCCGAAACCTGGAAGTTTCGACGGGGTTTAACGTGTGTTGGACCCCGAGTGTTGAAATCAGGTCGGCTCGGGCGCGGTTCGGAAAACGGCCAAACGAGTCGACGCCGGGGGCGGTACACCTTTGGAGTGTACCGGTTGCTCCGGTCGGTTCGCTTCGAATGATCCACGTGTGGACTCTTGCGTGGAATTCGGACAATTCCGGTTGACAAGTCCTTTGGCGACCGTTTTTGTTAACTTCTAGATTTGCAAACACAATCTGAAGATTGTTCAGCTAAAATCCCACCAGACAACCTGTCCTTTCGTTCGACCAGCCTGTTTGTGAGCGATGGTGGACCGTGAAGGGTCGATGCAGGTGTTTGGATTTGTTCATCGGCTTTGCCTCATCGATTGGATGAAGTAAAGCCCATTGGAGAGAGTGTGATGCCTACGATCCGACGGGTCCTGCTGGTTTTGGGGATCGCGTTTGTGTTCTCCATCGATTCGGCTTCGGCCGCGCTGATGAATTTCGTCAACGCGCCTTCGTCGAATTCGACGAATTGGGGCACTTACGTGGCGAGCCACCACGGGGTCGTGAATACGAACATTGATTTCGAGAAACCCTCAATTCCAGTCGATCAGCAGTTGAACCCCGACGCGTATCTGGCCAGCGACGGGGTGACACTGACCACTGCTGGATTTGGGTCGGCTCAGAGTGCGGGCGACATTGTGTTCAACGCCGGTCCGAGCGGTGTCAATACCACCAATGCGATTCCAGGCGAGGGGCTCTATTCTCCCTCGAAATACCTTCTGAAAAACAGTGCCGGGACCGGTTCGTTGACGATCTCCTTCAACAATCCCGTGATGGCTGTCGGGTTCTTCATTATTGACCTGTTCCGCCGGAACGACGATACCCAAGTGACCATTGAGGCTTTCACTGGAGCGAATGGGACCGGGGCGAGCCTGGGAAAAGTCGCGGGCTTGCAAAACAACTTCCAGACGAACAACATCTACTTTATGGGAGTGTCGAGTACCGCCAATGAGATCGGGTCGCTGGTTTTCAGTGATCCCGGCGCGGGCGTTTCAGGAACTGATAGCATTGGAATCGACAATATCGAATTTGCGATCTATTCCGCCCCCCCCGTTATACCGGAACCCTCTTCAGCCGCTCTGGCGGTTCTCGGGGCTTTTGGTGTGGCGGTTGCAGCTTGGCAACGTCAACGCCGCCTGAAGCTGAGTCGGGTGACCGCCGGTTAAGTTGTGGGCGTTATCGGGCTGCCAGATCTTCGGGTTGTGGCAGCTCGGCGAGGTTCGCCAGCCCAAACACAGACAGGAAACGCGCGGTTGTACGATAGCGTACATTTCGAGGTCCGTTCTCGCCGCGCTCGATCTGCACCAGATCCCGCCGCAGCAATTGCCTGAGCAGATTCCCAGGGGCCGTCTTCCCGTGCCCCTCGATCTCTTCCTGTGAAATCGGTTGCCGATACGCGACCAGCGCCAGGACTTCCAGGGCATCCTGGGCGAGCTTCACTTCTCTTGGTCCCTGACCGAAGACTCGCATCTTCAGCCGTTCGAATTCGGGCTTCAATTCCAAACGGTATCCGCCGTCCCCCAGGCGAATTTCGTATGGGCGTCCCTGGGCGGCGTACAGTGAGTTCAATTCGTCAACCAGGCCGGGCACCTGATCGACCGAGATTGTCCCGCGCAGCAGGGCATAGAGTTTGCCGGCGGTCAAAGGTTGCCCGCCAACAAACAGGGCCGCTTCGATCACTTGCGCCGGCGTGACGGTCGCGTCGATTTGATCTTTCGCCGTCAAACTCGGATCGGCGGGTTTCGGTGAGATATCACCCTTGCTGTGATCACGCGATCGCTTTCCGTTTTTCTTTTCCGCCGGCGACGCCGAGTTCAAGTCTGCGGCTGGTCGCATCGACTCAGTCGGCACGGGATCGATCCTCCGCGCCGGAATCGCCGGCTCCGACTCCTGCGCCGGCTGGGGGTCATCGAATGCGATGGACGCCGCCCCCGGGTCCGCGAGAGCCGACTCAACCCCTGCGCGCTCCCCGAGATCGGTCGGCGAAGGCGAATCGGCAAGTGACTCCTCAGCCTCCGAGTCCCCCTCTCCCACCCTCAACTCCGCCGACTCATCAAACGCCTCCAGCGCTTTCTGATACGCGAGTTCAATCTCGTCGACACTCCAGTCCGACGGTTCCTCGGGACTCAGTTCACCGGATTCCGGTTCAGTACTCATGCGGCCAAATCCATCGGCAGGGGACTCATCATCGTGCCCCCCTTGTACCCCGAATTCACCGGGCGATACAAGGTGAACCAGAGTGGCACGCGACTCGAAAGCGGAGATTCGCAGAGTCAGCGACGCTTGTTGATATTCCGATCGTCCGGTGTGAATGGCCCGCATGGCATTGCGACGGACAATCTCCCAGGACTCTTCCAAGTTTTCAAAGATCCCTCCGCTCCCTTGCTGCGTTCAATATCACAGTGATATCATTTCGCTATCGCAGGCGGAAATGAATCCCAAACCCAAATTTCACGAGGAACCGGATCATGAGTCACGAGAAGCGGATCGAAGCGCGGAGCGGTTGGGCGATGCTGGTGTTCAACATTTTGGTGCTGTTGTCGGGAGTGGCAGCCACAGTGTTCACCATCTACCTGACAAAGACAGTCAGCGAGAAATGCGCCTGGTTCCTGTTTGCCACAATTCCAACTTTTGTCGCCGGGATCATTCTCCTCGTGGGCCACTTCGCGCAGGAGCCGAATGAGGCGCGAGCGATTCTGCTCTTCGGCGCCTACCAAGGAACCGTGCGCGACAGCGGGTTTTTCTGGGCGAATCCGTTCTATTCGAAGCAGCGGATGTCGCTCCGTTCTCGTAACATGGAAACCCAGCGGCTCAAAGTGAACGATAAGCGAGGCAACCCGATTGAAATCGCGGCGGTCGTGGTCTGGAGGGTCAACGACACCGCGCAGGCTCTGTTCGATGTCGAAAAGTACGAGCAATATGTTCATGTGCAGAGCGAATCGGCGTTGCGTCACCTGGCGAACTGCTACGCGTATGACCACGGTGAAGAGGGGGAGATCACACTCCGCAGCGCGGTCGACGAAGTCTCGGAGGCGCTGCAAAAAGAGCTTCAAGAGCGTCTCGGCAAGGCGGGTGTGGTGGTGGAAGAGGCTCGGTTGACCCACCTGGCATATGCTCCCGAAATCGCCGGCGCGATGCTGCGGCGTCAACAGGCCGAAGCGATCATCGCCGCCCGGAAAATGATCGTCCATGGTGCCGTCAGCATGGTGCAGATGGCGCTGGAGGAACTCGCCGAGAAGCAGGTGGTGGAACTCGACAATGAACGGAAGGCGTCGATGGTCAGCAATCTGTTGGTGGTGCTGTGCGGCGAGGCGGAAGTGACTCCGGTTGTGAACGCGGGAACGCTGTACTCGTAACGACGGCGGGTTTGTGCTTGGTCCCAAGCGACCGCTCGCGCCCCTCTCGGAAGTTTCGGCGGGTCGTGGGCCATGTTCGGACGAAGGCGGCTGGATTCAACGGAGCGAGACTTCCGTAAGTTGCGGCCGTGATGAGCGGGCCGGCGATGATCGTCGGCCCGTTCTTACCTTTCCCACGTCGCGGAGTGCGACGACCGAGGCTGCCATGGAACGAAAACCCTTTCTGCTGCGACTCGATCCGGCGGTCTACACCGCCGTCGAACGCTGGGCGCATCAGGAGTTGAGAAGCGTGAACGGCCAAATCGAATTTCTGCTGAAACAGGCGGTGCTGACACGCGACAAGAAGGCACTGCCGCCGGACGGTGAATCGGCAGATTCGGGGAAGGGTTCGTGATTGCCCGATCGATGCCGACGGAGAGCTCTGATTGCAGGAAACCAATCCGAGCCACTCCTCGGTCGGCAGAGAAACGTTCTCTCGACTTGCAAACCCGACTCAACCCCCCAAGAATCAATGATCCCGTCAGCGGAAATTCCGACAGGGAAGCGAGTTCGTGGTCTACAAACAGGTGGTCGGCATGAGTTCCCTTCAGAAAACGCTCGTCTGTCTGAGCGTGCTGCTCTTCTTCGCGGGTGGATGTACCCCGTCACCCACAAAGACGTTTGGTGGGAAGCAGATTGGCGGGACGAGTTCTTCCGACGCCAACGCGCAGGCGTCGGCCCCATCGGCGACTGGCCCCACGCCACCGAGTGCCGCCATTCCCGATCAACAACCGGCCGAGGGTACCGCCAGTCATCTTCCGTCGACTCAACGATCCTCCGGCGAAAGTAGCGGTTTGACGGACGCCGCGACCGGTTCCCGTCCTGTTTCGCAACAAGAAATCGGCGGTAACGAAGCTGGGAGCGAACTGGATACGGTCAAACCTCCGACTGCGGTGCGGAATCGCTCGCGTGAGGTGTTTTCCGGTGACACGGAACCCCATCGGCTGACAGACAAATTCAAAACGGTCGCCGATCGATCGCAGGCGGGAGTTCATCTCGCGATCGATTCGGACGTTCCGAACGTCGACACCGTCACGTTCGCGAGCGACACCGGAGGAGTCGATTCCACTCGGTTCCTGTTCGACGAGTCGATGGCGGCCGACCCGGTGTTGATGCACCATCCGAAAGTTCGGCATGCCGTCAGTGGGTCACCCGAAAACTACGAACTGCCCCCTGGGCTGACACCTTTGCCGGCGGCGGGCTATACCGAAGACGGTTTTCCGTGGCGGGTACTCTGCGACGCCGACGGGATGGTGATGTGTCTAGTGCCCGCGGGCCCCTCAGTCTTGGGTTCGGATCGCGGCCCTGAGAATTGCCGACCGCAATTGTCCGTTGTACTGGAGGGGTTCTATATCGACCTGCATGAAGTCACGGTGGGTCAATACAAGCGGTTTCGCTCGGGAGATCATCCCTCGAAAAACCGGCCCGCGGAACCTGGAGTTCGTTCCAGCAACGCGAACGACCCGGTCGCTGGTGTGTTATGGGCCGAGGCGCGCGCCTATGCGCAGTGGGCAGGGAAGGAACTTCCAACGGAAGCAGAATGGGAAAAAGGGGCGCGGGGAGTCGATGCGTTTCCGCACCCGTGGGGAGAGGGGATTCCTCTCTGGCCGCAGCCCCGCCAACCCAGCCAGATCACCGCCGTCGGACTGTATCCTGCCGACCTCAGTCCGTTTGGTCTGTACGACACGGCGGGCAATGTGCGCGAGTGGGTCGCCGACTGGTATCTCGAAGACACCTTTAAGAAGGTCGCTGAGGAAGGGAAGGGGACGCTGAGAAATCCCCCCGGCCCGCGCTCCCAAGGATCGACGGATAAGCGGGTGGTGAAGGGCGGATCGCCGGAATGGTTTACATACGTCCGAACAGGGGTCTCCGGAAACCAGCGTCCCGATGACGTGGGATTCCGATGCGTCGCACGATTGAAGCCCAGGGGAAAAGGAAAGAAGGGGGCGGGGGGTTGATGGGTGGTTGAGGTCGGCAGGGTGGAACCAGCGACTTAGAACGCCGGGATCACCGGCGGATCATTCTGAAAAAAGTCCGCCAGAATCTCGCGAAATCTCGCTCGGTCGTGCTGCACACAGGGATCGTGCGTGCAGCCGGCGAAGACTTCCACCTTGGGCGAGGTCGGCAAATTGCGGGCGATCTCCTCGAGATCACTTTGATGCACCCGCGGATCGTCCGCACCGCGCAACAACAGAACAGGGCAGGTGACGTCGCGGGCGTAATCGACCGGATTGTGTTCGAACGCGTTCATTCCCAACTGCACGCTCCCCCAGAACAGAAGCAGCTCCGCCGTCGGAAATCGGGGTGCCCCCACCAGATCACAACGCCGGCGAATCGCTGTCGACATTCGGTCGAAGGGGCATTCCAGAATCGCGCCGACCGGCTTGATCTGGCCACGCGATATCCCCCGCAGGGCGGCGACCGCCCCCATTGAGCGGCCATACAGATAAATCGGCCTGCCTCGCGCCTCTTCGGACACAGTCGCCCACACCGCCTCCAGATCCTCCGCCTCTTCGACCCCCAGCGAGGTGTGACTGGCGCTCGATCCGCCGCTCCCCCGAAAGTCCACCAGCATCACATCGTAGCCGAGTTCGTGGAACACCTCGGTCTGTGTCAACAGCTTCGATTTGCAGTCGCCATAACCATGCAGGGCGATCACAAATCCCCTCGATTCCAAGGCGGGCACCCACCACAATTCGAGCTTGACTCCCGGTCCCACCTCGACGGTGCGTTCGGAATATTCCAGTCCATGGTCGACCGGTGTCTCGTGATTCTCCGGACGGGGGACGCTGACGCCAAACAGGCCGTACCAGAGTTTCGCCGGCAACGAGAGATGCTCTGGCCTGGGCATGGGCGGACCGCCCCGGCTGAAATGCGTCATCGAGCGCGCCTGACAGTACGCGATCACGTTGAACAGCACACACACACCGGCGACGACATAGCCGAGTCGTCGAAGCCAACGTCGCTTCTTCACTGGTCCAGGAACGGCGACCGGGTCAGGCTGTGGCGCTAGATTCCCCATTCCTTGATCTTTCGATACAGCGTCCGCTCGCCAATCCCCAGCACCTTGGCCGCCTCTTCGCGATTCCCCTGTGTCGCTTCCAGCGTGCGCTGAATGTAGTACTTTTCGATCTCTTCCAACGTATGCCCCATCAGGGAATCGCTCCCCCGAATCGGAACAACGCTCCGCTCAACGTCGGCCGGCACGTTGTGTAGCGGAGGAATATCGTCGGGCAGATCATCAATGTCGAGCAGGCCATCCAGATCGACCACCAGCATCCGTTCCACCGTGTTCCGCAACTGCCGAATGTTCCCAGGCCAATCGTAGGCGATCAGCGCCGACCGGGCCGCCTTCGAAAACCCTTGAATCTGCTTTGTGTGCCGGTTGAGCATTTCCCGCAGGAAATGGTCCATCAACAACGGCAGGTCCATCTTCCGCTCACGCAATGGCGGCAGAAAGACGTTGACGACATTCAGGCGGTAATACAGGTCTTTGCGAAATGACCCCTTGGCGACCATCTCTTTCATGTCGGCATTGGTCGCCGCCACCAGCCGCACGTTGACGCGAACCTGCTCGTTCGCCCCCACCCGCGTGATATGCCCGTCTTCGAGAACGCGCAGCAGTTTGATCTGCGTGTTCATCGGCATTTCACCCACCTCGTCCAGGAACAGCGTCCCGCCATTGGCGAACTCAAACTGCCCGACGCGGCGCCGCTCGGCTCCGGTGAAAGATCCCTTTTCGTGCCCGAACAATTCACTTTCCAGAATACTTTCGGACAGAGCCGAGATGTTGAGTGGAACGAACGGCTTGCTCTTCCGCCGACTGTTCTGGTGGATCGCGCGGGCGACCAGTTCTTTCCCTGTGCCGTTCTCTCCTTGAATCAACACCGTGCTGTCGGTCGGGGCGATCTGCTGCAACTGAGTGATCAGCCGATGCATTTGCGGGCTGTTTCCAATCACCCCTTCAAACCCAAATTTCTCATCCAGCCTGCGATTCAGCTCGGCGGTCTGGCGGATCAGTCGCAGGCGCTCCGACGCCTTTTCCACAGCGGCCCGCAATTCATGGATATCGAGGGGCTTGGTGAGATAGGTGTAGGCTCCGTGCTGCATCGCGGTGACCGCGGAATTGATCGAGCCATGCCCGGTCAGCAGGATCACTTCCGCGTCGGGGAGTTCCTCTTTAGTCTTGCGAAGAATCGCCAGCCCGTCGACGTCCGCCATGCGCAGATCGGTGATGACGACATCGAACGTGTCGCTCTCGATCAGGCTGGCGCCGCGGGGACCGGAATTGGCGACCGTGCACTCGTAACGGCCGCTCCGTTCCAGGCTCTCCGCGACCGCCTCGGCGTGCGACTCGTCATCGTCGACGATCAGCACACGGATCGGCATGGCGGTCGATTCAACCGCCTGTTCTGCGGGGACATTCATGGAACGGAGGAGTCCGGAGCGGGAGGAATGGCGATTGTGAATCGGGTGCCGCGACCGGGGGCGCTATCCACCGAAATCCGTCCCCCATGTGACTCCACGATTCTGCGAACGGTCGGAAGGCCCAATCCCGTACCGCCTGGCTTGGTCGAAAAGAACACCTTCTTGAAGATGTTCTTGACGGTCTCTTCGTTCATCCCCGAGCCGTTGTCGATCAGTGACAATTCCAGCCACCCATCGCGCACACAGGTTTGCAATTCCAGCAAGCCTCCTTTGGGCATTGCCTGGAGTGCGTTCCGCGAGAGGTTGAAGAGGGCCTGCCGAAAGAGAGTCAGGTCGAGCATCACCGGAGGCAGGTCCGTCCCCAGGTGCGGACTGATTTCGACGTCGGCGGCTGAGGCTTCGGTCTGGTAAAAGTCGACGAACTGCCGAACCTGCTCGTTCAGATCGGTTCGCTCGAGATCGATTTCACCGACTCGAATGAACCGCAAAAAATCTTCGAGAATTGTCTCAAGATGCCCACACTCCCGCTGGACCGTCTGCAGCTTGCGAAGCATGCGACGGTCGCGGGGAGAATCCCCCTGCGCGATATCCTCAACCAGAAGTTCAAGGTTGAGGGAAATCGTCGACAGGGGATTTCGAATTTCGTGCGCCAGCCCACCGGCCAAGGCGGCGATCTGGGCGTACTGGTCTACCAGACGCTGTCGTTCGTCGTCCGCCAGGGGAACCTCGGCAGACATGGCGCACTCCCGAGTTTCCTGGTCACGAACTCGCGTCGTCGCTGTCAGTGTCGCCACCTCCCGCCAGCTCGGCGAGCGCCGCCTTGCGAGAGAGCTTTACCCGGTTCTGATCGTCCACCGCGATCACCTTCACCTGCACCTTGTCACCCTCTTTGCAGATGTCGAGCACGGACTTGACGTAACCGTCAGCGAGTTCACTGATGTGACACAACCCGTCTTTGCCAGGAACGATTTCGATGAACGCACCGAAATCCTTCACCGAGCTGACGGTTCCGTTGTAGATCTTTCCGACCTTGATCTCTTCGGTGAGCGCCTCGACCCGGCCGACGGCGTCTTCAACACCCGCCTGATCAAAGCCAGAAATCGTCACCCAACCCGAATCGTCGACGTCGAGAGTGGTCTTCGTCTCTTCCTGGATGGCGCGAATGGTCTTGCCACCCGGGCCGATCAGCAGACCGATCTTCGCCGGATCGATCTGACGACGGACCAGCCGGGGAGCGTGAGCGGAAATCTCTTTACGAGGCCGCTGAATCGCCGCCAACATCGAACGCAACAGACTCAGCCGGGCTTCCTTCGCCTGTGCGAGAGTGCCGCGAATGATCTCTTCGTTGATTCCGTCGATCTTCAGGTCGAGCTGGATCCCGGTGACCCCCTTGCCCGTTCCTGCGATCTTGAAATCCATGTCGCCGTAGTGGTCTTCGTCGCCAATGATGTCGGTCAGAAGCACATACTTGCTTCCTTCCTTCACCAAGCCAATCGAAATCCCCGCGACCGGTTGACGAATCGGAACACCCGCGTCCATCAGGGCGAGCGTGGCGCCACAGACACTCGCCATCGAGCTGGAACCGTTCGATTCCATGATGTCCGAGATGACGCGGATCGTGTAGGGGAACTTGTCGGCGCCGGGGAGAACCCGTTCCACCGAACGCTCGGCCAAGGCACCATGACCCATTTCACGACGGCCAGGCCCACGGATTGGCTTACACTCACCCACCGAGTACGGAGGAAAGTAATAGTCGAGCATGAACTTCTTGGTGGTCTCGGGAAACAACCCGTCGACCCGTTGCTCATCCCGAACGGTTCCCAGAGTCACGGTGACCAGGGCCTGCGTTTCGCCACGGGTGAACAGAGCCGACCCGTGAACGCGGGGAATGGCCCCTGCGGAGCAAGAAACGTCGCGCAGATCGGCCGCACCGCGACCATCGGGTCGACGTCCTTCGAGCGCCAGATCGCGGACGACCCGGGATACCACTTCCGACATTGCGTGGTCGAACTGTGCGACCGTGGCGCCATCGGCGGTTGTCACAGCCCCAGCGGGAAACAGCTTTTCCTTCCAGGCTTTCTTGACATTCGAGACCGCTTCGGCGCGATCCTGCTTGCCGACGACCGACTTCGCTTCTTTGACCTGAGCGTACGCTTCGTTTTTGAGTCGGGCGATGAGGGGGTTGGCGGGAGGGGCGACGTAGGGAGTGCGGACGACCCCCGCTTTTTTCACCAGTTCCGACTGCAGATCGCAGATTTCCTGGATCGCGCGGTGGCCAAACATCAGGGCGTCGGCCATCTGCTCTTCGGGGAGCTGGTCTCCGAAGCCTTCGATCATCAAAATGGAAGCCTTCGTGCCGGCGACTACCAGGTCGAGAGCGCTGGTCTTCAATTGCTCCTGAGTCGGCATCAGGACAAATTCGCCGTCGATCAAACCGACTCGAACCGCCGACAGGGGGCCATTAAAAGGAATGTGGCCGGCGACCGACAGACTGGCGCTGGCACCAATAATGGCGAGAACGTCGGGGTCGTTGTCGGTGTCACAGGCGAGAACATTCGCCATCACCTGGACTTCGTCGAAATACCCCTCGGGGAAGAGCGGGCGAATCGGGCGGTCGGTCAGCCGCGCCGTCAGAACTTCTTTTAACGTCGGGCGCCCTTCCCGCTTAATAAAGCCCCCGGGAAACTTACCTGCCGCCGCCACACGCTCCCGGTAGTCAACCGTCAACGGAAAGAAATCAATCCCCGGACGAGGAGGGCCGTCTTGGCAGGCGACGAAGACAACTGTCTCTCCGTACTGCACCACCACTGCCCCGGCGGCCTGTTTCGCCATCTCCCCCGTTGTCAGACTGAGCTTCCTTCCCCCTACCTCACGTTCAACCGTTACTTTCACATCCGTCACTTTCACTGTGCACACCTGGTGTTTCTGATGTCAGACCACCCCCTCCGCTACTTGCGGAGCTGGAGTCGCCCGATGATGGAGAGATACTTTTCCTGCGCATGACGCCGCAGATAGTCGAGCAGCCGCCGACGGCGACTGACGAGCATCAACAGACCCCGCCGGCTGGAGTGGTCCTTCGGATGGACCGTCAAATGAGCCGTCAACTCCTCAATGCGATGGGTCAGCATCGCCACCTGAACTTCAGGCGAACCGGTGTCCGAATCGGTTCGTCGATAGTCCTGGATGATCTCCGTCTTCCGCTCTTTCGTGATCGACATGTCTTCTTGTACCTGCCTGTGTAGCCGGTGGCTGCTGGGAACAGAAACGTCACGCAGCAGTCACGGACTGCAAACGCACGACCTTTCGCTGTTAGTCAGATTTCTATCTGTTCGGCCAATACTGTAACATCCCTGCGGGAATATTCAACGGTAAACGGAATCTCACTGGGCTCACCCCTCCGCCGGCCGGGCAATTCCCCCAGATTCTGAGTTTTTCATTCGCATCTGATGCTGTTTCTGAGTATATTTCCACGGGTGGCGCTGCCGTGGCGCGACCCCGCCGGCGTCCCCATTCCGTCCATCGTCAGAGGGAGATGACGTGATCTCTGGTCGCACAAGAGTGTGGTGGCTGTTGCTGCTCGGATGCCTTTTCACGGCTCCAGCGTTTGCGCAATACCCCCCGACCGACGGCGCTGGCGCTCCCCCATTCGGGGAACCCGCCGACGGACAGGCGGGGGCCGCTCAGCCCGTCGCTCCCCAATCTGCCGCTGTTGCGCCGTCCGCCAGCTCCAGCGATCGCTATCCCCGATCGCCCGGGGGGTTTGTCCGCGGGAACATGCGCGATCCGCGCGGGGCGGCCTCAAGGGGGACAGGGGCTGGCTGGTACATCAGCCTGTTTCGTTTCGCCCCCCTGCTCGCCCTGTTCTTTCTCTGGACGCATACCACCAACTGGGTCGACGACGATTCCCAATCGCTCAAACTCGACGCGGGGAACTGGAATCTCGCCGTTCTCGCGGGAGGGGCGATTGGACTGCTCGCGGGGGTCACCGTCCCCTTTTTCGGATTGGGGCTCTTGGGGTCGATTCTCGCCTACGGGCTCCCTCTGGGACTGTACGTGAAGGAACGCAACGATCGCGTTCCCGACTCGGCCAAGGTGATGACGCCGGCGCACATTCAGTCGCTCATCATTCGCGCCGCCGCCCGCTTTGGCATCAATATCGCCCCCAACAAAGGAGCCCGCGACAGCGCCCTTGGCCCTCCCATCCGGTTCATCGGGAAGTCGGTCTCAGGTCGTGGCGAAGACGACAGTCGATCGAAACAGGCCGAAAAATCCCGTGGGTTTGTCGCCGCCAAAGAATTGATCTACGACGCCATCATGCGCCGGGCGACCGACGTCCACCTGGAACCCAAAGAAGACGAATTCGCCGTCCGGTACCGCATCGACGGCGTGATGTACCCCGCCGAGCCGTTCGACCGGGCGATGGGCGAATCCATCATCAATATCTTTAAGGTGTTGGGGGCGATGGATATCACCGAGAAACGCAAGTCGCAGGACGGAAGTTTCAAGGCGATTCTCGAGAAACGCAAGATCGACTTCCGTGCGGCGTCCCAGGGAACGCGCGAAGGCGAGAAGCTGAGTGTGCGTATTCTCGACCAGTCGCAATCGGTCTCCAAGATTCTGCAACTGGGGATGCGCAAACAGATGCAGGATCAGATCCGCGAGGTGATCAATCAGCCTCATGGAATGTTCCTCTCCTGCGGTCCCACCGGTGCGGGCAAATCGACGACGCTGTACGCGATTCTCAACGACATCGACGCGATGCAGCAGAACATCATCACCGTCGAAGACCCGATCGAATACACCATTCCCAACGTCCAGCAGATTGAAGTCAATCTGAAGGGGGGCAACACGTTCGCCAGTGCGCTCCGCAGTATCCTTCGACAAGATCCCGACGTGATCATGATCGGGGAAATCCGCGACGCCGAAACGGCGAAAATCGCCTGCCAGGCGGCCAACACGGGGCACATGGTCTTCTCGACCGTCCACGCCAACGACACGATCAGCGCCCTGTACCGCATGCTCGATCTGGGGATTGAGCCGTTCATGCTGGCGTCGGCGATCACCGGCGTCCTCGGCCAACGGCTGGTTCGCAAACTGTGCGATGACTGCAAGCAGGCGTATCAGCCCAAGCCGGAATTGTGCAAAAAGCTCGGCCTCCCTTCCGAGAAAATCGACGCCTTCCACCGCCCACCCGACGACGAGAACAATCCCTGCCCCACCTGCGGCGGGCTCGGTTACAAGGGTCGGCAGGGGGTCTTCGAATTGTTGATCATCAACGAGCGATTGCGGGACATGATCCGCGAAAACGCCCAGGTGTCCGCGGTTCGTGCCGAGGCCCGCAAGAACGGAATGCTCTACATGAGCGAAGAGGGCTTGCGACTGGTCGTCAAAGGGGCGACCTCGCTCGCCGAGCTGCAGGCGAACGTCAAGTAGCGGGTCGCCCCGCCCCTCGGTAAAAGGGGGCCAGGCGACAGCGGAACTCTGGATCAGAACTTAAACTCGAACGCTGGCTTCACCCGGTTAAATCACGATGGACGCGATGTTTGGGTTCGTGCTGCTGTTGATCTTTGGCGCGGTGGCGTGGTGCGTCGCCAGCGAAGGGGCGTGGGGAGCGATTCTGCACTTTTTCTGTGTGCTGTTCGCGGGCCTGCTGGCGATGAATTTTTTCGAGGTGGTCGCGCCGGCACTGGAAGGGATGGGGCGAAAAGTCGCGCCGTACGCCGACTTTGTCGCGTTGGTTGGCCTATTCTCGCTGTTTGTGTTTCTGTTTCGCCTCGGGACAGAACATCTCGCGCCGACACAAATCGAATTGGACTCTCGGCTGTACGAAGTGATCCGCTGGGTCTGGGCTGCGGCCAGTGGCTACCTGACCATGGCGATCCTCCTGACGGCGATGCATACCGCTCCGTTGCCCCGCGAGTTCATGGGCTTCAAACCCGAAGCGCGGAATTTCTTCGACATCTCAGCCCCCGATCGGCAATGGCTGGGATTCACCCAGTGGGTCTCCGAGAATGTGCTGTGGTCCGGACGGGTGTTTGACGCACCGATCGCCAAAGTCGACGGCACGACCCAGCAGGTCTGGCCGTCGTTCCCGATCCGCTACGCCACCAAACGGCAGGATTACGCCGGTGGCCGAAAGCCCAAACCGCCAACCTCCGTCTCCCCGGCCGGCGGACAGCAACCGGTTCAGGGTGGGCAGTCGGTGTTTTAGCCGTTGTCAAAAATCGTCTGTGTTTTCTCAAACCACGAAATTGATCTTGGACAGGCACTTAGTCGTTGTCCACAAACTCACCTCCACTGCGGCGCAGCCGCCGGTCGCATCCCGTTTGGGATGCATTCCAGTAGCGGGGGGTCGCAGCGCAGCGGAGACCCCCCGGGTAGGGTTGTTGAATTGTGTGCATCCCGGAGGGATGCCAGAAGCGTAGTTGCCGTGTGAGACTCTCGCATGGGTATCAGTGTTTCGCGGCATACGAAAGAATCGCTCTCCCGCCTGCCTGACAGCGGGAAATTAAGAATCGTGACCGAAATAGCCGACCACGATTCTGGCATCCCTCCGGGATGCTGTTCCAGACACGCCGCTTCCCGGGGGTCTGCGCTTCGCTTCGACCCCCGGCTACTTTATGGCATCCCGTTCGGGATGTGACGGCGGCTGCGCCGCGATGAACCCTACATTCAATGAGAAGATGTCACTTCGGCGCTGGTGCCGTGGCCGCCGGTTCGACGCTCGGACGTACGACGAATTGAATCAGAATCCGGGACGCGGTTCCGTGAACTATGGCCTTGTTCTCCGAGGAATCGAACGCGGACTTCTCCGCACTCGTTGGTGACTGCTTCGACTTGGCCTGTGCCGACGACGGCATTCCCCCACCACCGAGGCCGCCCTTGAAAAGGGGGGCTGAACGATTCGGCGGACTCGCCTTGCGTTCAGCCAGCAGTGGGGAGTCTCCAACAGGTGCCGGATCGATCGGGCGTGCCGCAGGAGTCGGTACGGATTTTGAGCCCGGTGCAACCGGAAGGGGAGCAACATCCGCCGTCGATTGTGCCGGCCCCGCAGGAGGCAGGTGTCCGGGGTCCGCGTCGAATTCCGACTCGTGGCTGGTGAGAGCGGCGGGCATCGTCACCAACGCGAACATTCTGTGGTGTTCGATTCCCTTTTCGCGGGTGGATTCCGGATCGCCCTGGGGTGCGTCAGATTCTTGGGCGGTGTCGGCGACACCCGTGGCAATTGAAGTGAGGTCGGATAGGGTGGCGTTCTCGTAGAAGTCTCCGACGAGTTCGTTTGTTTCCTGGTCGAGCGTCATCAATTCGAATTTGGCCACGTTCAGAATGATCGCTTCATTTTCGTCGCGATCGAGCATGTCGGCGAACGCGTCGACCATCGCCTGTGTCTCGCCGACCGCCATCATCAGCAGCGTTTCGTTCTCTGACCCCGGGAGACTGGTCTGGCTCTGCAGGTCTCCTTTCGGTGGTGCCGGCGGCCCCGGTTCCGGAACCTCTTTGTCGCTGGCCCGCACGATTTCGCGGTGCAGTGATCGTTCTTCGGAGAGAGGGGCCTCCTTGAAATTCAAACGCTGAAACGCGTCCACCGCAGTCTTGAGAGCCTGTTGACGGTCAGCGATCGCTCCCAAAGAAGTCGAATAGTCGGAAGCCGCGACTTCGATCGTGACCAATACGACACGCTCCGGTTGCGTGTGTTGGGTATCGAGCGCTGCGACGAATTCCTTGATCGATTTTGTCGAGGCGACCGTGCGGATCCTCCTCAATGCCGGAGACGCTGCCTTCGGTACTCGGGCCTCCATCAGGGCGGGGGGCGCCATTGGGGGAGCGGCATGCTCAGTCATTTCTTGACGACTCGACATCGGCTCATTGGTCGCCGCGCCTTGGAATGGAGATTCCGGAAGGACGTTGGAAAACAAGACCAGTAAGCCGAGTGCAGTCGCCGACAGGGGCGCCAGAATCCGCACCCCCCATCGGAGCCAGGATCGCGAACGGGGTTTTTCTGGCGATGCCGAGGGGGTGGGACGGGAAGCCGGGCTGGTATCCGGACGGGGGAGAAGCATGTCCCGTTCAATCGATCGCAACACCCGCGCTGGGAATTCGGCCGACAACTCGGACGGGGGTAGCCCGCGAATCGCTCCCCCCAACAGACGGTAGTGCGCGACCCTTTCCTGCCCCTGCGGATTCGCGCGCAACCAGTCTTCGATCCATTCGGTTTCCGCCGACGAGAGTTCGCCATCCACATACGCGGAGAGCAGTTCGTCGCTGGGTGTGGGTTTGTTCATGACGCCTCCGCTTCCGCCATCCACGAGGACAGGCGTTGACGCAACTCTTCTCGCGCCCGGTGAATCCGGCTGCGAACTGTTCCAATCGGGCAATCGACGATCTCGGCGATTTCCTCGTACTTCAACCCTTCCATCTCCTTCAAGACCAACACCGTGCGAAACTCTTCCGAGAGTTCGTCCAACGCGGCCCGCACGGCCTGCTGTCGTTCGGCGATTTCCATGGGGACATGGGGCTGGAGGTCTTCCCGAAGATCGACCGGCTCATCGCCAGACTGTTCCCGGGCCGCGTCAATCGACGCCAGCACCCGGGTCCGCTTGCGTTTTCGGCTAATGGCGGTGTTAAACGCGATGCGGAACAGCCACGAGTAGAAGGCCGAGCGTCCGCCGAAGGTATGGAGCTTCTGGTAGGCGGTCAGGAAGGTGTCCTGGCAGGCGTCTTGGGCCTCCTCAGCAGAGCCGAGCAGGTTCCGCAACGTGTTGTACAGCCGGTTTTGGTAGCGCGCAACCAGATCCCCGAACGCGTGCGATTGCCCGCGCAGGCACTCCGCAATCAAGTCCTGATCTGGTTTGGCCACGGCCGTCTGGTGGTTGGTGTGGAAAGTTCGACGCGTCTCGGGAGGGAAAAGTTCCTGGAATTTGTATCCGAGGTGGGATGTGAAGTCATCACATGTACTTGCAGCCACTGCGACCTGTTGGCCAGTGCAGCTCGGGTGCTGAGCCGGGGCTGGCATTTCCACCGTCGCCTATTCACAACAAAAGCGACGTGTGGTGTCGAGGAGCCAGGTCAAGAGTGGGCGCAGCGCCTGCCGAGCCGCCGCTGCGGTTACGAGCGTAGCTCCTCTCGGCTTCGGCTGACAACACACTGAAAGCCTGGTCGCGGGAGACGGGGGAGTGCCTTGCGACCTTCTTGTGCCTGCCGAACCGCGAATGGGCGACCTGCGATGGCGGCACCCCCACCGGCACGATCCAGAAACGGGACGGCCGGATTCTGCCGCAACCCACCCTGCGGGCCGTCTCCCCCGGTGCCTGGCGGTACCTCGGCTGGCGCTGGTTCGATCCCCAGCAACAGTGCAACCGCCTCCTCCCCGCCGAATACTCTGGCCCACTACCGACGCCCCAGGGGGAGTGACCGCCGTGGTGGAAGCTGGTCGTTCGTAGGAAAGACGCAACACGATCCGCCGCAGTGGCCGAATATCGAATGAAACTCGATGGGCGAAATTTGAATTTCGGAACCACAATCGAGCAACAGCCAGTCCCGGCAACCCGTGTCTTGACCTACACTACTTTGTGTGGCCCCATTTTACGGCACAAACTCCGCCGCCGCAGGCGGCTCCCCCCCTTAGGAAGGGGGGGC